>JAYSDS010000091.1:0-25665 GCA_041914265.1 Roseomonas sp.
GGATGGCTCGGGCCGCATGATGACGGTCGTGTTGGGCACGATGGGCAGGGAAATCCGGGCGTTGGGCATGGCGGGCTTTCCGGCGGCGCGAACTGTCCGTTCTGCCCGGCGCCAGGTTGAGGTTTGCCAAGGCCTTTCGGCCTACCGTCGCCTCATCTCCACGCGCATGGAGCAGCCCCCCTCCATCCATCCGCACCCGCATGACCCCCCGTCTGCGTGCTGCGCGCGAGGCGCCGCAACTCGTCTGGATCGCCTTTGGAGGCGACGCCGATCAGTTCTGGCTGCGGCCCTTGCGACGCGGCTTCCGGCATTGCTTCGCGGCGCTGCGGGACGAAGCCGGATGGACGGTGCTTGAGCCGTTGTCGGGGCGGGTGATGGTCATGCGCCTCGCCGTTCCGGCGGATTTCGACCTGCCGGGCTTCTATCGCCGCGCTGGCTTGGTGGTCGCCGGGCCTTTCGCGCCCGGTGCACCGCATCGCACCGCATTGCCGGGGCTGCTGCCGATGAATTGCGTGGGGCTCTGCCGCGCCGTGCTGGGCGCCGGTGCGCCCTTCGCCGTGACGCCCTGGGGCCTGTTCCGGCGGCTCGCGAAGATTAATGGAGAAAATAGGAAAAAAGTCTTGACCGCGTCTGTGGCCTGATCTATCACCCCTCTCGCCAAGGGGCGCATTGCGTCCGGCGGCCTTCCTCCTGTTCCCCCCGAAGACTTGCGCGGGCCCGCTCCTCCTGACGGAGGGGCGGGCCCGCGGCCTTTTCGGCCAGGCGGGGAGGAAGCCCTTCCTCCATCCGCCAAGGAGCCGCGTGCGCATGGGTGGCCTGTTCACAGCCCCGAAGCCGGTCGTCATCGCGCCGTCGACCACGACCACGACGACGACAACCACCGATGCGACCGAGGCCGCCGATGAGGCTGCCGCCACGTCCCGGGCCGAATCGCGGAGCCGCGCGACACGCGGCATCGCCGGCACCATCGCGACGTCCAACCGCGGCCTGCTTGGCGCGCGCGCCGATTTCACCGCGACGCGCAAGTCGCTGCTGGGGGAATGACGCCATGACGCCAGAGGAAATCCTCGCGCGCCAGGCGCGGGCGCTCGATCGCCGCCGCGACCAGGATGCGCTGTGGCAGGATTGCTACGACCATGTGCTGCCGCCGACGACGGGCGGGCGCGTGGCGCTGTACGACGCGACGGCGGCCGATGCGGCGGAACAGCTCGCCGCCTCGTTGCTGGCGGAATTGACGCCACCCTGGTCGCGCTGGTTCGGCCTGGCGCCGGCGCGCCCTCTCGAGGGCGACACGGAAGCGGCCATCGCGCTTGAGGACGTGGCCGAGACGCTGCAGGGGCATTTCGACCGGTCGAACTTCGCGCTTGAGATGCACCAGGCCTTCCTCGACCTGGTGATCGCCGGCACGGGCGTGCTGCTGGTCGAGGAAGCGCCGCTCGGCGAGGCGTCCGCGCTTCGCTTCACCGCCGTGCCGCTGCGCGAAGCGGTGCTGGAGGAAGGTCCCTCGGGTCGCCTCGACACCGTCTATCGATCGGCGCGGTTGAGCGAGCTGGAACTGCGCCGGCGCTATCCCGCGGCGCCGCTGCCGCCGATCGCGGACGACGATGCCGACCAGCCGCGCCACCGCGTGATCGAGGCGGTGTGGCCCGATCGCTCCGGCACGCGCTTCATGGCCATCGTCGCAACGGAGGCCGGACCGGCGGTGCTGGCCGAGGGGCGCTTTGCGCAAACTCCCTTCATTGCCTTCCGCTGGCTGAAGGCGCCGGGCGAAACCTATGGCCGCGGCCCCGTCGCCAAGGCGCTGCCGGACATCCGCACCGCCAACAAGGTGGTGGAGCTCGTCCTGAAGAACGCGTCCATCGCCGCAACGGGCATCTGGCAGGCCGATGACGACGGCGTGCTGAACCCGGCGACGGTGCGGCTCGAACCCGGCGCGATCATCCCGAAGGCGCCGGGGTCGTCGGGGCTGACGCCACTTGCTGCGCCGGGAAATTTCGACGTGTCGCAACTCGTGCTGTCGGACATGCGATCGCGCATCCGCGGTGCGTTGCTCGCCGACCGGCTGGGACCGCAGCGCAAGGACAACATGACCGCGACCGAGGTGCTGGAACGCGCCGCCGAGACGGCGCGGCTGCTCGGCGCGACCTATGGCCGTTTGCAGTCGGAACTGCTGACGCCACTGGTCTCCCGCTGCCTCGCCATCCTGCGCCGGCGCGGGGAGGTGCCGCCGCTGCTGCTCGGCGGGCAGGAAGCGGTGCTGCGCTACCGCAGCCCGCTTGCCCAGGTGCAGGGGCGCGCAGATGCGGCGAATACGCTGCTCTTCCTCCAGGCGGTGCGGGCCATGGGCAACGAGGCCATCGCCCAGATCGACCTGCCCGCCGCTGCGCGCTGGCTCGGGCGCACGCTGTCCGCGCCCGCCGAGATCGTCCTTCCCCCCGTTCAGACCGACAAGGAGTGAACCCATGCCCGAGGATCTGCTGGAGACCGCGCTCGCCGACGACGCCGCGCCGCAGCAGGGCGCCCGGCCCGATGACGTGCCCGAGAAGTTCTGGGACGCCGAGACCGGCACGCTGCGCATCGACGCGCTGCTGAAGTCCTATCGTGAGCTGGAGAAACGCCTGTCCCAGCGCATGGCCCCGCCGGCCTTGGATGCGCCGGAGGAAGAACGCATCCGTTTCCGCCGGGCCATTGGCGTGCCCGATGCGCCGGGTGGCTACAGCATCGCGCCGAAGCACGAGCTGTGCTGCGCCGACGACGCGATCAATGCGCGGCTGCACGAGGCCGGCTTCAGCCAGCCTCAGGCGCAGCTCGTCTATGACCTGGCGGCCGAGCGCCTGGTCCCGCTGCTCGAGGAAGCGGCCGGCGCCTTCGAGGCCGATCGCCAGGTGGAGAAGCTGCGTGCGCATTTCGGCGGGGAGGAACGCTTCCGCCGCATCGCGGCGCAGATCACCGCCTGGGGCAAGGCCAACCTGCCGGCACCGGTGATGGAGGCACTGTCCACCACCGCCGAAGGCGTGATCGCGCTGCATCGGATGATGGAGGCGAAGGAGCCGGGCCTCGCCCCGCGCGCCGAGGCGACCGGTGCGGCGGATGAGGGCGAGCTGCGCGCGATGATGCGTGACCCGCGCTACTGGCGGACGCGCGAGCCGGAATTCGTCAGGCGCGTGACGGATGGATTCCGGCGGCTGGTGAAGGGGTAGGCGGGAGGCTCGGTCTCCCGCACCGACCGGCGCGGCTGGAGCGCCCCATCGGCGTTCGCTGCACCCGGGGGCGGGCGGCTTCGCGCCGCCCGCACCGTCCGTTTCCGCCTGCGCATAACCGGATGCCCGGCGCGCCGGCTCCGTCGCCGCCTGGCCCTTCGCGGCCAACCAGGCGGTGGCGCTTTCCCATCCAACACCGATCGAAAGGACACCCGCATGTCGGGCACCATCGAACAGGCCTTCGTCAAGCAGTTCGAGGCCGAGGTCGCCGAGGCCTATCAGCGCCAGGGCAGCAAGCTGCGTCCCACCGTGCGCTCGAAGAGCAGCGTGAAGGGCGCGTCCACCATTTTCCCGCGCGTCGGCAAGGGTACGGCCGCGGCGAAGGCGCGCAACGGCGTCGTGCCGGTGATGAACCTGGAATACGCCAACGCCGAATGCTTCCTGCAGGACTACTACGCCGGCGAGTGGATCGACCGTCTCGACGAGATCAAGACCAGCATCGACGAGCGGTCGGTCATCGCCAATGCTGGCGCCTATGCGCTCGGCCGCAAGACCGATGAGCTGATCGTCGCTGCCTTCGACACCGCGACCGCCGAGGCGACCGGGACCGGCACGGGCCTTGCCGACACGGATGGCCTGACCAAGCAGAAGGTGCTGCTCGCCTTCGAGATGCTGGGCGCGGCCGACGTACCCGATGACGGCAACCGCTTCGCCGTGGTCGGCTGGAAGCAGTGGTCCGAGCTGCTGCAGATCGACGAGTTCGCGCGCGCCGACTATGTCGGCGACGATGCGCTGCCCTGGAAGGGCACGCAGGCGAAGCGCTGGCTCGGCGCGTTGTGGATGCCGCATTCCGGCCTGACCAAGTCCGGCACGCTGCGCTACTGCTATTTCTACCACAAGACAGCGGTCGGTCATGCGGTGGCGAGCGAGATCGTCACCGACATCACCTGGCATGGCGATCGCGCCGCGCACTTCGTGAACAACATGATGTCGCAGGGCGCGGTGATGATCGACACCAGCGGCGTCGTGCGCATGCGCGCCAAGGAGTAGCGAAGGTTGGGGGGAGATGAACTCCCCCCAAACCCCCCTCCTTTTTCTGGTCACTCGGAGACTGACCGCCGCGGTCGGCGCCAATTGACAGAAGACGGTGCGGGATTCGGGGGAGGTGTCCTCCCCCGACCTTTCTTTTCTTTCCGACATTCCCAGGAGAATCCCCGATGGCGCTCTCCGCCCTCGCGCTGTGCTCGCGCGCCCTGCTCAAGATCGGCGCGCAGCCTGTCGCCTCGCTCGATGAAGGCACGGCCGAGGCCGAGGTGGCCGCCAACCTCTATCCCGGTATCTGTGACGCGCTGCTATCCGCGCATCCCTGGTCCTTCGCGACCGCGCAGGCGGCGCTGCCGCGGCTCGTCGCGACGCCGCGCGCGGATTTCAGCCACGCCTTCCAACTGCCGGCGGGCTTCCTGCGCGCACTGTCGGCGGGCACGGCGGGGCGTGCGCGCGGCATCGTCTACCGGTTGCAGGAGGACAGGCTGTTCACCGATGCCGAGACAGTGGCGCTGACCTATGTCTTCCGCCCCGATGAGAGCGCCTTCCCGCCTTTCTTCGCCGCCGCGCTGGTCGCGCGGCTCGCCGCGGAATTCTGCATCCCGCTGACGGAGAACGCCTCGCGCTACGAGCTGCTTTACCGCCTCGCGGAGGCCGAGCTGCGCGCAGCGCGCCAGGCCGACAGCCAGCAGGCGAGCGCGCGGGTGCTTGAGAACTTCCCGCTGATCGACGTGCGGGGCTGAGCCGTGGCCGTCGTCAAGCGTGCCAAGACCAACTTCACGGCCGGGGAACTCGCGCCCGAGTTGCTCGGCCGCGCCGATATCAGCGCCTTCGAGAACGGCGCGCGGCGCCTGCGCAATGTGTTCATCGAGCCGACCGGCGGGCTGACCCGGCGCGCCGGGTTGCGCCATGTGACGCTGCTGCCCGGCCCGGCGCGGCTCATCCCCTTCGAGTTCAACACCGAGCAGACCTATCTGATTGTGCTGACCGCGGGCCTGTTGCAGGTCCTCCAGGGCGATGCCGTGGTCGCCGCGCTGGCGGGACCCTGGAGCACGGCGATGCTGCCGCAGATCGGCTTCACGCAGAATGCCGACACGCTGCTGCTGGTGCATCCGGAGATGCAGCCGCGGCGCGTGACGCGCACCGCATCGGGATGGACCATCGCCGCCTGGTCCTTCACCAGCGAGCCTTACCTGCGCTTCGCCGGCAGCGACGTGACCCTGACGCCGAGTGGTGTGTCCGGCAGCATCCTCGTCGATGCCGGCAGCGGCGTTTTCGTCAGCGGCCATCTGGGTGCGGGGCTGCGCATCGGTGGCAAGCGCGTCCTGATCACCGAGGTGCAATCCACGACGCGTGTCGCGGCCAATGTGGATGAGGAACTCGGCTCCACCGATGCGACCACCGACTGGGATGAATCCGCCTTCAGCGGTGCGCGCGGCTGGCCGGCGACCTGCTGCTTCCACCAGGATCGCCTGGTGATCGGGGGGTCGCGCGATGCGCCGAACCGGCTGTGGCTGTCGCGCACCGGGGATCTGCTCAATTTCGACATGGGCACCGGGCTCGATGACGAGGCCATCGAGTTCGGCCTGGTCTCGGATCAGGTGAATGCGATCCGCGGCCTCTTCTCGGGACGGCATCTGCAGGTCTTCACCTCGGGTGCCGAATGGATGGTGTCGGGCGATCCGCTGACTCCGGGCAGCATCCAGTTGAACCGGCAGACGCGGGTGGGCTCGCCGGTGGATCGCCTGGTGCCGCCGGTCGATGTCGATGGCTCCACCATCTTCATCGCCCGCGGCGGACGCGGCGTTCACGAATTCGTCTATACGAGCGTGAGCGACGTCTATCAGGCAAGCGACCTTGCCATCCTCGCGCGGCACCTGGTCCAGACGCCGATCTCCATGGCCTACGACCAGGGCGCGCGGCTGCTGCACATGGTGATGGCCGATGGGGCGCTCGCCACGCTCACGATCTATCGCGCCGAGCAGGTGACCGCCTGGACACGCCAGGAGACGCAGGGCGCCTTCCGCGCCGTGGCGGAATCCGAAGGCACGGTCTGGGTCGTCACCGAACGCGCAGGCGCCCATGCGCTGGAACGCTTCGAGAGCGGCCTCGCCCTCGATGCCGCGCTGACCGGCGCGGCCGCGAGCCCGCAGGACGAGTGGATCGGCCTCGCGCATCTCGAAGGCCGCGAGGTCGGCGTGCTGGCCGACGGCGCACCGCGTGACGCGGCGATCGTATCGGGCGGCAAGGTGACGCTCGATCAAGCAGCGTCTGCCGTGCAGATCGGATTGGCCTTCGCGCATGAGATCGAGCCGTTGCCGCCCGACATCATCACGGCGAACGCCGCAGCGACCGGGCCGTTGCGCCTGGTCGCGGCGACGTTCCGCCTGCTGGAGACGAAGGCGCTCGCCGTCGATCTCGGCCGTGGCGCGGAGCCCGTGCCGTTCCGGCGGCTGGACGCCACGCTGTTCGATGCCGCGCCGGCCCCCTTCACAGGCGATGTCACCCTGCGCGGCCTCGGCTGGCGGCGCGACCGGCTGAAGCCGCTCTGGCGCGTCGCGGGCGATACGCCGCTGCCCCTGACGCTGCTTTCCGTCATCACCGAGATCAGGATCACCGATTGATGGCCCAGCTCGCTACCCTCGCCTCGCTGGCCGGCACTGGCGTCGCCGTCTACGGACAGGTGCGCCAGGCCCAGCAGCAGAAGGCGACGAACACCGCCCAGGCGGAGAATCTGCGCCAGCAGCAGGCCGCGCAGGAGGAACTGGCCACGACGCAGGCCGCAGCCAACGAGCGCGAACGGCAGGCCAAGCTCGCCGCGACCATCGCCACCGCGCGGGCCCGTGCCGCAGCGGGCGGCGTCTCGCCCGACGAGGGGTCGGCCGCCGCGCTGACCTCGGGCCTGAAGGTCGATGCCGCGCAGGAATCGTCCGAGGACGTCGCGACGATGAGTGCGCGACTGGCGACCGGGCGACGCTCTCTGCTCGCCTCGGATGGCAGCTTCAACACCTATCTGCGCGCCGGGCAGACGCTCGGCGGCGCGGTGCGCAACCTGCTCGCCTGAGCCGCCCAACCCCAGGACATCGAGGATCACCATGGCCGAACACATCACGATCGGCGATGTCGCGCCGCGCGTGCAGTATGTCGCGGACGGCGTGCTGACCGACTTCACCTATCCCTTCCCGATCTTCGAGGAGGCGGATCTCGAGATCCGCATCGACGGCGCGGTGCTGGTGGGGGGTGCGACCATCGCCGGCGCCGGCGGTTCCAGCGGCGGCATCGTCAGCTTCGCCGAGGCACCGGCCACGGGCAGCGAGATCACGCTGCGCCGCCGGCTCAAGATCGCCCGCGCGACGGATTTCCAGGACAACGGCATCCTCCGCGCGCGGAGCCTGAACGACGAGCTCGATTACCAGGTCGCCGCCATCCAGCAGGTGGCGGACGACGTCGCCGGCGCGGTGCATCTGCCGCCGAACGAGGCGGGCGACCTGGTGCTGCCGTCCCGCGACGGCCGGGCCAACCGCGTGCTGGGCTTCGACGGTTCGGGCGCGCTGGCCGTCTTCGAGCGCGACACCGGCCTGCTGGGCGTTCCCTATGCCGGCAGCGTGCCGCGCAGTGTCGAGGACAAGCTCGCCGAGCGCCTGAGCGCGCGCGACTTCGGCGCGACCGGCGACGGCGTGACGGATGACGGGCCGGCGCTCGCCGCCGCGATGGCCGCCGCCGCCGCCGTGGCCCAGGTGCTGGAGATCGGGGAGGGAACGCATCGCACGACGCAGCCGCTGGTGCTCGGCGGCGGCGCGGCCGGGCTGATCATGCACGGCGCGATCCTCTATGCCGGGCCGGATGGGCAGGCGGCGCTCACGCTCGGCGACGGTGCCGCGGTGCGCAACGCGGCCAAGCGCTACGAGGGGCTGCGCGTGATCCGCGCCAGCATCTCCGACTGGACCAATGAGGCCGATATCGGCCTGGTGCTGCGAAACCTCGATGCGTCCTTCGTCGAGATCCGCCAGATCGAGGGCTTCACCATCGGCATCCGCACCCAGGGTGTCGAACGCGGCTTCGAGGACTCGACGCTGATCCTCGGGCGCATCGTGAACAACCATATCGGACTCGATGTGCGGACCGAGACGGCGGCGGCCTGGAACACCTCGGTACGCTACTATGGCGGGCACTTCGCCATCGGCAGCACGGTGCACACCGACAAGGACCGCTTCGGCGTCCGCCTCTCGGCCGCACCGGGGGCCTATGTCGCGCATAACCGGCACCTCTTTGACGGTCCGGGCTTCGAGTTGCAGGCGCGGGACAAGCCGATCACCGGCATCCCCTTCCTGATCGAGGTGAACAGCCGGTCGGTCTGGGGACGCGCGATCCGCATGGAGGGCTGCAGCCCCCATGTCGCGCGCCACACCGGCGGCGCGCAGGACCACGTCTACGAGGTCGCCTGGGCGAGCCAGGCCTATCTGATCGACGTGGAATACACGGCGAGCGCGACGCGCACCGGTGCCGTGGTACGCGCCTTCCACCAGGCTGCGGCCTTCCGTGAGGCAAGCCGCGAAATCGGCAGCCTGCCGAACCTGCGCGCCGCACGCATCCGCTGGTCGAACACCGAATGGGGCTTCGAGAAGCTCGCCTGCCTGTCCTCCAACGTCGCGGGCGCGCCGACCGGCCTGGCGTCGCTCGCCTTCCCGGGGCTCGATTCCTATGGGTTCAGCGACAATGGCGTGGTGCTGACCGGTGGGCGCGGACTCGGCTTCGTCGTCGATGCGCGCACCTGCCGCGACTTCGCGCTGGCCGTCGATGCGGATGCGCCGCGGCTGGCGGTGATGTGCTTCGACGCGAACAGGACGCTGCTGACCGACAGCGGCACGGCGCTGGTGCGGGCGTCGGGCCAGTCGCTGGTCTGGAACGCCGATGCGCGATGGTACCAGGGCTCTGCCGACATGATGGATGCGACGCTGACGCGCCCGCAGGTCGTGCATCTGGATCCGGCCGTGGCCTATGCGATCATCGGCCTGGTGCGCATCGGCACGGATTACGAAGTGCGCGCGATGCGGCTGTCCTGCGATCCGCTGTTCACGCCGCCGCTGCTCTACGGGCTGCCGAACCTGCCGGCCGGCGGACGGGAACTGGTCGCGGAAGCCTCCTGGGATCCGGCCTCGATCGCGGCTGGCGGGTCGGCGCAGATCAATGTTTCCGTGCCCGGGGCGCGGCCGGGGGATTTCGCCTCGGCGGCCTTCTCGCTCTCGACCTCGGGTGTGGTGTTCCTCGCGCAGGTGGGCGCGACGGATGTCGTGACCGTCACGGCCTGGAACCGCTCGGGTGCTGCGATCGACCTCAGCGCCGGGACGGTGCGCGCGCGCGTGGTGAAGACGTGACGGGGCGGCCGGAACCCGATCTGCGCGCGGCGATGGCGGTGGTGGCCGAAGCGTATTTCCGCTTCCTGCAGGGCGGGCCGGAGCCCGGGACGGGCGACGACACCAAGGCCTTCGCCGCCCATCACGCCGCCTGCCGCGCGGCGCTCGCGCATCTCGAGCACCTGCTCAAGCTCGCCCGGTCGATGGGCAGCGACGACAGCGGCATCGAGGAGGCGGCGACCTTCGTGATCGAGGCGCGCCAGGCGCTCGCCGCATTCGAGGAGGAGGATCTGCATGGCGAGGCGGAGGAATGTTGATGCCGGCTTCCTCGAATTCGTCTGGGTCTGGAACAAGCGGCTGCACAACGACACGCCCTCGGTGCACCGACGCATCGGGCGATGGCTGGAGGCACGCGACGCGGCGGGCGAACGCCGGCTGCTGCTGATGGCCTTCCGCGGCTGCGGCAAGTCGACGCTGGTCGGGCTGTGGTGCGCCTGGCTGCTCGCGCGGCGGCCGCAGACGCGCATCCTGGTGCTGGCGGCGGATGCGTCGCTCGCGGTGAAGATGGTCGCATCCGTGCGCCGCATCATCGAACGCCATCCGCTGTGCCAGCATCTGCTGCCCGATGGCGCGGAGGCCTGGGCGTCGGATCGCTTCATCGTTGCCCGCGACGGCGCGTTGCGCGATCCGTCGATGCTCGCGCAGGGCATCGGCGGCAATGTCACGGGCAACCGCGCGGAGGTAATCGTCTGCGACGATGTCGAGGTCGCCGGCAATTGCGATACGCCCGGCAAGCGGGCGGAACTGCGTGAACGCCTCGCCGAGGCCGAGTTCATCCTGGTGCCGGAGGGAACGATCCTGTTCGTCGGCACACCGCATTGCGAGGACAGCCTCTACCGCCATCCCAGGGAGGATGGGGCGTTCCTCAAGGGCTATCGCCGGCTGGCGGTGCCGGTGATGAACGCCGCGGGCGCTTCGGCCTGGCCGGAGCGTTTCCCGCGCGATGTGGTGCTGACCTTGCGCGATCGCGTCGGGCCGCTGCAGTTCCAGCGCCAGATGATGCTGCAGCCCGTGGCGTCCTCGGCCGTGCGGCTCGATCCCGCGGCGATCGTGCGATACGCGGAGGAGCCCGATTATCGCGAGGCGCAGGGCAGGGGCGTGCTGACGCTGCTCGGGCGGCGGATGGTGTCGGGCGGCGCCTTCTGGGACCCGGCCTATGGCCGGCCCGGAGCGGGGGATGCCTCGGTGCTCGCCTGTACCTATGCCGACCAGGAGGGACATCACTTCCTGCATCGGCTCGCCTATCTGACGCATGATCCGGAGGCCGCCGACGACCCGGCGACGCAGCAATGCCGTGCCGTGGCCACGGTGCTGAAGGAGGCGCTGCTGCCGGTGGTGCGCGTCGAGACCAATGGGCTCGGCCGCTTCCTGCCGGCGTTGCTGCGCCGGGAGTTGGCGCGGGCCGGCGTGGCGTGCCGCGTGGTGGAGCATGCCAGCACGCGAGCCAAGGCGGATCGTATCCTGGCGGCCTTGGAACCCTCCCTGGCCGCACGTCGCCTGCATGCGCATGAGAGTGTGTTCCGCACCGCGTTTCCGGGCGAGATGGCGGAATGGCGCCCCGATGCGGTCGGTGCCCGGGACGATGCGCTCGATGCCGTATCGGGATGTCTGCTCGCTGAACCCGTCCGCCTGGTGCGCGCCGCCCCCCCGGCACGCCCACCCGACTGGCGTGGCTAGATGGGCCGTCGCTGGGGCTCCGGCACTGCCCTGGTGACAGCCAGAAAAAGGAGGGGGTGCGGGGGAGTTCTCTCCCCCGTTCTTCCTAGGCTGCCCGCTTCTTGAGGATCTCGCTCGCATGCCGCTCGCGGCCTGCGTCGGTGATCTCGAACCGCCCATCCGCGCGCGTCTGCGCGAACCCCATGCCGGTCAGGCGCAGCAGGCAGGGCCCGTCCTTCAGTCCCGGCGGGCGGCCGTGGGGTCCCACCAGCGTGAGCCGGTGCAGGGCCGATCGGCAGCAGGTCTCGAGATAGGGCTCGTTCCACATGTTTCGGCGTCGGCTTCCCATGGGGTGTTCGTCCCAAGGGTGGGCCGGCGCCGCTTTCCCTTCAAGGTTTCCAGCAGAAGGCAGGCGAAGAATGCCGATCCAGATCGAACCCCTGTGGTGGATCACGGCCGTGGAGGCGCCCGTTGTCGCGGCGCTGTTCTGGATGATCTACGGCCTCCGTGACGACATGCACCAGCGCTTCGAGCGCGGCGACCAGCGGGAATCCGATGCGCTGACGCGCACGCGGGACGAGCTGGCGCAATTCAAGATCGAGGTGGCGCGGACCTATGTGCCGTTGTCGTTGATCCGGGATCTGGATCGACGGCTGTCGGACCACCTTCTGCGCATCGAGGAGAAGATCGAGGAGGTTTCCCGGGCCGGGATCGCCGCCGCGCAGGCGGCGCGGCGGGCGGAGGAGCGGGAATGAGCGCGGCCCTGCACATCGGACCGCGCGAGGCCGCGGCCGAAACCCTGGCGCTGACCCTGTGGGGGGAGGCGGCGGATCGCCCGGTGCGAGCGATCGAGGCGCTGGCGGCGCTGGTGATGAACCGGGCGCGGCTGGCGGCGGAACCGGGTGGCCCGGCGCATTGGGGGCGTGGCGTGGCGGGCGTTTGCCGCGCGCCCTTCCAGTTCCCATGCTGGAACCGCCACCACCCGCGCCATGCGCGGTTGCGGGAGGTGCCGGCAGGCGATGGGGCGCTGGCCATCTGCCGCCGCGTGGCCGCGCGGGCGGTGAGCGGCGCATTGCCCGACCCGACCGGCGGGGCGACGCATTTCCACGACGCCGGAACGCTGCCCGGTTGGGCGCTGGGCCGGCCGGCGGTGGCGGAAATCGGGGGGCTGTGCTTCTACCGCGCCGAGGATCTGAACTGAGGGCCGATGGAACGCTTCATCTACACCCTGGTCCGCGCGGCGGATTGGCGCGCCGCGGAGCAGGCCGGAGAATACGCCGGCAGCGCGGATGATGCGCGGGACGGGTTCCTGCATTTCTCCACCGCCGCGCAGGTGCGGGGCAGCGCGGCGAAGCATCGGGCGGGCGTGCCCGACCTGATGCTGGTCGAGGCCGATGTCGCCGCGCTCGGGGAGGCGCTGCGGTGGGAACCGGCCTCGGGCAGTTCACGACCGGGGCTGTTTCCGCATCTCTATGGCCGGTTGCCCCTGGCCGCCGTGACGCGCGCGGTGGCGGTGCCGCTCGGCGCGGATGGGCGTCACGTCTTCCCCGACGGCTTCGCCTGAGCGGCGCGCTGGCTCATCAGGCAGGCGAAGACGACGATCAGCGCGCCGACGAGCGTCCAGGCGCTGGGCCAGACGCCCCAGATGGCGAGGTCGAAGGTCAGCGCGAAGACCAGGGCGCTGAACTCCAACGGGGCGAGGCGCGCCGCGGAATCGTGGCGGAAGGCGATGGCCAGGCACAGCGTCGCGCCGCCCGCCAGCAGCCCGTTCACCGACAGCGCGGCGAGGTCGGCCAGCGGCGGCGCCACCCAGGACATCGCCGCGAAGGGCGCGATCAGGATCAGCCCGGGCAGGGAGGACCACAGGATCAGCACGGCGAAGCCGGTTTCGTGCCGCAGCAGCCGGTTGATGGTCAGCACGGTCGCGTAGCAGACGGTGCCGAAGAAGGCCCAGAGATACGCGTGCAGCGGGCCACCCGCCGCAAGCCCCGGCCACATCGCCACCAGCACCCCCGAAAAGCCGAGGACCGACCATCCCCAGACGGCGCGTCCCGTGCGTTCCTTCAGGACCAGCGCGGCGAGGCCAAGCGTCATGAAGGGGGCGGTGAAGTAGACGAGGTAGCCCTCCGCCATCGGGATCTCGCGCAGGGCGAGGAAGAAGCCGAAGCCCGATCCGATCATCACGACGGCGCGGGTGAGGTGCAGCAGCGGATGCGCGGTGGGTAGCCGCCCGCCCAGCCCCGGCACCATGGCGCGCGCGGCGAAGAGCACCAGCAGCAGGACCGCATAGCGCACCAGAATCACCTGGTCCGCCGGATAGCGTGCCGAGAGCAGCTTGGAATTGGCGTCGAGCAGCGCGAACAGCGCCATCGCCACGACGATGAAGGCCGGGCCCTTCATGGGTGCCTCAGGCGCCGGCGCCGCCATCCGGCGGCTTGGCTTGCGCGCCCTGCACTGGTGCGCTGGCGGCTGCGGGCGATCCGGGCGCGGTCGCGCTGTGCGCTCCCGGCCCGATGCAGGGCATCGGGCCGATGTCTGGCAGGTGGCACCGTTGGGCTTTCTTGGTGTGACGCGGGGCTTCTGGCCGCGCCCGGCCACCGGCGTCAACCGGGCTTTCCCCGCGCCGCGGACCGGGGCACAAGACGGCCGACATGACCCCTTCCATCGCTTCCGCCCTGATGCCGCTGATGCGCGGCCTCGATGCCGAGACCGCCCATGGGATCGCGCTGAAGGCGCTCGCCGCCGGTCTGGCCGGGCGCGATTCGGGCCGCGACGATGCGGTGCTGGCGACCGAGGCGCTCGGCCTGCGCTTCCGCAATCCGATCGGCCTCGCCGCCGGCTTCGACAAGGATGCGGTGGCGGTGCGGCCGCTGATGCGGCTCGGCTTCGGCTTCGTCGAGGCCGGCACCGTCACGCCGCGCCCGCAGCCCGGCAATCCGCGCCCCCGCCTGTTCCGCCTGACCGAAGATGCCGCGGTGATCAACCGCATGGGCTTCAACAATGGCGGGCTGGACGGATACGTCGCGCGGCTGCGCGACCTGCCGGCGGAACGGCCCGCGGTGTTCGGCGCGAATGTCGGGATCAACAAGGACGGCGCCGATCCGGAACGCGACTATCCGGCGCTCTATGCCGCCGTCGCGCCCTTCGCCGATTACGTCACGATGAACGTGTCCTCCCCCAACACGCCGGGCCTGCGGGACCTGCAGGGAGAGGAGAAGCTCGCCGCGATCCTGGACGCGATCGCGACGAAGCGCGCGACGCTGCCGCGCACGCCGCCGTTGCTGGTGAAGATCGCGCCCGACCTGGCCGACGACGCGCTGGCGCCGATCGTGCAGGCCTGCCTGACGCGCGGCGTGGCCGGGCTGATCGTGTCCAACACCACCATCGCGCGGCCGGCCTCGCTGCGGTCGCCGCTCGCGAAGGAAGCCGGCGGGTTGTCGGGCGCGCCGCTGTTCGAACCCTCCACCGAGGTTCTGCGCAAGATCTTCCGCATCGGGCGCGGGCGGCTGACGCTGATCGGGGTGGGGGGCATCGCGACGGCGGAACAGGCCTATGCCAAGATCCGCGCCGGCGCCTCGCTGATCCAGCTCTATTCCGCCTTCGCCTATGCCGGGCCGGTACTGCCGCGGCGGATCGCCGACGGCCTTGCCGCGCTGCTCAAGCGCGACGGCTTCACCTCAGTCGCCGACGCCGTCGGCAGGGATGCGTGATGGAAATCCTCGAGGGCATCGCGCCCATCGCCGATCGCTATGATGGCTACGTGCTGGACCTCTGGGGTGTGGTGCATGACGGGCGCAAGCCCTATCCCGGCGTGCCGGAGGCGCTCGCGGAACTGAAGGCGCGCGGCAAGTCCATCTGCTTCCTGACCAATGCGCCGCGCCGCGCCTGGGTGGTGGGGCAGATGCTGGACCGGATGGGCCTAGATCGCGCGCTCTATGACGGCATCATGTCTTCGGGCGAGGCGTCCTGGCGCATGCTGAAGGACCGCCGCCACGCCTGGTTCGCGAAGCTCGGGCGACGCTGCATCCATATCGGGCCAGAGCGCGATCTCTCGGTGGTCGAGGACGGCGTCGCCGAGATCGTCGACGAGCCGAGCGAGGCGGAATTCCTGCTCAACACCGGACCGGACGATCGCCTGGGGCCGACCAGCGCCGAACCCTATCGCCCGATCCTGGAAGCCTGCGCGAAGGCGCGCCTGCCGATGGTGTGCGTGAACCCGGACCGCGCCGTGATGGTCGGCGGGCGAAAGGTGATCTGCGCCGGTGCGCTCGCGGACATCTATCTCGATCTTGGCCAGGCGGTGATGGAGGTCGGCAAGCCCGACCCCGCCGTCTACGAGCCGGTGCTCGAAGTGCTCGGCAACCCCGCGCGGCATCGCGTGGTCGCGATCGGCGACACGCCGCATACGGACCTCGCCGGCGCGCAGGCGGCGGGTCTCGATGCGCTGTGGGCGCTGACCGGCCTCGCGGCCGAGGCGCATGGCGAGAACCCCGCACCGGAACGCCTCGCGGAAGTGGCGCATGAGGAAGGCGTCCGCCCCATCGCCGCGCTGCGGAGCCTGCGCTGGTGAGCGCCCGCGCGCAGTCCCGCCTGCGCGCGATCTGCCTGGCCCTGCCGGAAGCCGCCGAGCAGGAGACCTGGTCCATCCCCACCTGGCGCATCCGGGGCCGCATCTTCTGCATGTGGAACCCCATGGAGGACGGCACCCCCGCGCTGTGGTGCAAGGCGCCGCGCGGCGTGCAGGAAATGCTGGTCGAGGCCGATCCCGACCGATTCTTCCGCCCGCCCTATGTCGGGCCGAAGGGCTGGATCGGCCTGATGCTGGGGCGCGGCACGGATTGGGACGAAGTCGCCGCGCTGGTGCGGCGGTCCTGGCGCATGACGGCGCCCAAGCGGTTGGCGGCGACGCTGGACGAGGCGTGAAGATCGGGTATCGCGCGACGTCCTGAAGCGGGGCGGGGTCCTGCCTGGGGATGCGCCACGTTGCGGTGGAAGCCGGAGAGGCGCCGCCCCTACGCCCGCCAGGCCGCAGTGTGGCCTGGACCGCCGGCACTTGGCGCCGGGCACAACGCCCATCTCAACCCCTCGCAGCGCGTTTCGGCACCACTCTGCCCATGGCGCGCGGCGCCAGGTTGAGGTTTGCAAAGGCCTTTCGGCCTTTGCTGGGGAGAGGTCGGGAGAGGGGCAAAGCGCCTCTCCCGGTCATCCACCGCAACCCCATTCCCGCACCCGGACCTCAAACGACCTCGTCATACGCCGCCCCGCCCCCTGTCCTGAGCGCCTCCGCGACAGCCTTCAACGCCCCGCGCAGGGCCACACGGTCCGGCGCCGCGCCCAGGGAAAGCCTCACGCCGGCGGTCGGGGCGCCCACCGCGAAGGCGTCGCTCGGAACCACGGCCAGCCCGCGGCTCCGCAGATGCGCGGCGAAGGCCAGCCGGTCCCAGGCGGCCGGCAGGGCCAGCCAGAGATGCAGCCCTTCCGGATGCGCGGCGATCGTCCCGGCGGGCAGGATTTCCCGCGCCATGCGTTGCCGCGCGGCGCTTTCCGCCCGGATGGCGTCGCGCAGCGCCGAGGCCGTGCCATCCGCGATCCAGCTCGCGGCGAGGGTGCTCATCAACGGGGAGGCCATCAGGACCTCCGCCCGCAGCGTCGCCGTCAGGCGGGCCGCCCAGGCCGCGTCCGGCGCGACCAGGAAGGCGATGCGCAGCGCCGGCGAGATCACCTTCGACAGCGTCGCCACATGGAAGACCGGGGAGGCGGCGAGGCTCGCCAGGGCGGGCAGGGGCTGGGAGGGCAATACGCCATAGGCATCGTCCTCGACGATCGGCAGGCCGTGGCGCTGCGCCATCTCGGCGATCGCCGCCCGCCGCTCCGGCGGCATGGTGACGGCGGTCGGGTTGTGCATGGTCGGCACGAGGTAGAGCGCCCGCGGCTGGGTGGCGCGGCAGGCGGCGTCCAGGGCCTCGGGCAGCATGCCCTCCGCATCGCCCGGGACCGGGTGCAGCCGCAGGCCGATCTGCGCGGCGAGCCCGCGCAGGCCCGGATAGGTCAGCGGATCGGTCAGCACCGTCTCGCCAGGCGCGGCGAGGCAGCCGAGCACGGCCGCGAGGGCGGGCTGCGCGCCGGGGGAGACCAGCACGCGCTCCGGCGCGACGGCCCCGAGTACCGGCCGCAGCCAGGCCGCGCCCGCTTCCTTCTCCGCCACGCTGCCGGCCCCGCTGCGGTAGGTGAGGCACCCCGCGACATCGCTTCCGGCGAGCAGGCGGGCGAGGCCCTGATGCAGCAGGGCGGGCAGGGCTGGATCGGCGGGGATCGGCGGCAGGTTCATCCCGAGGTCGACCGGTCCCGGGCGGGGATCCGCCGCGCGGGTCGCCCCGGGCTCCGCGGCATGGCGCACGAAGGTGCCGCGACCGACCGTCGCCTCGAGCAGCCCGCGCCGCCGCGCCTCGGCATAGGCGCGGGTGACGGTGGTGAGGTCGACGCCGAGCGCTTCGGCAAGGGCGCGATGGGTGGGCAGGCGCCGGCCGGGCGGCAGGGTGCCGTCAGCGACGGCGGTGCTGATCGCGTCCGCGATGGCGCGGTAGATCGGCGCAGCATCCGGCGCCAGGCGCGGCAGCCAGTCCAGATTGTCAGGGGTATTCATCTTGCCTGTCTTGCAATCAATCCATATAAATCAAGCGGTAGATCTAAATTGTATGTAGATCAATCTGGATTGTATGGCAATGTGGCCATGCAGTGCCCGTGCGAAGGAGGGACCGATGGCCGGAACATCGAGGATCGCCGAAGGCGTGAAGCGCGGCCTGCGTCTGCGCTGCCCCGAATGCGGGCAGGGCCATCTGTTCCAGGGCTTCCTGAAGGTCCGTCCGCGCTGCGAGGTCTGCGGGGCGGACAATACCGCATACCCTTCGGATGATGCGCCGCCCTACCTGGCCCTGTTGCTGGTGGGGCACATCGTCTTCCCCTTCGTCTTCTGGACCGACAAGGCCTGGGAGCCGGCGCTGTGGGTGCAGTTCGCCATCTGGCTGCCGATCGTGCTCGGCATCACCGTCGGCTGCCTGCCCTTCATGAAGGGAATGGTGATCGGCTTCGCCTGGGCGACTGGCGTCACGCGCAGCAGCGTGCGGCAGTGAAGCAGGCCGCCCGCCCGGCCGATGACCTGATCGGAGGCAGAGGCGAGCGGGGCTGGTGCCAAGCCACGCAACTGATGCCGGGCTGGCCGGGTATCAGTCGACGATGAACAGCTTGGCGCCGGTTGTCGTGCGCGACAGATGCGGCTCGGCGCCGTCCGCCACCTGATAGGTCATGCCCGGCTTCAGCGTGAAGACGCGGCCATCGGCGAGCGTCGTTTCCAGCTCGCCTTCCAGCACCAGCAGCACATGGCCCTTCTGGCACCAATGGTCGGACACATAGCCCGGCGAATGTTCGACCATGCGCACGCGGATCTGGTTTCCCTCGGGCCCCACATGGCGCGTGCGCCACAGCGACTCGCCCTGCTCACCGGCATGGCGGGTGGGTTCGATCGTCGACCAGTCGGTCGTGTCGAAGGGAATCGCTGACATCTGCATCGGGGTAGTCCTCAGGCGCGGCCGGCGGTGCCGGACAGCAAGGCGGGATCGACGCGCAATTTGGCGAGCGCGGCCGTCCAGGTGTGACTCGGATCGTCGTGGAACACCAGGGACCCGTCCGCCGGCACGTTCAGCCAGGCATTGCGCTGGATCTCGCTTTCGAGCTGCCCGGGCGCCCAGCCGGCATAGCCGAGTGCCAGGATGCAGTCCCGCGGCCCGCCGCCGGAGGCCACCGCCTTCAGGATGTCGAGGCTCGCCGTCAGGGTCAGGCCCTGGACGACCGGCAGGCTGCCTTCGCTGGACCAGTCGTCGCTGTGCAGCACGAAGCCGCGGCTGTTCTCGACCGGGCCGCCATCCAGCATGCGGATGCGGCGCTGCGGGGGCACCGGTTCCACCTGGAGCTGGCGCAGCAGGTCGTCGAAGGACAGGCCAGACAGCGGCCGGTTGAGGACAAGGCCCATCGCCCCATCCCCGGAATGCGCGCAGAGGCAGACGACCGTGTGGTCGAAGCGCGGATCCTGCATGCCGGGCATGGCGATCAGCAGATGCCCGGTCAGCCAGGTGCCATCGGTGTCGGTCGGCGGGGCGGAGAAAGAGGCCATGCCTGCCATCTGGCGCCACCGGGCAGGCGGCGCAAGGCTTCACCGCCCGATGACAGCCCGCTCGCCCCGCGCTACATCGTGTTACAGTATGAGGAGGATGAGATGCCGATCAGCGTGGGTGACAGCATTCCGGCGGTGAAGGTGATGCAGGCGACGGCCGAAGGGCCGAAGGAGCTCGACACGAGCGAGTTCTTCAAGGGGCGCACCGTCGCGCTGTTTGGCGTTCCCGGGGCCTTCACCCCGACCTGCTCGGCCAAGCACCTGCCGGGCTTCGTGCAGCAGGCTGACGCGCTGAAGGCCAAGGGCGTGGACGCGATCGCCTGCATGGCGGTGAACGACGCCTTCGTCATGGGCGCCTGGGCGAAGGACCAGGGCATCACCGACCAGGTGGTGATGATCGCGGACGGTTCGGCCGCCTTCACCAAGGCGATGGGGCTGGAATTCGACCTGACGGCCCGCGGCCTCGGCGTGCGCGCCCAGCGCTTCGCCCTGGTGGCGAAGGACGGCAAGGTGACGCACATCGCGATCGAGGCGCCCGGCGCCTTCGAGGTCAGCAAGGCCGAGGCCGTGCTGGCGGCCCTTTGAACCCATTCGATGCGTGGCGCTTCCTCGCGGAAGCGCAGATGGTGATGCTTCGACGCAGCCTTGCGCTGCTCGAGGCGGAGCCGCACAGCGCCGGCACGGCGCTGATGCGCATGGCGATGGAAAAGCACATCGCCTTTTCGCAGGGGGCGGCGGCGGCCGGAATGGCGATGGCCAGCGGGGCGTCACCGGAAGCGGTGATGGCCGCGGCGCTGCGCCCGGCGCGTCGGCGTGTCCGGCGGAACGTGCATGGGAAGGGGCTGGCCTGACGGTGGAAGCGGCCCGGATTATCGGGCCGCTTGGCGGTTCGGGTCGCCCCGCCTACTCGATCATCCGCAGGCTGCTGAGGGAATCGCCGACCTGCTGGAAGGCCGATTCCAGCTGGGCCGATGTCGGGGCCTCCAGGAAATATGGAGCGGTCGTAGAACTGGCGCAGGCCTTCAGCATGTTGCGAATCGCGGTCGCATTGCCCTGCGACACGCCATCGATCTCGAAGCCGACGATATAGATGCGGATGCGGTGATCGGCCGGATTGGTGCTGGTGCTGTTCTTCATGGCGGCGCAAAGCGCGGCGAGGCGACCGTCGAGGGCCGTGTCGGCATTGGTCTGGGTGACGGAGCTGATCGACGAATCCGGGAACATGGCATTCCAGTTCGTCACACTGTAGGGGCGTAGGGATGCGGCATCCGTCAGAATGCGGCCGTAGGCATTGTAGAGCAGATCTGTCCCCGATGGCGCCGTCCGCACGTTGCTAGAATAGGTTCCCTGCCAGTTGTTGTCGCCATCGGTCAGGATCACGACCGCCTTGGTCATGTTCCGTGTGTTGTAGGCGAGTGGCAGGATGCCATAGACGTCGCTCGTTGCGATTCTGGGCCACCAGCTCTGCCAGTTAGGGCTCAGCGTATACCACCCGCCTTGCAGCCCTGTGGCGACGGTGGTCCCGCCGCTGCGTAGCGGTGCTTCGATGGCATTCACCGCCGACACGATGGCGGAGCGGCTTCGCGTCAGCGGCGTCATCGGGGTTCGCGCGCACAGGCGGTTCGGGCCTGCGGACGCCAAAGGGGACGTATTGGGAGCGACGGCGGTTCCCGCAGCCTGCATGCCATAGTTATAAAGATTCGCGTATTCGGCATTGTAGCTTGCGCCGTTGGTACTATTATTACTGAGACCATTTACGTTGGTCCAGTCATTATCCCCACGGCAGAATGCTATAGTGTAATTTGTGGTTGATCCGGCAGTGCTGTCTGCATAAAGCGGCACCGTAATCGCGGTGTAAGCAGAACAGCTCGCTATGCTGGAGGTCGTGCTGATTCGATATGGGGGGGAATGGGTTGCAGTAGTCCAAAGCGAGGAGTTTCGGGGAAGATTGATGATCGTGTTTGCTGTGCTGCTTGATAGCGTTGTGCAGCTTTGTTGACCGCGGCTGTTCGTGGTGCACTGCTGCATCGATGCCCAACCCACCCGCCGATAGGTCGAATTGTCGAAGTACGGCCGGAACTGCCCCGCCGTCGTCGCCGGGCTGATATCGGTGATGTCCTGCCCGCCGCCGCGTGCCTCGACGCAGCCATACCAGTTGGCGAGGTTCCAATCGGCGGGCATGTCCGTGGTGTTGAGGAAGTTGCTGTTGCCCGTGCCGATGTTGATCGTGCGCGCGAAGGGCACGAGCGACACGAACATGTTCCGCCGCGTATCCGCTCCGCCGTAGAGCGTGTTGAGCATCGTCGCGACGGCGGCCTTCGCGGCGTTGAGCTTGGACTCCGTCATCGAGGCCGTCTGGTCGAACACAATCGCCAGTTCGAGCCCGGTCCCTTCACGCTCCGCGACCGTCGTCTCCTGCAACGGCGTGGTCTGCTGGCTGATGATACCGAACAGCGTCGTATCCAGCGATGCCGTTGCCGTCACGCGTACGCGCGTCTGGCTGATCGTCTGGATGGTCGGCGTCGCGGTGGTCGAACCGAGATAGGCGTTTGACCAACCATTCTGGTTGAAGTTCGCCCAGAACAACTGCTGTGTCGCCGTGACATCGGTCGTCGTGGTCGTCTGGCCGTTCGTCGTTGTCGTCGTCATCGTCCGCGCGGCGATCAGGCTCGCCGCGTCGACGGCGGTCTTCAGCCGCGCGCTCAGCAGCCAGATGCGCGTGAGGTCGACGGCCAGCCCGGCGCAGCCGACCACGGCGACCATCACCACCGCGCTCACGGCAGCAACGGCGCCGCGACGGTCCAGGGACGCTTTCCTCATGCGGTGCAGCTCGCCGTTGAACTGCTCGACGGGGTCGTGAGCAGCGTCGTGGGTTCGGGCGCGCGGGTCAGGAACAGCGTGGTGCCGTAGATCGTCGAGGGCAACACGGTACCGATCAGCCCGGCGCTGAGCGGGAAGGGCTGGACGATGGCGAAGATCTCGGTGACCAGCAGCGCCTGGCCCGAGGGCACGACAAAGCTGTCCGAAATCGTGGCGGTGCCGTTGATCGTGGTGCCGAGGCGGCTCTGCTGGCTCACATTGCCCGTGCGCATCTGCCAATAGAGCTGGTTGCGGTTGTTGCTGTTCCGGCCGACCGCGCTGATGGTGATCGACCCGCCTGTCGCGCTGTTCACGTCGATCACACTGCCGGCGATGCGCTGGGCCTGGGTCCAGAAATTGTCGCGGTCGCCCGGATTGGTGATGGTGCGGCACTGGGAGACGATCTGCCCGATCTGCACGGCGATCGTCTCGGCGCGGAGTTGGGCGCGGAACAGCCGGATCAGGTCCGCCGTGGCCAGCGCGATCAGAAAGAAGATCGGCGCGACCAGCGCGAATTCCGAGATGACCATGCCGCGACGGCCGATCTTGCGCAGGCTAGCAGGTCTCATCTTCGAAGGGCTCGTTCTTGACCATCAGGAAGGCCTGGTGGGTGAAGTAGCTGCCGCCGAACAAGGCCGCGGCGATGGCGCCCGTGATGAAAGGCTGCCGGTAGGTGAGGGTGTAGGAGACGATGCGCCCGCCGGCCCCCGCCCCGGTGGTGCCGGTCCCGCTGCCGGCGCTCACATTGGAGACGTTGGACCAGCTCTCCATCGCCACGGTCAGGTTGTCGGCCTTCAGTAGCCCGTTGGTCGACCGCGTCACCAGCCAGGTGATGTTCTGCGACCGGCAGGTGGGCACGTTCTGCTGCCCTTCGGTCTGCCAGGAGGGCGGGGTGTTGCTGCCGGTGATGCCGTATCGGCTGGCGCGCAGCGCCGCGTGGTCGAGCGCCGCCCCCGCGGCGAGCTGCCAGGCGGTTTCCATGCAGGCGAGGATCACGATGAAGAACGGAAGCGCCACCACCGCGAATTCGGTCGCCGCGACGCCGCGACGGCCCACATGCAAGCCGGACCATCTGTGGCGCGGGCCGCCAGGGCGGCGCCGCGATGCCTGGGCTGTCATCGTGCCGAACCGTTCAGGAACAACAATCTTAAGGGGGCAGTCGAAATTTGTTAACTGACCCGCAGCATCTTACGCATTTCTCGGACTAGATTCTCATAAATGAACCGAAATGGTCTACACAAACTCGTGATATTCGCGTTGTGCGACGTGTCACCGCCCACGGGCTGGCAGCGTGCGGCCCGCCGGCTAGTGTAACGGTCTGACGCCGAACCGGGCCGCATGCCTGGCGACGCGCCAGGCAAGGGAGCCTCGCGGCATGGTCTGGATTATTCTCGGCGTCATCGTCCTCGTCATCATCTGGCTGGTGATCGTCTACAACCGGCTGGTCACGCTGCGGCAGGTGACGGGCCAGTCCTGGTCGGATGTCGATGTGCAGCTCAAGCAGCGCCACGACCTGATCCCGAACCTGGTCGAGACGGTGAAGGGCTATGCGGCGCATGAGAAGACCACGCTCGATGCGGTGATCCAGGCGCGCAACGCGGCGGTGACCGCCCAGGCGCAGGGCCCGGCCGTGGCCGGGCCGGCTGAAGGCGCGCTCGGTGCCGCACTCGGCCGGCTGTTCGCGCTGTCCGAGGCCTATCCGGATCTCAAGGCCAACCAGAACTTCCTGTCCCTGCAATCCGAACTGTCGGACATCGAGAACAAGATCGCCGCGGCGCGCCGCTTCTACAATTCGTCTGTCGCCGAATACAACGCGATGACGGAAAGCGTGCCGGCCGTCTTCTTCGCCCGGTCGATGGGCTTCCAGCAGCGTGGCTTCTTCGAATTGCCGGAAGGCGAACGCGCCGTGGTGCAGAACGCACCCACGGTGAAGTTCTGAGGGGCGGGGACACGCCGCCATGCAGGCCTTCGGCCTGCGCACCCACGCCTGGAACACCGCCTGGCGGTCGATGCTGCTGCTGGCGGGTTTCCCGCTGCTGCTCGCCGTCATGGCGCTCGGCCTCGGGATGATCTTCGGGTCTGAACAGCGCGATATCGGCCGTGCCTTCGGCAATGCGCTGCGCAACCTGCCCTGGCTCTACCTTATGGCCTGGATTGCGGCGCTGGTCTGGTTCGCCATCGCCTGGGCCGCGCACAACAAGATCCTCGACTGGGCGACCGGCGCCCATCCCGTCACCCGCGCCGAGGAACCGCGGCTGTGGAACCTGCTCGAGAATCTCTGCATCTCGCGCGGGATGCGCATGCCGCGCCTGGCCATCATCGAGACCGAGGCGATGAACGCCTATGCCGCCGGCCTGTCGCGCGAAGCCGGCTCAGTCACCGTCACGCGCGGGCTGATGACGGCGCTGGACGACCGGGAACTCGCCGCGGTGCTGGCGCATGAACTCGCCCATATCCGCAACGGCGATGCCCGGCTGGGGCTGATCGCGGCGGTCTTCGTCGGCGTCATCTCGCTCGGCTTCGACATGATGACGCGTACGCGTCGTGCGGCGGCGGTCGGGCGGCGCGGCGGCTGGCGCGTCAACAGCGGGTCGCGCAACAACAACAATGCCGGTTGGGCGGCGCTGATCGGCGTGCTGATGATCGCGCTGGCCTGGCTGCTCGCGACGGTCCTGCGCATGGCGCTGTCGCGCAACCGGGAATTCCTGGCCGATGCCGGGGCGGTCGAACTGACCTCGGACCCGGACGCGATGATCAGCGCGCTGCGCAAGGTCGAGGGCCATGCGGACATGCCCGAGGTCTCGCCGCAGGTGCGCGCGCTGTTCCTCGAAGATGCCTCGGACAGTGCGCTGTCCTCCCTGATGGCGACGCATCCACCGATCGGGGATCGCGTCGCGGCACTGGTGAAATTCGCCGGCGGGCGCGATCCCGGGCCGATCGCCCGGCCGGAGCCCGAGGAAACCCCGGCCTGGGCACAGCAGGATGCCTGCGACGAAACGGTGCGCATCGCGCCGGGCGCCGCCCCCACCCCGGCACCCTGGTGGCAGGGGCCTGCGCAGGGGACGGGGTCAGGCACGTCGCCGTGGGGAAAGCGCGGCTGATGTAGGGACACCGGAGGGCGTGGCGCCTCCGGACCACCTCGCCGGGTTCCCCCCATCGGCGTTGCTTCGCAACGTCGATCGGCTGCCTTGGCCACAGTATGGCCTGGACCTCACCGCGCGCTCCGAGCGCAAGGGCGCCTTTCGTCGCCATTCTGGTAGCGATGCACGGTGCCAAATGGAGGTTTGCAAAGGCCTTTCGGCCTTTGCTGGGGAGAGTTCGAGAG
>JAYSDS010000092.1:0-25507 GCA_041914265.1 Roseomonas sp.
CCGCGCGGCCCGCCCCCTTTTTTTGTTTTCTCGGGGGGTTTGGGCGTTTGGGGGGGTGGTGGCGGGGCGCCACCCCCCCCCCCCACATCCACAGCGAAAGCAGCCGGGTCATCCGGAAAGACCAGCGCTGCTCCCGGTCAGAAATGCACCAGCGTCGGCGCGAGACACCATGAAACCGGCGCCGGTGATCGCGCTCGCCGGGGCGGAACCGATCTTGAACTGGCGGCCGGCCACGGGGGCATGGTCGCGCTTCTCGGTTCGCAAAAAACCTATCGCGGCGGGCCCTCGCCGATCCGCTGCAGCAGCCGCCCACCATCCGACAGCCCGATCGCGATCAGGATCTCATCGGGGCGCGGCGCGTCGCCCAGGCTCACGGTGATGCTGTCGAAATGCGGCCGCGACCAGGCATCGTCCTTGTGGCCCAGCGGCAGGTCGAGGCTCGCCCCGGGCGGCCCGAGCTTCACCGCGGAGGGCATCAGGGCCGTCCCGCCACCGATCGCCGCGCGCAAAGGCTTGCCAAGCCGCGGATGCAGTACGGCATGGCCATGCTCCAGCTCGCCGTTCACCCCCACGATCGCCCCCTTGCCATAGGCGACGGGCGGGCCGCGCAGCAATTTCAGCAATTCGGGGCCGACATGCTCGGCCAGTTTCGCCCCGGCATCGACCAGGTCGTCCAGCTCGCGCACGAAGTAGCGCGCGAAGGGATTGACGATGACGATCAGCGCCACCGCGCGGGTCACGGGATGGTCTGCGTTGTGCCCCATCTCGGAGAAGGATTGCTCGCTGAGAAAGGCGAGCTTGCGGATCTGAACCATTCGATCGGTCTCCACCTCTGGCCGGATCGTGGCGCCGGGGGCATGGTGAGGCAACCGCCCACAGCACAGGTTCCGACATGGTCCACGCCCCGAATCGTCCGCCCGCCGGCGCGCCCCCCGTGCGTATCAACCTCTACTCCGACACGCAGACGCGGCCGACGCCCGCGATGAAGGACGCGATGATGCGCGCCGAGGTCGGCGACGAGCAGCATGGCGACGACCCCACGGTGCATGAGCTGTGTGACCGCATGGCGGCGCTGATGGGCAAGGAGGCGGCCGTCTACCTGCCGTCCGGGACCATGTGCAACGTCATCGCGATCCTCACGCATTGCCAGAAGGGCGATGAGGTCATCGCGCATGAGACGAGCCATATCCTGCATTCCGAAGGCGGCACGCATGCCGCGCTGACCGGCGTGCAGATCAACCCGATGCGCGGCCCGCGCGGGATGTTCACGGCCGACGAGGTGCGCGCGGCGATCCGGCCCAAGACGCGCTACGCCCCGCCGCAGCGCCTGCTGGAAGTCGAGCAGACCGCCAATATCGGCGGCGGCGCCGTGTGGCCGCTCGCGCAGCTCAATGAGGTCGCGGCGGTCGCGCATGAACAGGGCTGGTCCACGCATATGGACGGCGCCCGGCTGATGAATGCCTGCGTCGCGGCAGGGATTTCGGCGAAGGACATGGTCGCCGGCTACGATTCCGTCTGGCTCGATTTCACCAAGGGGCTCGGCGCGCCGCTCGGCGCCGTGCTGTGCGGGTCCGAGGAATTCATCGGCCGCGCCTGGCGCTGGAAGCAGCGCCTCGGTGGGTCGATGCGCCAGGCCGGCGTCTGCGCCGCCGCCTGCCTCTACGCGCTCGACCACAATATCGAGCGCCTCGCCGAGGATCACGCCAACGCCAAGGCGCTCGCCCGCGGCCTGCGCCAGATCCCGGGCGTGGTGGTGGAGGAGCCGGACACCAACCTCGTCTTCTTCGACATCAAGGACGCAGGGATGGATGTCGCGACGCTGCAGGCGAAGCTGCAGATGCGCGGCGTCGCGGTGTCGGGCCTCGGCGGGCGCGTGCGGGCCTGCACGCATCTCGACGTGACGGCGCCCATGATCGAGGACGCGGTGAGCGAGATCCGCACGGCCCTCGCGGCCGCCTGACGGTTGGTATGGGGGCGGGCCCCGGCCTCTCCAACCGGAGAGGCCGGACGCTGCCATACCGACGGCACGCGTTCTGGAGTCGTGTCGAGGCTACGAATGCGGTCCGGCGAAGACCCAGCAAACCGGAGGTTTGCGCCCGGCGTTTGCGGGTCCGCAACAGCACGTGCAACGGTCCCGAATAGAGGCCGTTGGCGTCAGGCAAACATCGCGAAAGACCCGGCATCCTGGAACTGGCCGGCCGTCTCGCCGGCGAAGATCTCGCCATGCTGGATGACCAGGCGCTTCGCCGGGGCGCCGGCCCGCAGGTCCAGCTTGGCCAGCGAAACCCAGAAGGTATTCGGGCGCGTTGCCGAGTCGAAATAATAGACGAGGTTCCTGTGGTCGGCGACTGTCCGCCAGATGGTCGATGAGATATTGGGCTGATCCGGCGTCGTGATGCCGAGCGGCACGGCGACGGCCCGCTGCACGCTCAACACAGCGGCGACGGCCTGGTAGGCGTAGGATTGATCCGGCACGCCCCGGATGTAGTGCGGATCGGCCTTGCGCGGGATCGCGCCCAGCAGGAATGACGCGCGGGCGAAGCGATCCGCGGCGTTGTTGGTGCCGGGCAGGAACTGAAGCCCGCCCACCCGCTTCCAATACTCGTTGATCGCCAGTTGCTGGTCATAGATCGGCGAATTCGTCATCACGACGTATTGCCGGCCATGATGGATGGTCAGCCTGCCGCCAAGATACTCCAGGATGGCGGAATCGCCGCTGGCATCGGAAATCGACAGGTGCAGGGTCGCCTTGGCGCCGTTCGGGAGTTCGGGCGCGACGATCCGGAACGGTTCCTGCTCCAGGGCGGCGACGGCCTCGGCGACCGTCGCGTAGTTGTCGAGCACGTATTGCAGCCAGACGGCGATGGTGAGCAACGGGCGATCGCCACTCGGCGTGCCATAATCGGCCTCCGCCAGGTAAAGCAGGTTCGCGGCCAGGCCCTTCTCGTTCAACCCGTCCGTGGTGCCGATGTCGTAGCCGGAGACGGCGACGCTGCCGTAGCGCGAGGTCCAGCGGATGGAGCCCGGGCCGGCGCCACCGTCGCGCGTCATCCCCGCGGGTAGAGCCCACAGGTCGGAGGCCATGTCCTCCTTCCAATCCATGTTGCGGCCGGTGATGGCCGTCCCGTCATCGCCGACATACAGCGTACGCGTGCACAAATTGCCCTCCATCGCCTCGAAAACCGTTGATCTGCCTACAAGCAGGTCGCTGGCGCGCAACGTCGCCTGACGGTGCATCGAAGACCAGAGTCTTTCCCGGGGGCCGATCTCGCGGGGACGGACCTTGCCCGGGGCGGAACGGCCTTGGCGCCATGATCGGCGTAAAGGTGAACGCGATCCGCGTGGTGGATTTCGAGGTGATCTGCCGTCCGGGCAACGTCGTGTCGATGCTCTCGGCGAGCAAGCCGAACGGGAGCGGCTGGTATGTCGCCGCCTACAACCACGATACCCGCAAGCTGCAATTCGACGACAATGCGCTGCGCATCATCTTCGGGCGCCATCGGCTGACGTGGCTCATCCTGCTCGCCTTGCTCGTGCTGCCGCTGCTGGTCCTGCTGATGCCCGGCTTCCGGACCGGTCGCTGGCAGGGCTTCGACTGGATCATGCTGTTCGTGCTCGGCGCGCTGCTGGGCGGCTTCCTCGGCAAGGCCATCGGGTTCGTCTTCAGCGCGATCGCCGCGAGCAGCTTCAAGACCGGCCCGGCCATGGCCGCGGCACGGGAGGCGCTGAAGGCGTTCGATGTCGCGCGCTTTGCCGGACCGTCGGGGATGATCCGCTCGGCGTGAGCCGCGAGCGGACGCGCTCTATCGCCAGGACCGCGGCACCGCGTCCTGATCCTGGCGCAAAAGCCGGGCGATGCGCCGGGCCGCCACCGCCAGGCGCTCGCCATCGGCATCGAGCGGCGCACCGGCGGCGATCTCGCCGGCGATTGCCTGGGCGGCGCCGGAGGTGGCCGCATGGACCGCCGCCAGGTCGCGGCCCATGGCCTTCAGCATCCGCGGATCAAAGAGGATCTCGGGATGCGTCCCGGCCTCGAACTTCTGGTTGTTGGGCGACAGGCGGCGCACCGCGACGCCATCGAGGAAGCCGAGCCAGGGATCGGGGGCGCGATATAGCCCGCGCGCGGCCTCCGCGGCGCGGCAGGCGAGCGGGCCGTCCGCATGCGCGCGCACCCAGGCGGAAGGGAGCATCGCCTTCGCCTCCCGCAGGATCGGGCCGCCCTGCCATTCCGCGCGCAACACCCAGCGCGGGCGCCCGAGGCTGCCCGCCCCGGCGCTGCGCGGCCAAAGGCCAGCCTCCGTGGCGCCGAGCGGCAGGGCGGCGCGCAGGGCGGTCAGCAGGCGCGCGGGCGGCGGCATCGCGGGCTGCTCCTCCGGCGGCACCATCTTCTTCCAGAACTTCTTCCGTGCCTTCTCCTGGGCCGCCTGGTCCGCCGCGTCGCGCGCCACCATCACGGTCTGGCGCAGCCAGGCGAAATCATGGTCGAGGATGATGGGCCGCGGTCGCTTCAGCCCTTTGGTGTAGCTGTCCATGATCGCCGTCGCGGCCGCATCCGTCGCGGTGTCGCCCGCATCGGCATCCGCATGCGCCATATGCGCGCTGGCCGCGAGACGCAGCAGGTCGAGCGGCCAGGGCATCACCGCGGCCTCGTCGAAATCGTTCACGCCCCAGACGAGGCGGCCCTCCCCATCGCGCCAGGTGCCGAAATTCTCGAGGTGAATGTCGCCAACGGCGAGAACCCGCGTTCCAGGTCGCTTCGGAGACCAGGCTTCGGGCAGCATCTCGACCCAACGCCAATAGGTCGCGCGGAGATAGGTGAAGGGACCTTCGGCGAGCTTGGCGCGGCGGGCGGCGAGATCATCCTCCACCACCTCCGCCCCCAGGGCGGCGCGCAACCAGTCCTCATTGGCCCGGGTCGAAGCGCGAATATCGTCCATGGCAGCGCGACCGTGTGTTCCCGATGGGGCCGTCAGCCTAGCGACGCACCCTGCGGCACCCAAGAAAGTTCGATATCGTTATGATATGAGCGCGCCTACAGCATCCGCGTCCAGGATGCCTTCGGCCCGATATCGACATGGGTAAAGGAGCCGTACCAGCCGATCCCCATGAAGCCGAGATGGTTCGACAGCGCCGTGGCATGGCCGCAGACATCGGCCTGGGCCATGCCTGGCACCACGATGTCGGCCGCCATGCCGCGCATGTGCAGGCTGTTCGGCGCCGCGAAGGGCAGCATCGCGTTGGTCTCCGGCGTGCGATAGCCCGAGATCAGCCGCAGCGGCCGCGTGTATCCGATGCGTTCCTGGATCAGCGACAGCATGTCGAGCAGCAGGCCCGGGATCGGCCCCGGCGCGTCCACCCGCAGGTCGCGGAACAGGTGCTGCAGCCGGACCAGTGCCGCGATGCTGTAGTCCTGGCCGCTGCGATAGGCGACAACGACCTCCTCCCGCGCATTGTTCTGCAGCCAGAGGTAGCGTTCCCGTTGTGGTGCGGCCTGCGCCGCCGGGGCTTCCGGCGGCACGTCGCCGAAGCCGAGGTAATCCGCATGCGCCGGACCGCCCCCGATCGCGGCGGCGCCGAGTCCCGCCAAGAGCGTGCGGCGACGCGGAGTCGCAGGAGCAGAGCGCTGCATCATTTTTTCACTCTGCTCGCATGGCGCGGAGGTGAGCAACCTGGCTCACGCCTCGCGCCAGAACTGTGCCGGCGGTGTTGCCCTCGCGCCGCGTTCATGCCGGCTGGGCGCTTTGCCCAGTGTCTAACTTCGGACTTGGCTGGTAGCGCCCGCTACATCCGCTGGGAGCCTTTGAGGGGCTTTGCCCTTGTCCTGCCGGCGACATCTCTGACAGAGCTCCTCAGCTCTGTTCTCGGGGGATGCTGGCGCTGCGGCGGGGACCGGCCGAGCCGTAGCGCCAGAACCGCATCGCGCGACGCTCGATCACGCCGGGGTCAATCCCAGCGAACCGCACCAGCCCAGCCCCCGGTTGGCCAACGCCATCAGCTCCACCGACTCTCCCGCCGCAGAGCAACTCCCCCCAAAGCTCGACACCGCCGGCCAGGCCACCTCCGGCTCCCTCGATGGCAGGCAGGTCACCGGCGTCCGCATGAAACGCTTCTCAGCGCCGCTCCCCGCCTGCCGCGCACGCTAATCCCGCGGCATTCCGCGATCGCACAGAAGCCGCATCCTCGATGAGCCACCTCGGCGCCTGAAGCGCTCACCGTGGCTGTGACCTTCGTCGCTATTCCCCATGCAATGCCTGCCCTACTGCCGCGGGCACGGCAAAGCCGAAAGAAAGGCGACGATGTACGATATACTGAACATGGCCCGCATCGCGGCCGACGTTTACGAAGATGCTTCTGACTCGAACATGCTGCGTGACTGGCACACCAGCCTCGTTCAGGATCTCTACGAGAACGACAACTTTCGTGCCCGTGTCTACTGGAAGGGATCGGGCCACAAGATCGCCTGCGTCTGCTTCCGCGGTACGGCAAACCTGAAGGATGCGGTCGCGGCGGATCTCGGCGGCATCGGCCTCGGGCTCAACGCGCTGGCGATGAAGCTGAACGATGCGCTGGAATTCACCTCGGGCGTCGCCCGCCAGGCGGATGTCACCTGGCTGACTGGCCATTCGTTGGGCGGCGCCTTCGTGCAGATGGTGGGTCCCATCCTCGGCCTGCCTGGGATCACCTGGAACGCGCCCGGGGCGCTCGCCCTGATGAACCAGCTTTCCTCCAACCCGATCCGCGCGGCGGTGGGCGGGGCCGGTTCCGCCGGCGTCAGCTTCCTGTCGAGCCTCGTCACGCTCGGGCTGGGCGGCCGGCTCGTCACGGCGCTGAACCAGGTGGTGGCGGCGACGGGCGACGATGCCTTCGCACCCATCGCGAATTTCCGCGGCAACTGGGACCCGGTGAGCCAGCTCGGCACCCATGTGGGCATGCCGCTCCAGACCATCGACTGCCCGACTCAGTCGCCGCACCCGCACAGCATGGTGCCGATCATCCGGGCGCTGGAGCAGCGCTGAACGACCTGTCACGTCCTGTCCACGCCGTTCGCCCGGTCTCCGGCGGACGGCGTGGATGAGCCGGCTATTCCGCGCTCACCCCGCCTCGGCGCCGGCCCGCAGCCAGGCCAGTATCCCGTCGAAGGCGGCCGCCTGCGGATGATCCCGCAGATGGACGAGGAACAGGCCGTAGCCCGGCAGCGACAGGTCGCTGGCGCGCAGCACGGTTCCCGATGCCAGCTCGTCGGCGAGCAGGACGTCGCTGCACAGCGCCACGCCCTGCCCGGCCAGCATGGCCTCGATGGCATGAAGCTCCTCGCGAAAGATGCCGTCCGCCGGCTGGGTCGCCGGCGGCACGGCGGGATCGCGGCGGCGGGCCTCGGCCGACCAATGCTCCCAGCTCGGCGGCGCCGGTTCCGCCTCACCCCAGAAGATATGAATGAGCGGCAGGCGCAGCAGTTCGGCCGGTCGCATCGGCGTCCGTGCCGCACCGGCCAGCGCCGGCCGGCACATCGGCCAGAAGCGGTCGCGCAGCACCTCCCGCGCGACCAGCCCGGGCGGGGCGGCGCGCGCATAGCGCAGGGCGATGTCGGCCTGGCCGGCGGCGAGGTCCAGCACGACATCCGTCGCGATGATCTCGATCGGCCTGTCGGGATGTGCCGCACGCCATGACCGCAGGCGCGGCAGCAGCCAGCGATGGGCGAAGGCATTGGTCGCGGTGATGCGCAGCGGCCGGCGCTCCACGGCCACGGCGATCGCGGCGACCGCGATGGCGAATGACTCGAAGCCGTCCCGCAGCACGGGAAACAACCGCTCGCCGGCCTCGGTGAGGCAGAGCGGGCGCGGACGACGCCGGAACAGCCGCGCGCCGCAGCTCTGCTCCAACTGGCTGACCTGATGGCTGATGGCGGTCGGGGTGACGGCAAGTTCCGCGGCGGCGCGCGCGAAGCTCATATGCCGTGCCGCGGCCTCGAAGGCGCGCAGCGCGGTCACGGAGGGCAGCTTCCGTCGCATGGTGGGAGGATAGCTGAATCCGATTCACCCAGGCCGCAGGTTTTTGCATTTGCGTCACGAAACGGCCGTGGCGAAGCATGCGCCGCAGCCGTTGCCCCGCGCACCAGCCCGGCGGCACGTCACGGAGGCACCGATGGAACAGGCTGTGCCGCCTGCCTCGTCCGACAGGCCACTCGCGCCGGATGCATCCCTGGTCGATGGCGATGTGCTCCTGCCGGGGGGCAGCGACTACGACGCCGCGCGGCGCCTCTGGAACGGCATGATCGACCGTCGGCCCGCGGCGATCATGCGCTGCGCCTCGGCGCGGGACGTCGCTCGCGCCGTGTCGCATGTGCGGGCCGCCGGCCTGCCGGTCGCGGTGCGCGGCGGCGGGCACAGCATCGCGGGTGCGTCCTGCTGCGAGGGCGGCGTCGTGATCGACCTGACGCGGATGACACGCATCGCCGTCGATCCCGCGGCGCGGCTAGCACGCGCCGAGCCCGGCCTGCTGATCGGTGCGTTCGACGCCGCCACCCAGGCGCATGGGCTCGCCACCACCATGGGGGTGAACAGCGATACCGGCATCGCCGGACTGACCCTCGGCGGCGGGCTGGGCCGGCTCGGCCGCTGCCATGGGCTGGCCTGCGACAACCTGGTGGCGGCCGAGATCGTGCTCGCCGATGGCCGCCTGGTGCGGGCCAGCGCGGCGGAGGAGCCCGACCTCTTCTGGGCCTTGCGCGGCGGCGGCGGTAATTTCGAGATCGTCACCGCCTTCGAATACCGGCTGCATCCGCTGCCGCCTCTCATCCTCGGCGGGATGCTGTTCTGGGACTGGGCGGATGCGCCGGCGGCGATGCGGCACCATGCCCGTTTCTGTGCCGCCGCCCCTGACGAGGTGGATGCGCTGGGCGTCCTGTTGACCGAACCGGATGGCCGCCGGGCCTTCGCCGTCTCCTTCTTCCACGCGGGGCCGGTCGAGGCCGGGGCATCGGCCCTGCGCGCGCTGCGGGACGGCGGGCCGCCGCCGAGCCGGGACCTCGTCGGCCCAGTCCCCTACACCGTCCTGCAGGCCTCCGCGGACGGGCTCTTCCCGCGCGGACGGCGCTATTACTGGAAGTCGCATTTCCTGGCCGGCCTGGCCGATGCGGCCATCGACACGCTGCTCGACCTCTTTGCCCGCGTGCCCTCGCCACTGTCGGTGGTGGGGTTGCAGCAGACCGGCGGGGCGATCGGCCGCGTGGCGCCGGACGCCACGGCCTATGCCAACCGGAACGCGGCGTTCGACTGCATCCCGATCGCGATCTGGGAGGATCCCGCGGGCGACGCGGCCAATATCGGCTGGTCGCGCGCGGTGTGGGAGGCGATGCGACCCTTCGCCACCGGCGGCGTCTATGTGAACAACCTCGGCGAGGAAGGCGAAGATCGCATCCGCGCTGCCTATGGCGACAACCATGCGCGGCTCGCCGCGCTGAAGGCGCGCTACGATCCGGCCAACCTGTTCCGCCTGAACCAGAACATCCGGCCGGCCGGCGCAGCGTGACCCAGGCACGGCGGTCGAACCGAGAGGGGCGCCGCCCCTCTCGGGCTCACCCCGCCAAAGGCCCGAGGCCTTTGGAAACCGATACCTGGCGCCGGGCGCCACGGTCAGGATCCATACCCAGGCCCGCCCTAGCGCTCGGAGCGCGCCGCGAGCGCGTCGCGCGACCATGCCGCCCGGCACCAGGTTCCGGCGGTCCAGGCCATACCATGGCCTGGCGGGGTGGTTTGGAGGGGCGGCGCCCCTCCAATTCCCACCTCACCCATCAAGCGCCACAGCCCCTGGCATTCGCCTCCTCGTGCCGTCAAACACCGGCCGAGGCCCCAGCCTCACAGGCCCCGCAGCGCCGCGCAGACCTGCTCCACCTGCCCATCCGTCAGTTCGGGATACATCGGCAGGCTCAGCACTTCCTCCGAGGCACGGGCGGTCTCGGTGCACCCGGCCGGGCCGAGCGGCGTGCGGTCCTTGTAGGCGGATTGCAGATGCACCGGCACCGGGTAGTGGATGCCGGTCCCGACGCCCTGGGCCTTCAGCTTTGCCTGGACGGCGGCGCGGTTCTCGGTGCGCAGCACGTATTGGTGGAAGACGTGCTCCGCGCCGGCACGACGGAGCGGCGGCGCGATCGGGCCATTGCCCAGCGCGGCGTCATAGGCATCCGCGATGGCCCGCCGACGCGCATTGCCGGCATCGAGCGCGGTGAGCTTCACCCGCAGGATCGCCGCCTGCACCTCGTCGAGGCGCGAATTCACGCCGACCATCGAGCTGACGTAGCGCTCGCGCCAGCCATACTGGCGGATGGCGGCGATGCGCTCGGCGAGTTCGGTGTCGCGCGTGGCGAGCACCCCGCCATCGCCGAGCGCGCCGAGGTTCTTCGTCGGGTACAGGCTGAAGGCGGCCGCCGTGCCCAGCGTGCCGATCATCCGCCCGTCCAGCGTCGCGCCATGGGCCTGGGCGCAATCCTCGATCAGCGGGATGCCGGCGGCATTCGTCGCTTCCAGCATGGGGCCGAGGTCGCAGGGCTGGCCGTAGATGTGGACGGGGATCACGGCCTTGATCGGCGGCAGGCCCGGCGGCGGGTCCTCGAGCACCGAGACCAGCTCATCCGCATCCATGGTGTAGGTGTCGGGGTCGATGTCGAGCAGCAGCGGCGTGGCGCCAACCATCTCGACAGCCGCGACGGTCGCGACGGCGGTGTGGGAGACGGTGGCGACCGTCATCCCCGGCCCGATGCCAAGGCCGCGCAGGATCAGCGCGATGGCATCCGTGCCGTTGGCGCAGCCGACCGCCTTCTGGTCAGGCCCGAGCCAGGCGGCGAATTCCTGCTCGAAGGCCGCACCCTCCTTGCCGAGGATGTACCAGCCGGATTCCAGCGCGCGCGCGACGGCGGCGTCGATCTCGGCCTTCTGGGCGCGGTATCCGGCGCCGGGGTCGGCCTGGGGGATCATGGTGACGGTGGGCGCGTTCATCGGGGCGATCCCTTAGAGGTAGTCGGCAAGGCGGGGACGATACCATGCGAGGGAGCGGCGCAACCCCTCATCCAGATCGACCTTCGGCGCCCAGCCTGAAGCGTTTCGGAAGGCGCGGTCGTCGGCGGCGTAGGAGCCGATGTCGATCGGCGCGCGATCGGCGGGGAATTCCTTGGTGACGTAGTCGCCCTTCCCGTCATTGGCCGCGATCAGGCGATTGGCGAGATCGACCAGCGAGGTCGGCGGGCTGCCACCCAGGTTGAAGACCTGCCCGGCAAGCGCTGGTTCGGAAGCCTTTTCCGCGGCGATCAGGAAGGCGTCGGTGACGTCCTCGGCATAGGTCAGGTCGCGGAGCTGCTCACCGCCCCAGACCTCGAAGGGCTCGCCTTCGAGCACGCGGCGGATCCAGATGCCAAGGAAGGTCTGCCGCGCATCCCGGATGCGCAGGCGCGGCCCGTAGCAGTTGGTCAGGCGCAGCGAGACCACTGGCCGGTGATGCACGCGCTGTTCGAGCAGCCAGTATTGCTCGCCCGCCCATTTCGACACGCCATTGGCGTCGGGCGGGTTGACCGGATGCAGCTCATCGACCGGCAGCGCGCGCGGGCGGCCGTAGAACTGGCGGGTGGAGGCGTGCACGACCGTCGCCTTGGGCGCGGCCTCCCGCATCACGCCGATCAGCCGCACCTGGGCGACGGCGTTGATCGCGATGTCGGCGACCGGGTCCTTCTGCCCACCCATGTGGGAGGTCTGGGCGGCCATGTTGAACAGCACGTCCACGCCCTCGCAGAGCGAGTGCAGCTCGGTGTCGCGGATATCCCCGCGCACCAGTAGCACCCCTGCCCCTTCGAGGTTGCGCGCCGAGGCCCCGCCATCGGGCATCATCGCATCCAGCGCGGTGACGCGCGCGCCATGGGCGGCCAGCGCATGACAGAGATTGGAGCCGAGGAAACCCGCCCCGCCGGTGACCAGCACGCGCCGGCCGCGCCAGAATGCCGCATTGCTCATCAGTCAGCCTTCCAGGAGACGAAGGCGCATTCTGCGCCGGATTGCGGCGGAATGACGCCGGGACGGCGGCGGCGCTGCGCCCGCCGGCCGGGTCCTCCGCTCAGGAACACGCACGATCGACTGTCCGTACGGCGACTTGGCGCGGCCCGACCAGGCCGGGCGCCGAGGGCACCGTGACGATGGCCAGGTCGATCCGGCAACGCGCGCCGGAAACGCGGAACAGGTCCTCGCGCAGATACTCGATGCGCGTGACGGGATCGCCGGCCAGGGCGATGCCGATCTCGGGGTGGTCGATCACGGCGCGGAACTCGACGAGGCGCTGCGCGGTCGGCGGCAAGGCGGCCGAGGCCGGCAAGGCGAGAATCGCCGCGGTCAGCAGCAGCGGCAGGGGACGCGACAGCCTCATCGGTTGCTCCTCGGATCACGCGGGACGGCCGGAAAGGGGCGGCATTAGGTCCAAGCCGGCCCGGTCGCGCAAGGCGGGCCGATCACCCGACCGCGGATCGGTCGCGCCGCGCCGGTGCCGGTCGTCGCCGGCATCACTCCGGCGCCGCGCCGCCCTGCCGCCCGGACTCTTCCTCACCCAGCACGCGCCGGGTCCGCATGATCTCGGCGAAGCCGAAGAGCAGCAGCACCTGCCCCAGGATCACCTGCAGCGAGGCGAGAAGCCGGATCCCGTCATCATGCGGGGTGACGTCGCCGTATCCGACCGTGGCCTGGGTCACCAGGCTGAAATAGAGCGCATCGGGAAAGCGCAGCGGCACCGGCCCGGCCGGGCCATGGAACAGCGGATGGAGCGAAAGCCCCTCGGCGATGCGGTAGAGGCAGGCGAAGACGATCATCAGCATGGCGTAGATGGCGAGGAAGGCCACCACCGGCACCAGCATGCGCGCGGCGCGGCCGGCCAGTTCCTCGGTGATGAGCGACATGTCCGTCAGCAGCAGCAGCACCCCGCGCACGGAAGCGGCGACCACCACCGAGATCACGGCCATGGCGGCGACCACCGCCGTGCCCTGGTCGACGGCCGGCAGGCGGTTCACCGGCAGCGCGAGGGAGAAGGCCCCGACCGACCAGACCGGGATCAGCCAGTGCGCCATGCGCGGCAAGTGGCCGAGGTCGAAAGGTCGCCGGGCCCCGGCCACCAGGCGCAGGGTGCGCCGCCGCCACCACACCGCGGCCAGGAAAGAGCCGACCGGCAACAGGAAGGCCGCCGCCAGCGCACCGCCCGGCGCCAGGGGAAAGGCCGCGCGACTCATCACCGCGAAAAGACAGGCATAGACGGCAAGGCCGGCGCTGGTGCCGAAGGCCACATGCAGGCCATGGGGAAACAGCAGATAAAGCGCGCCGACCCCGATCGCCGCGACGCCGATGACAAGGAAGGGGAACAGCGTCCCCTGGTCGGCCACGCCCCCGGCCACCAGCAGGCCGAAGGCGAGGGTCATCAGGACCGAGCGCAGCCAGCCCTGGGGCGGGCGACGGCGCTGCGGCGCCTGGTTCACGCCGGGGCCAGGGCCACGCCGGTGATCTCGACCTTCCAGGCGGGGTCGACCAGCGGCGCCTGGATCGTCATGCGCGCCGGCTTCTGGGCGGGGTCGAGCCAGGCATCCCAGGCGCGGTTCATCGCGGGCGCGTCCTTGATGTCGGCAAGCACGATCTGGATGCTGACCAATGCGCGCTTGTCGGTGCCGGCCTCGGCCAGCAGGGCGTCGATCTGGCGCAGGATGTCGGCGGTCTGCCCCTCGGCGTCGAGGCTCGAATCATCGGCGACCTGGCCGGCCAGCCAGATCATGCCACCCGCCACCACGGCGCCCGACAGGCGCTGTTCCTCTGCCAGTCTACGGATCGCCATCGTACTGTTTCCCTCCATCCGATACCCCGGCCACCAGCCGGCGAAGGGAGGTTCATCCCATGCGGCCGATTCTCACCAAATTCATTCTCGGCTGCCGCTGGCTGGCCGCCGCCTTCCTGCTGGGGCTGACCGTCGCGCTCGCGCTGTTCGCCGTGCGCTTCCTCGCCAAGCTCGGGAAGTTCGCGGCCGGGGTCCTCGCCTCGCAGGATGACCAGGCGCTGCTCGACCTGCTGCACCTGCTGGACTGGACGCTGGTCGCCTCGCTCGTCGTGATGGTGGTCCTCGCCTCCTGGGACAGCCTGGTCGCGCCGCTCGACCCCGAGAGCAAGGCCGGGGGCATGTCCTGGATCCGCAAGCTCGACCCCGGGAACCTGAAGGTGAAGCTGGCGGGGTCGATCGTGGCCATTTCCTCCATCCAGCTCCTGCAGATGTTCCTGCGGGTGGATGGCTATTCCGACCGGGCGCTCGCCTGGGCGATGGGGCTGCACGCGCTGTTCCTGGTCGGTGCCGTCTCCCTGGCGCTGACCGACCGCATCACCGAAGGCACGAAGGCCCCGCCGAAGGAGTGAACGGCGGATACAACCATTGATAGAAATTCGGGATTCCCTGGAATCTGTTACTGACTCCACTTAAGATCGTACATGAAGATCGAGGGCGACATCGCGCCATTTGGGTGCGTTTTCTCTCCGTCAAAACGCAGGAATCTAACCAGTAAGTTGATTTTTCTGCTTGTTACTCATTCATGGAGCGTTATTGATTCGCCCATAGGTTGATTAACGGGGCGAAAATTCCTGTGATGAGCGAAATCCGGCCACTTCTCCGTCGTCCCAAACGGCTCGATAACGTGGTCCGCGACCGACTGAAGACCTGGCCGCAACGGCCACCGGGAACCGGCAGCCTCGGCACCACCGGTGCCTGGCTCCGTGGCCGGCCCTGCGATGGGGAACCCGTCGCGCAACCCTACCTCAAGATCCCCGGCTCCGACCGGATGCGGACCATCCCCGACGGGCTGTGGCTGCATTTCGGCGGCTCGCCGGAGGACCCCTATGCCGACATCCTCTGCATCGAGGCCTGCTCGACCTTCCAGAACCTGCTCGACAAGCGCTCGCGCTTCGCGCCCTCCACCGTGTCGCTGCTGGCCCATTGCCCGCTGGCCTGGCTGCTGGCGCCGCTGCAGGCGAACGACCCGACGCCGCGCTGGCGCATCATCCCATTCCTGACCGCCGAACCCACTGCCGGCTTCAGCATCCCGGTGCGCGACCTGCGCGTGCTCTACGGCTTGCAGCGCGACCACTACGACGGCTTCGCGCGCCACCAGGTCCCGCATCCGCATGAATATTTCTGCCCCATGGAGGCGCTGACCGCGCATGAGGGCCACGCCAATCCGGCGCTGCGGTCCCTGCTCTCGCGCGCCTGCGCGGCCTCGGCCTTCATGGTGCCGCCGTGAGGCCGGCTGTCCCGCTCGCGACGGGCCCGGACGGCGGCATCCCCTTCCGGCCCGTGCCGCACGTCCCCGCGACCTGCCCGCCGCCAAAACAGGCAGTGTCGGCACAGCAAACGCGCAGCCTCGCCCTCGCGCGGAGCAGATTCCGCGCGGCGCGGCATGCTGGCGTCTTGCCGCCGCGCCACCCGATGCCGCACAGATCGGACCTGCCGGCAACCGCCGACGAACAGGGAGACGCTGACATGGTCCATGGCCTCAACCGACGCGCCGCGCTGATCGCGGCCGGTGGGCTGCTCGCCGCGCCGCGCCTGGTGCATGCCCAGGCGGCACGCGTGCGCCTGACGCTCGACTGGGCCTTCCAGGCGCCCAACGCTTTCGCGCTGGTGGCGCGCGAGAAGGGCTATTTCCGCGCCGCCGGCGTCGACGTGACGGTGGATCGCGGCCAGGGTTCGGGCGGCGTGCCGGTGGCGCTCGCCGGCGGGTCCTACGACATGGGCTATGCCGACCTGAACCCGGCCATCCGCTTCATGGCTGAGAATCCCGACCGCGGCATCGTCGCCGTCGCCGTGCTCCATGACCGCAGCCCGCTCTGCGCCATCGTGCGCGCCGATGGGCCGATCCGCACGCCCAAGGACCTCGAGGGAAAGAAGCTCGCCGCGCCGGAATTCGATGCCGGGCGCCAGCTTTTCCCGGCCTTCGCCAAGGCGGCGGGCGTCGATGCGTCGAAGGTCACCTTCCTGTCCGTGACCCCTGCCCTGCGCGAACCGATGCTGGTGCGGCGCGAGGCCGATGGCGTGACGGGCTTCGTCACCACCTCGGCGCTGGCGTTGAAGGGCATCGGGCTCGGGCTGAACCAGCAGCGGACCATGATGTATTACGACCATGGCCTGGACCTTTATGGCGGGGCCATCCTGACCACGCGCCGCTTCCTCGAAAGCAACCCGGATGCGGTGCGCGCGACCACGGGCGCGCTGATGAAGGCCTTCATCGAGACGGTCCGGAACGGCCAGGAGATGCTGGACATCCTCAAGCGCGTCGAACCGCTGACCGACGTCGCCCTCGAACGCGAACGCCACGAGCTGAACGTCGAGAAGGTGATCATGAGCGACAATGTGCGCGCGAACGGCATCTCCGCGGTCGATCCCACGCGGCTGCAGACCGGGATCCGGCAGGTCGAGGAGGCCTACAACCTCGCGCCGAGGCTGCAGGGGCCGCAGATCTACACGACGGATTTCCTGCCGCCGGCCGCCGACCGGAAACTGTGAGGGCGATTGGAGGGGCTCTGCCCCTCCGAGCCTCCCCGCCAGGAATCAGGTCGAGGTTTCCAAAGGCCAGCAGGCCTTTGGTGGGGGTAGCTCGAAGGGGGCAAGGCCCCCTTCGAACACGCCCCGGCACGCCACATGCCAGGACGGTCGCATGACCCCACCCTTCGTCCAGATCGACGACGTCTCCATGCGCTATGGCGGCGTCGAGGGCACGCTCGCCTTGCGCAACGCTTCCCTCGATGTCGGCGATGGCGAGTTCGTCGCCGTCGTCGGCCCATCGGGTTGCGGCAAGTCCACGCTGATGCGCCTGGTCACCGGCCTGTGGCCGCCGACCGAGGGCACGGTCATCGTGAACGGGCATGAAGTGGATGGTCCGCTCTCCATGGCCGGCATGGCCTTCCAGAACCCGACCTTGCTGCCCTGGCGCAACGTTCTGGACAACGTGATGCTGCCGCTGGAAGTCGTGCAGCCGCATCGCCGCCAGCTCCGCGCCCAGCGCGGCATGTATGAGCGCAAGGCGAAGGAGTTGCTGAATCTCGTCGGCCTCGCGGGGTTCGAGGGCAAGTTTCCCTGGCAGCTCTCGGGGGGCATGCAGCAGCGGGCCTCGCTGTGCCGGGCGCTGGTGCACGACCCGCGGCTGCTGATGCTCGACGAGCCCTTCGGCGCGCTCGACGTCTTCACGCGGGAGGATCTGTGGGACGTGATGCAGGCGGTCTGGCTGGCCAAGAGGCCGACCGTGATCCTCGTGACGCATGACCTGAAGGAGGCCGTCTACCTCGCCGACCGCGTGCTGATCATGTCCTCCCGCCCCGGCCGGATCATCGCGGAGCGGCACGTCCCCTACCCCCGCCCGCGCCGGCTCGAACAGACCTATGAGGCCGAGTTCCAGGCCATCGTCCATGAGCTGCGCGACCGCATCGCCGATGCCCGCCGCGGGGAGAACGCCGATGTCCGGTAATGCCGCCCGATCCGCCGAGGCACTGGCCGAGGCCGCGCGCCGCCGCCGGCGTCTGGAGAACGCCCTGCCCTGGATCGTCACGGTGGGCATGTTCGTGGTCTGGGAACTGGTCGTCATCATCTTCGACGTGCCGGTCTTCATCCTCCCCGCCCCCACCGCCATCGCGGACAGCATGGTGAAGTGGTGGTATCCCCTGATGACCAACTCCTGGGCGACGCTGGTGACCACCGTGATCGGCTTCCTGCTCGCGGTGGGCTTCGGGCTCGGGCTCGGCGTGACGATCGGGTCGTCGGTGCTGGTCTATCGCGGGCTCTATCCGCTTCTGATCGCCTTCAACTCGGTGCCCAAGGTCGCGGTGGTGCCGATCCTGGTGATCTGGTTCGGCGCTGGCTTCTGGCCGGCGGTGCTGACGGCCTTCCTGATTTCCTTCTTCCCCATCGTGGTGAATGTCGCGACCGGCATCGCGACGGTGGAGCCGGAGCTGCGCGATGTGCTGCGCGCCCTCGGCGCCCGGCCGATCGACATCATCATGAAAGTCGGGCTGCCGCGCGCGATGCCGTATTTCTTCGCCTCGCTGAAGGTCGCGATCACCGTCGCCTTCGTGGGGTCCATCATCAGCGAGACGGTCGCGGCGAATGAGGGTATCGGTCACCTGATGCTGGTCGCCTCCTCCCGCTTCGACGTGCCGCTGGTCTTCGCCGGGCTGATCGTGACCGGCGTGATGGGCGTGCTGATGTACTGGGTGGCCGTGACCATCGAGGAACGCACCACCGGCTGGGCCACGCGCGGACAGAACGACCCGCGCCTCGCGACGGGGGGCTGATGGCGGACGCGGTCCGGCTGGGGATGCTGACGCCGTCCTCGAACACCGTGCTCGAACCGGCGACGGCGGCGCTGCTGGCGGGTACGCCCCACGTCACCGCGCATTTCCAGCGGCTGCGCGTGCTGTCCATCACGCTCGAGGGCGGTTCGACCGGCCAGTTCGACGCCGGCCCCATGGTCGCCGCGGCCGAGATGCTCGCCGACGCCAAGGTGCATGCGTTGTGCTGGAACGGGACGTCGGGCGCCTGGCTCGGGCTGGAAGCGGATCGCGCGGTCTGCGCGGCGGTGACGGCCGCCACGGGCATCCCCTGCACCACGGCGACGCTCGCGCTGCATGCGGCACTGCACGCGCTGGGTGCCCGGCGCGTGGGGCTGGTGACGCCCTATCTCGGATCGGTGCAGGCGGCGATCCTGGCCAATCTCCGCGCCGAGGGCTTCGAGACCGTCGCCGAGCGGCATCTGGAAGACCCCGGCAACTACAGCTTCGCCGAGCACGCACCCGAACTGGTCACGCGGCTGGTGCGGGAGGTCGCGGCCGAAGGCCCCGAGGCCATCGCCATCCACTGCACGAATTTCCGCGGTCTCTCGGCAGCGGCGGCGATGCCTGGCGTGGCCGTGCTGGATTCCGTGGCGGTGGCGCTATGGGGCGCGCTGCGGGCGGCCGGCCTGCCCGGCAGCACGGTGCCCGCCCTGGGGGCGCTGGCGCGGCTGGCGTAGAGCGTTTTTCGATCAGGCGGCACCGGCCCGCACCCCCACCCGGCCACCCATTCCAGGATAGTGACGTGGGTGACCGGGTGGGGGTGCGGGCCGGCGCCGATCCAGCGGCTCCAGCGGCGCGGCCGCCATCGCCGTCGCCGTCGCCGCGGCAATGAGCACGGCTTCTTCCTGCGACGAGGATTATGCATCGGACAGCGGCGCCCATCGCCGCTAGTTTCCGCGCGACCGCAGTTGGAAACGCCGCGATGAACGTGATCCCTCGCCCGAGCCTCGGCGACAGCCGCCTTGCCGCCCGCCTGCGGCGCGACACGCAGGGCGAGGTGCTCTTCTCGGCGGCCGATCGCGGTCGCTATGCGACGGATGCCTCCATCTACCAGGTCGAGCCCTATGGCGTGCTGGTCCCGCGCACGATCGAGGACGTGCAGGTGGCGATGACGCTGTGCCGGGAGGAAGGGATCCCGATCCTGCCGCGTGGCGGCGGGACCTCGCAATGCGGGCAGACCGTCAACCGCGCGCTGGTGCTGGACTGCACCAAGTACCTGCGCGGCGTGATCGAGGTGGACCCGGGCGCGCAGCGCGCGCGGGTGCAGCCGGGGATCACGCTCGGCGCGCTGAACGACGCGCTGAAGCAGCATGGTCTGTTCTATCCGGTCGATCCCTCCACCTGGCAGCGCTGCACCATCGGCGGCATGGCGGGGAACAATTCCTGCGGGTCGAAATCCATCCGCTATGGGCTGATGGCGGACAATGTGACGGCGATCGACGCGCTGCTGGCGGATGGGTCGCGCTTCACTTTCGGGGCGTTGCCGGACAATCTCGGCGGCGATGTGCCGGCGCCGATCGCCGACCTGATCCAGCGGCTGCGCGCGCTCGGCGCGCGGGAGGCGGAGGAGATCGCCGCGCGCTTCCCCCACCAGCTCCGCCGCGTCGGCGGCTACAACATCGAGGCGCTGACGCCGGCGGCACGGGCCGAGGGGCGCGGCAATCTCGCGCGGCTGCTGGTGGGGTCGGAAGGCACGCTGGCGTTCTCCGCCGCGCTCGATCTCAAGCTATGGCCGATCAAGCCGCGCAAGATGCTCGGCATCTGCCAGTTCCCGACCTTCCGCGCGGCGATGGCGGCGTCGCAGCATCTGGTGGCGCTGGCCCCCGAGGCGGTGGAGCTGGTGGACCGCACGATGATCGACCTCGGCCGGTCGATCCCGATCTATCGCGCGACCATCGACAGGATGGTGAAGGGCGAACCGGACTCCCTGCTGATCGTCGAGTTCCACGGGCAGGAGGATGCGCCGCTGCTGCGCGACCTCGACCGCCTGGAGGAGATGATGGGCGATCTAGGCTATCCCGACGCCGTGGTGCGCGCGACCGATCCGGGCTTCCAGGCCGCGATCGCGGAGGTGCGCGAGGCGGGCCTCAACATCATGATGTCGATGAAGGGCGACGGGAAACCCGTGTCGTTCATCGAGGATTGCGCGGTGGGGCTGGAAGACCTCGCCGACTACACCGAACGGCTGAACGACGTCTTCGCGAAGCACGGCACCAAGGGCACCTGGTATGCCCATGCAAGCGTCGGCTGCCTGCATGTGCGCCCCGTGCTGAACATGAAGGACGCGGCCGATGTGCGGAAGATGCGCGTCATCGCCGAGGAATGCTTCGCCCTGGTGCGCGAATACAAGGGCAGCCATTCCGGCGAGCATGGCGACGGCATCGTTCGGTCCGAATTCAACGAGCCGATGTTCGGATCGCGCATCGCCCGCGCCTTCGAGGAGGTGAAGGACGCCTTCGACCCGGATGCGCGGCTCAATCCCGGGCGTGTCGTCCGCCCCCCGAAGATGGATGACCGCACGCTGTTCCGCTACGCGCCGGGCTATGAGGCGGATCCCGGCATCACGCCGGTGCTCGACTGGTCGGCCTATCCCGGCCCGCTCGGCGGCCTGCTGGGCGCGGTCGAGATGTGCAACAACAACGGCACCTGCCGGAAATTCGACGCCAATGTCATGTGCCCGTCCTACCGCGCCACGCGGGACGAACAGCACCTGACGCGCGGCCGCGCGAACACGCTGCGCCTCGCCCTGACGCGGCAGCTCGGCCCTGGCGCGCTGGCCTCGGACGAGGTCGCGGAGGCGATGAAGCTCTGCGTCTCCTGCAAGGGTTGCAAGCGCGAATGCCCCACCGGCGTCGACATGGCGCGGATGAAGATCGAGGTGCTGGCCGCGCGCGCCAAGGCGCAGGGCATCGGCTGGCGGGAACGGATCATCGCGACCATGCCGCGCTGGGCGCGCTGGGCTTCGCTGCTGCCGCCGCTCGCCAATGCGCGCGACCTGGTGCCGGGGCTGGCCGCGCTGTCCGAGCGGATGCTGGGGCTTGCGGCGGAACGCTCCCTGCCCCGCTTCGTCTGGTCCGCCTTCCATGACGACGAGCTGCGCGCGCCCGATGGCCGCGCGGGCGAGGTCATCCTGCTGCCCGACGTGTTCAACCGGTATTTCGAGCCGGAGAACCTGCGCGATGCGGTGCGCGTGCTGCGCGCCGCCGGCTACGACCCCGCCATCGCGCGCCCCGCGCGCGGCACGCGGCCGCTGGATGAGGGGCGCACGCTGTTGGCCGCCGGCCTGGTGGAGCAGGCACGCGCCGAGGCGCGGCGGACGCTCGACGCATTGTCGCGCGTCGCCTCCCCCGTCATCGGCATCGAGCCTTCGTCGCTGACCACGCTGCGCGACGAATTCCTCGCCCTGCTGCCGGGGGAAGCGGCCGATGCGCTGGCCGCGCGCGCCTTCCTGCTCTCGGAATTCCTGGACCGCGAGAAGGCGGCGTTGCCGCTGAAGCCGCTGCAGGCGGAAGCGCATATCCATGGCCATTGCCACCAGAAGGCCTTCGGCGCCTTCCCGCCGGCGGTGGCGCTGCTGAAGCGCATCCCCGGCCTGACGGTCACGCCGATCACGTCGAGTTGCTGCGGCATGGCCGGCGCCTTCGGCTACCAGGCGGAGACCCTCGCGACATCGAAGGCGATGGCCGAGCTTTCCTTGCTGCCAGCCGTGCGTGCGGCCGCGCCCGAGGCGTTCATCGTCGCCGACGGCACCTCCTGCCGCCACCAGATCGCCGACCTCGCGGGGCGGGAGGCCTTGCATTCCGTGCGCATCCTGGCAAAGGCGCTGGCATGAGCACACCCGAGACCGTCCTGCGCTTCTGGTTCACCGAAGGCCCCGACACCTTCCGCGAGGCCTGGTTCAAGCGCGACGACGGCTTCGACGATACGGTGCGCGAGACGCTCGGAACCTTGTCGGACGCCGCCGCGGGCGGGGCGCATCGCGATTGGGCCGGCACGGCCGATGGCGCGCTCGCGCTGTCGATCCTGCTCGACCAAGCGCCGCGCAACCTTCATCGCGGCAGCGCGCGCGCCTTCGCGGCCGATGCGCTGATGCGCGACATCGCGCGTGAGGCAGTGCTGCGGGACCGGCTCGACCTCGCCCTGACACCGACGCAACGGATCTTCCTCTACCTGCCCTTCGAGCATTCGGAAGCGATCGCCGACCAGGATCTCTCCGTCGCGCTGTTCGAAGGGCTGCGCGACGATCCACGCCAGACGAAGCCCGGCGGGACGATCGACTATGCCTGGCGGCACCGCGCGGTCATCGCGCGCTTCGGGCGATTTCCCCACCGCAACGCCGCGCTGGGCCGCGCCGATACGGCTGCGGAGAAGGACTGGCTCGCCGCGGGCGGGGGCTTCTGATTCGGGCCAGCCTTTCGGCCGACCTGTATTAGCCTTTCGTTTCGCGCGCCGCCGCCCCGCCGACCCCACGCGCCATGCCCTTCGCCTCGCCAATGATAGAATCATCAGCGAGGCTTGGCCGCATGACGCGCTGACTTAAGGGCATCTCAAGAACCTTCATGCATCCTCCCGCGCATTCGTGCGGATGCACGCCGTGCGCTGCCTGCCGGTGTCACGCCGCACGAGACCGGCATGGGAGAATGCGACTTGGCGATCTTGGGCACGCAGGGCGACGATACGCTCAGCCACACGCAGGCGTCCGCGCAGTTGCTGATGGGACTGGGCGGGAACGACTTCCTGACGGCTGGCTTCACCAACGACATGCTGGTGGGTGGCGCCGGCAACGACACGCTCGTCGGCGTGTCGGGCGGAGCGGGGCTGCACGGGCAGGACGGCGACGACAGCATCCTCGGCGGCAGTGCGAGCGACGTCATCAACGGCGGCGCGGGCAATGACGTCATCGACGGGCTGGGTGGCCCCGACCTGATCCGGGGCGGCGATGGCGCCGACACGATCACGAGCACCGGCGCGGGCAATGTCCGGCTCTTTGGCGATGCCGGCGACGACCTGATCACCGGCAGCCTCGCCACCAGCCGGATCTGGGGCGGCGACGGTGCCGACACCATCAGCGGGGCGGCCGGGCAGGCGCTCTTCGCCTGGGGCGGCGAGGGCGAGGATTCGATGCTCGGCAGCGCCAATGCCGACGTGCTGCGGGGCGATGCCGGGAGCGACACCATCGCCGGCGGCGGCGGCAACGACATCATCTTCGGCGGCGCGGGCCATGATTCGATCGATGGCGGCGATGGCAGCAACGTCATCCTTGGCGAGGAGGGCGACGATTTCCTGCGCAACGGCGCGACGGGCAGCAGCATCCTGAACGGCGGCGCGGGCGCCGACACGCTGGTCGGCGGCGCGGGCCCGGCCTGGCTGATCGGCGGCGAGGGCGACGACAGCATCATGGCCGGAACCGGCGGCGACAGCATCCTGGGCGGGGCGGGCAACGACCTGATCAATACCGCCGGTTCATTCACCACGGTCCTGGTGCGTGGCGGGACCGGCGCCGACACCATCCTCAGCGGCTTCGGAAACGACCTACTCCATGGCGATGCGGGGGCGGACAGCATCAGCGGCGGCTATGGCTGGGACACGCTGATGGGCGGGCATGGCAACGACACGCTGGACGGCGGCACGGAGTGGGATGTGCTGACGGGCGGCGCCGGCGCCGATGTCTTCGTCATCGGCTCCGACCTCATGATCATGCTGAACGGCGACACCATCACCGACTTCGACCACGGCGAGGGCGACCTGCTGCTGGTGAACGACATCTTCATCGCCGACATCATGCGCACCAGCGTCTTCACCGAAGGCACCGGCGTGCGGATGTATTACGGCATGCAGTCCGTCTACATTGAGGGCGTGCAGACCACCGACGTCTCGGCCGACTGGTTCATCACGCCGTCCTGAGGCGCCATCGCGGCGCGATTCCGCTTGAAGGTGCCGGCGGGACGCCGATATAGGAATATTATCAACGGCCGCACCGCGTCCCGCCGTTGCTTCCGACAATCCCCGCCTGCCCCAGGCCGTGGCGCCCGCGCCACGGCCTGCCTGTTATGCGCGCAGATTTGGTCAGCCTCCCTCACTCTCTTGTTGCGCTGCACAATGGAATCTGGCATCTGCGCCACACGACCTTCACACAGAAGGCGAAGGGAAGGACATCACCCGGACGCACGGCCCGATCGGAGGTTCTCTGATGTCGCGCAGCCTGCTGCCACGCCGCCTGTTTCTTGCCGCCGGCCTCGCCGCCCCGGCCCTGATCACGAGCCGCAACGCCCTCGCCTCGACCGAGGTCGATATCGAGCTGGTGCTGGCCGTGGACGTTTCCCGCTCCGTCGATGCGGAGGAGATGGAAATGCAGATGCGCGGCTATGCCGAAGCCTTCCGCGATCCGCGCCTGGCCGATGGCATCGCCGGCGGGCCGCTCGGTGCCATCGCGGTCACGATGTTCGTCTGGTCGGACTGGAACATCCAGAACACGCTGGTGCCCTGGATGAAGCTCGAGGACCATGCCTCCTGCGAGCGCTTCGCCCGCGCGATCGACGGTGCCTCCCGCGAGACCTATCTCTACACCTCGATCTCGGGCGCGATCGACTACGCCTCCGCGCAGTTCGGGCAGCGCTACGAAGGGATGCGCCAGGTCGTCGACATCTCGGGCGATGGGGTGAACAATTCCGGCCGGCCGCTCGCCGCCGCGCGGGCCGAGGCGCTGGACAAGGGCATCGTGCTGAACGGGCTCGCCGTGCTCGACAAATCGCCGCAGCCGGCGGTCCTGCTCGCCGGCCTGCCGCCGGTGGACGAATACTACCGTGACGAAGTGATCGGTGGGCCGGGCGCCTTCCTGATGGTCGCCGAGGGGTACGACGCCTTCGCCGGCGCGGTGCGACGGAAGATCATCCGCGAAATTGCCGTGGCGCCGGCACCCGGGCCGCTGGTGGAACGCGAATACGCCTGACGGAGCGCGGCCCCGGCAGGGCGCCATCCTGGCAACGGCACGCAGCGCCGGCTTGAGGTTTGCAAAGACCTTCCCGGTGGCTCCGCGGGCGATAAGTGGGGGGGGGGGGGGGGCGCCCCCCCCCCACCCCCCCCCCCCCCCGCGGGGGGGGGGGCGCGGGGGCGGGGGGTGGGGGCGGGGGGGG
>JAYSDS010000093.1:0-25395 GCA_041914265.1 Roseomonas sp.
AACCCGGAATGTTGCAGGCGCGCCCCGAAGGCGCGGCCGAATTTCGTGTCGCCGACCGCCAGCGCCTCATCGACCAGCAGGCAGTCGAAATTGACCGCGAGCGATATGGCGAGGCCTAGGCGCGAGCGCATGCCGCTCGAATAGGTGTTGACCGGCATATGGAGGTATTCGCCGAGCTCGGCGAAGCTCTCGACGTAATCGACGCTGGCTTGCACCGGGCGATCATAGATGCGGGCGATGAAGCGGGTGTTATCCGCGCCCGACAGCGCCGGCTGGAAGCCCGCGGCCATGCCGATCGGCCAGGAGACGGACATGGTGCGCCGGATCGCGCCGCGCGTCGGGGCCTCGATGCCGCCGAGGATGCGCACCAGGGTCGACTTGCCGGTCCCGTTGCGGCCGAGCACGCCGACGCGCTCCCCCTTGCGGAAGATGGCGTTGACGCCCCGCAGCACATGCTTGCGACCGATGTTCATCGGATAGGATTTGTGGATGTCGATCAGCTCGAGCGCCATCGCGGCTACTCCAGCCCGATCCGCTGCCGGGTGAGGCGCAGCCCGGCCAGGCCGAGCAGATGCGGGATCAGGATCCAGCCGGCGAGATACTGCAGGTCGTAATGCGCGATGACGTGATCGCCGAACTGGCCTGAGCGCAACAGCTCGAACACATGCACCGTGGGGATCCAGAGCACGATCTCCTGCATCCAGTCCGGCAGCCACTCCACCATGAAGAAGAGACCGCAGAAGGGCAACATCAGGTACGACATCGCGTGCACCAGGCGCTCGAGCCCCTCCCATTCGGCGGTGAGGCCCGCGACGACCAGGGCGATGCCCTGCGACAGCAGGACCATCAGCCCGAGCGCACACATCATCTTGATCGGCGATTCCGGCGGCTCGCCCCCCATGGCGACGCCAGCGATGGTGAAGATCGTCATGACCCCGGTGCAGGCGATGCCCTCGATCAGATGGCGGGCATAGAAGAGGTCGGGCAGCGTCACCTGGCGGTGATAGAGCAGGCCGCGATTGGCGCTGATCGTCCCCGAGGCACGGTTCACCATGCCGCGGAAGGCGAAGAACATGATGTAGCCGATCGAGAAGAACTCGAAGGTGCTGCGCAGGCCGTCGCCGGTGACGCGCGACCCGTGGATCAGGGCGATCATGGCGCCGAGCAGCAGCGGCTCGAAGAACAGCCACAGATAGCCGAAGCGGCGGCGCCCGAAGCGCGTATGCATCTCGCGGATGATCAGCGCGCCGATGACGCGCAGCTGCTGCCGCCCGCAATCGATGAGCAACGGCCTGGCGGCGCTGTCGCTCACGGCCCTGCGTTCGCGCTGCGCAGGAGCGGCCGGGCTTCCCGCCAGCCGGTCCCGGCACGGCACAGCAGCCGCGTCGCGGATCCGCCGCCGGTGCCGATCTGCACCTCCCGGCATTCCCGCCCGCTCGCCGCCGTGTAGGCGCGCACCAGGCGCAGCCGGACGGTCTGCCCGGTCGAGGGAAGGGTGACCGTCTCCTCGGCACCGGGCCCGGCGCTGGCGGCGAAGGCCACGACCGGATCGGAGATCGGGATCGTGGCCTCGGCCGGCGTCGCGGCCGGGTCGATCGCCGCCGGAGTGCAGCCGGCCAGCAGCAGCATGCAGCCCAGCACGCCCTTCGTCAGTCCGCGCTTGCCGCCGTGCCTGGCAAGGATCATCCAGCCGCCATCCTGTGTTCGCTGATGCGGCAACCTAGCGTTTCGGGGTGAATTACGCAAAAACAAGACGCTGTGGGGCACTGCAAACATGCGATAGGTGCTCCGTCATGATGGGCCCCTCGCCAGACGGGCTGAATGGGGCGGATCTTCAATCATTGCGTGTGGTCTCAGCCCTTGATGGCCCTGGTTCCGGGGCGGCCCTGCTGGTGCCGCCGTTCCTGCTGCGCCGCTGGCCCCATCTGCCCAGCCTGTGGCCGTGCCGGCCCTGGCGGGCGGGTTCGCCCGACCGTGATGCCGAATGGCTGTTGCTTCCATGCAACACGCCAGTGCCTGCGCGCTGGGCAGGGACGGTCTTCCGGGTGACGCCAGGCCCCTTCGCGCCAACCCCCTTTGCCGGCCGCGCCCTGCCGCCGATCCTGTTCGGCGCGGCGACGGACGATCCGCTGGCCGCGGCCCTCACCGCGCCGGCCGCGGCCGACCGCGAGCGGGCCGCCCGGTTGCGCGAGGCCCTGCGGGCAGGGCGGGTCGGCGGCCCGCCGGGGCTGGACGATCCGGGGGCGGGCGCGCTTGGCGTGGCGCCGGGCGAGGCCGTCATCGTCCTCGACCCCTGCGATCCGGCCCGGGCCGAGGCCGCCCATGCCCTGTGGCATGCCGCCTCGGCCGAGGCCGCGGGGCGCCCGCTTCTCGCCTGTCGCGCCCCGGAAGCGCCGGCGCAGGCCGGCCCGACACTGGCGGCGACACGTTCCGGGCGGCTGTCGCCCTGGACGCTGTTCGACGCCGCGGCGCAGATCCATGCGTTGCCCGGCGACACGGCTCTCCTGGCCAGCCTCGCCGGGGTGGAACTTCATCTACCGGGCGGGCCGGCGCCTGACGGGCTCGCGGCGCTGTCGGCCCTGGCTGCGGCGGCCCGCTGCGCCGACCCCACACGCGGCCAGCCCATCCCCATCGAGGCCGCCATCGACCTGCTGGCGATGTGGCGGGCGCAGGAGGCGGCGAACCGCCGCATCGCCGTCTGCCTCGGCATGTCTTTCTGGAAGCGCCGGCGCATGGCCGCCGCATTGGCCAGCGCGGCGGGGGCGCCCGCCTTCCCTCGCAACGCGCGCGCGGCCCTGGCGGAGGCCAGCCGCCGCCGTGGTGCCATCGCGGTCTGGTCGTCCCGCGCCCCGGCGGGGCTCGAATCCGCCGCGCGGGCGGCGGGCGTGCCGCTGCTCTGGGTCGAGGACGGCTTCATCCGCTCGGCCGGGCTCGGGGCCGGATTCCTGCCGGCCGCCTCGCTCACGCTCGACTCCCGCAGGCCCTATTTCGACCCCTCGGGGCCGAGCGACCTGGAGATCCTGCTGGCCACCACGGCCTTCCCGCCGGCGCTGCTGGCCCGGGCGGCGGTGCTGCGGGCGCAGCTCGTCGCGCGGGGGGTAACAAAGTACAATCTTTCGGGAGCGGCACCGGTCCTGCCGTCCACCCCTGGTCGCCCCCGCCTTCTGGTGCCTGGCCAGGTCGAGGACGACCTGTCGGTCCTGCGCGGCGGCGCGGGGGCGGTGCGCAGCAACCTCGACCTGCTGCGGGCGGTGCGGGCGGCGAACCCCGATGCCTTCATCGCCTTCAAGCCCCATCCGGATGTCGAGGCCGGCTATCGGCGCGGCCGGGTGCCTGCGGATCAGGCCCGCGCGCTGGCCGATGCGTTGGTGGAACATGCCCCGATCGCGCCGCTGCTGGGCCAGGTGGATCAGGTCCACACCATCACCTCCCTGACCGGCTTCGAGGCGCTGCTGCGCGGCATCTCCGTCACCTGCTGGGGGCAGCCCTTCTACGCCGGTTGGGGGCTGACGGAGGATCATGCGCCCATCCCCCGGCGCGTGCGCCGGCTCACCCTCGATCAACTCGTCGCTGGTGCGCTGTTGCTCTATCCCCGCTATCAGGACCCCGTGACGGAGCTGCCCACGACACCGGAGGCCCTGCTCGACCGTCTCGCGGAGGCCGCCCCCTGGCGGGGCGGGCTGCTCGGGCGGCTGCGCCATTGGCAGGGCCGGGTGATGGCCCGGCTCGCGCGGGGGCGCGGCTGATGGCGGGCGGGCGTTCCTTCCTCTTCCTGCAGGGCCTCGCGACGCACCTGTTCGTGCGCCTCGGCGATGCGCTCTCCGCGCGCGGCCACGCGGTGCACCGGGTGAACTTCAACCCGGGCGACCGGGTCTTCTGGCAGCGCGACACCGCCACCGACTTCACCGGAACGGATGCGCAATGGCCCGCGGCCTTCGAGGCGCTCCTCGATGCCCATGCCGTGACGGACGTCGTCATGTTCAGCGATTGCCGGCCGCGCCACATGGCGGCGGTGGCTGTCGCGAAGCGGCGCGGCGTGCGGCCCTGGGTGTTCGAGGAAGCCTATCTGCGGCCGGGCTACATCACGCTGGAGGAAGGGGGGGTGAATGCCTTCTCCTCCCTGACACGCGACCCGGCGCGGATCCGCGCGATGGCGCAGGGCCTGCCGCCGGCGGCGCCCGAAACCTTGTCCGGCGGATCCTTCCTGCGCCGGGCCAGCGACGATGTCCGCTATAACCTGCACAACCTGTTGCTCGGCTTCCGCTTCCCGCATTGGCGCACGCATCGCGCCTGGAACCCCTTCCACGAATATGCCGGGTGGCTGTGGCGCGGCGCGCTGCGCCCGGCCCGGCGCGCGACGGCGCTGCGGCGGCTCGAGGTCGTGCAGGCCTGGCCCGGGCCGGTCTTCGTGCTGCCGCTGCAGCTCGAAGGCGACTACCAGCTCCGGCTGCACTCGCCCTTCCAGACGCTGCGGGAAGCGCTCGCGACCATCGTCGATTCCTTCGCCCGGCACGCGCCACGCGATGCGTTGCTCGCGCTCAAGGGGCATCCGCTCGACAACGGGCTGACCAATTGGGGGCGCTTCGCCTGGCACCGCGCGCGGGTGCTGGGCGTCGCCGATCGGCTGGCCTGGCTGCCGGAACTGCCCTTCGGCCCGGTGCTGGCGCCCGCCGCCGGCGTGGTCACGGTCAACAGCACGGCCGGGCTGCAATCCCTGCGCGAGGGCAAGCCCGTCGTGACCCTGGGCAAGGCGATCTACGACATGCCTGGCCTGACCTTCCAGGGCGGGCTCGACCGTTTCTGGACGGAGGCCAGGGCGCCGGACATGGCGCTGGTCGATGCGCTGCGCCGCGTGCTCGCCGCGCATTGCCTGATCCGCGGCGGCTTCTTCAGCGAGGACGGCATCACCGAGGCGGTCGCCAACGCGGTGCGGCGCATCGAGGCCGCGGAGGACGCGGCCCGCAGGCTCGCGGCGGAATAGCGGCGTGATGGCGGGCTTCGGCTGTGTGGTCATCTCGGGGGCCTCGCGCGGGCTGGGCGCGGCGCTGGCGGAACGCTTCGCCGCGCCCGGGGTGACGCTGCGGCTGCTGGCGCGCACGGAAGCCGGCCTGGCCGAGACCGCCACGCGTTGCGCCGCCCGCGGCGCGGTGGTGGAGATCGCCGCGCTCGATGTCCGTGACGGCGCGGCGGTGGCGGCGCAGATGCTCGCCTGGGACGCGGCGCGGCCGGTCGATTGCGTCATCGCCAATGCCGGCATCGCGCGCGGCGTCCGTCCTGACGGGTCTTGGGAAGGGATGGAAGGGGCGACGGCGCAGGTCGCGGTGAACCTGCTCGGCGCGATGCACCTCGTCGAACCGCTGCTGCCGGCGATGCGCGATCGCCGCGCGGGGCGGGTCGTGCTGATCGCGTCGGTCGCGGCGTATCGCGGCCTGCCGGATGCGCCGGGCTACGCCGCGTCCAAGGCGGGGCTGCGGGCCTATGGGGAGGGGCTGCGCGCCGCGCTCGCCCCGCGTGGCGTCGGCGTGACCGTCGTGCTGCCGGGCTTCTTCGACAGTGCGATGGGGGATCGCTGGGCCGGGCCGCGGCCGCTCGCGGTCAGCCTCGATGTCGCGGCGGCGCGGACGCATCGCGCCATTCTGCGCGGTGCGCGGCGCTGCGCCTTCCCGCTGCCGCTCGCGGCCCTGCTGCGCGTCGTGGACGCCATGCCGGCGGGCGTGTCGGATTGGATGGTGCGGCGCATGCGCTTTCGCATCCGGCCCGAGTGAGCGCGGCGCTGCATCTCCTCGCCGGCGTGCTGCTGCCGCTGCCCTTCTGGCTGTGGCTGCGGCGCGGGGCGCGGGTCTCGGCCTGGGTGGCGCTGGACCTGGCGCCAGTCGCCGTGCTGTTCCTGGTGCTGCTCGGGCTGACGGGGCGGCCGATCATGGCCGGCGGCTTCGCGGCCGGGCTGTGCCTGTTCCTCGGCGTCGCCGACCGCGCGAAGCGTGCCGCGCTCGGCGAGCCGCTGGCCTTCACCGATGGCGGGCTGCTCTGGCAGGTGGTCGCGCATCCGCGCTTCTACCTGCCCTTCGTGCCGAAGGCGGTGATGGCCGGCGGCTTCGGTGCGGGGCTCGCGGCCTTCCTCCTGGTGCTGTGGTTGGAACCGGCGCTGCCCTGGGGCGCTGGGCTGCGATCGCTGCTGTTGCTTGGTGCCGGTGTCCTGGCGGCGGTGATCCTGCGGCCGCTGTTCCTGCTGCGCCGGACCATGATGGCGCGCGAGCCCGCGCGTGACGCGGCGCAGGTTGGACCGCTTGCGACCTTCGCGTTGCATGCGCGGATCGCGGCGGTCGAGCGGCCGGCACGCCGCGCCGCGTATCCACCGAAGCCCGCCCTGGCGCGGCCAGGCGCGGCGTTGCCACATCTGCTGCTGCTGCAACTGGAATCCTTCTGCGATCCGCGCCGGCTGGGCATCGGCGCGGCGCTGCCATCCTGGGACGGGCTCGGCGCGGAGGCGATCGTGCGAGGCCCGCTGGCCGTGCCGGGCTTCGGCGCCAACACCATGCGCACGGAATTCGTCGTGCTCACCGGGCTGGCGGATGATGCGTTGGGGCTCGACCGGCTGAATCCGTATTTTCGCTTCGCCCGTGCGCCGGTCGCCTCGCTGGCCTGGGCACTGCGTGGTGCGGGATATGACACTGCCTGCCTGCACCCCTTCGATGCGCGCTTCTTCGGGCGCGACCGGGTGCTGCCGGCGCTGGGCTTCCAGCGCTTCGATGCTGCGCCTGCCTTTGCCGGCGCCGATCGGCGCGACGGCCTCGTGACTGATGCGGCGGTGGGCGAGCACCTGGTCGCGGCGCTGCGGGCCGCGACAGGGCCGACCTTTCTGTACGCCATCACCGTCGCCGGGCATGGGCCCTGGCCCGGCGCCGACCCCGCCGCGAGCTGGGCCGCGCGGATGGAAGCGACGGATGCGATGCTGGGCGGGCTGGCCGAGGCCGCGCGCGGCGCGTCGCGGCCGGTCGTGCTTGCTGCCTTCGGCGACCATCGCCCGGCCTTGCCCGCGGCGCGAGGCGCCTCGGACACGGACTACCTGGTCTGGCGTAGCGACGCGCCGGGGCAGGGTGCGCTGATGCCGCGCGACGCCGCGGCGCTGCACCGGATGGTCATGGAGACGGTGCTCGGCTGAGGTCGGGGGCCGCCCCAGGCGCTCGAACCGCCGCGAAGAGCGCCCGCCGCCAGGCAACCGGGTCTCCCGCGCAGCGCCGGATTGAGGTTTCCAAAGGCCTTTCGGCCTTTGGTGGGGTGGGTTCGGGAGGGGCAAAGCCCCTTCCGTTTCCGACCCTTAAGGATCGGTTGCCTCAATCCCCACGCACCCCCGCCGCCCGGATCACCTCGCCCCAGGATTGCAGGTCGCGCGCGATGCGGGCGTTGAAGGTCCGCGTATCCTCGAATTGCGGCGTCAGGCCGTTGGCGAGCAGGCGTTCGCGGAAGGCCGGGTTTTCCAGCGCGCGGCGCGTCGCGTCGGACCAGCGGGCGAGGCTTTCCTCGCTCATCGCCTTCGGGCCGCAGATGCCGAACCATCCCGCCATCTGCAGCCCCGGCACGAAGGCCGAGAGCGGCTGCGCCTGGGGGAAGAGCGGCGAGCCCGCATCATCCCCGAGCGCGAGCAGCCGCAACTCGCCCCCCGTGATCTGGCGCATGACGTCGCCGAGATTGGTGATCATGAAATCCGTCCGCCCGCCGAGGATGTCCACGATGGCGATGGCCGCGCCGCGATAGGGCACGTGCACGATGTCGAGCCCCGCGCGCGCCTTCAGCAACTCGGCGGAAAGGTGCTGCGCCGAGCCCACCCCGGCCGAGGCATAGGTCAGCCCGCCCGGCCGCGCCCGCGCCGCTGCGAGCAGTGCCGGCACGTCCTGGTACGGCCCGCGCGCGGCGACGACGAGCGCATAGGTCGACAGCGCCACATTGGCGACGCCCATCATCTCGGTGCGCGGATCGACCGGCATGGCTGCACCGGGCAGGTTGGGCGTGATGGTCATGCTGCCCATCGGGCATTGCAGCACGGTCATGCCGTCCGGCGCCGCGCGGGCGACGACCTCGGCGCCGATCAGGCCATTCGCGCCGGTGCGGTTCTCGACGACGCCGCGCGCGCCCATCAGGGGCGGGACGTATTCGGCGATCAGCCGTGCCATCAGGTCGCCGGCGCCGCCGGCGGCGAAGCCGGAGATGACGCGGATGGTGCGGTCCTGGGCGATGGCGGGACATGCCAACAGGGCAGCCAGGCAAGCGGCGAGCAGCAGGCGGCGCATGGATCATTTCCTCCCCGTGATTGGACGGAAGGCTAGGGCAGCCAGCCGGGCAAAGCGAGATCCGTGCGGAAGCGGTACATATTGGATGCGGAAGGCCGCTCGCAGAAGAATGTTGCGAAATAAGAACAAAAAACGCTTCATTCGCGCATGGACACCTCCTTCACGGCTGACCTCGTCGGCGACATCTCGCGCGGTGGCGGCATCGCCGTGGGCTTGGCGCTCTTGCTCCTGGCGCCACTCGTCCTGAAGGATTTCGACCTTCGGCTGGCGAAGATCGCGGCGCTCTTCGGCCTCAGCATCGTCGTGACCTGGGGCGTGCAGCGCCTGGCCCTGGAGTTCCGCAGTGGCACGCCGGCGGCGACCATCAGCCTCAGTATCCCCTCCGGCTTCGAATTCGACCGCGTCGTCAGTTCCTCGCCGCAGACGAGCTTCATGGTCGGCTTCGGCGAAGGGGGGCGCCGCCTGCTTCTCCGTGCCGAGGACTATGACGCGCAGACCTGCGTCAGCGTCTTTCTGCGACCGCTGGTTCAGCCAGCGATCCGCACCGCGGGCGCTGCCGATGCGGGTCCGAGGGACGGCCCGGTCATCGCCATCTCCGGCTTCACCGACGAGGACAGCCATCCGGGGCAGTTGTTGCTCGTGACCCTCGATGCGACCGGCCAGAACGCGCAGATCACGCGGCAGAAGGCCGACCGCAGGCGGGAGATCATCAATCGCGGGGCCGATCCCGCGGCGGTTTGTTCGGTCCCGCCAGGCCCTGCCGCCGGCAATGCGATCGCGGTCGTCCGGGCCGCCTTGTCCACCGCCGCGCCAGCCGGCGACACCGCCGACGCGGCCACGCCCCCGGCGACGGAAACGCCCGCGCCCGCCCAGCCGCGGCCAGCCGGGCCGGAGCCGGCATCCACGGCGCTCACCGCCGCCGTGACCTCGGTGCGCGGCTTGTTGAATGCGGACAACGCCCTGGTGCGGCGCGATGCCAGGCGCGATCTCGGCCGCCTTGGCAGCGACGCCACCGAGGTAATCCGCGCCATCGTCATGGCGCCGTCGCCCACCTATCGCGACATGCTGGGCGTCGCCGAGGCGCTGGGACGCATGGAAGCCGCCCAACGCTGCTCCATCGCGCAGTTCGCCGCAGCACCCCTGCAACGGTTCGGGCAGCGTGTCGGCGACGACGCCTATCGCAATGCGTTGCAGCGTGCCGTCGGTTCCTGCCCCTGACAGGCTGCGGCCATGCCCACACGCGCCAAAGTCGGTGGCTCAGGCCTCCAGCGCCGCGATCACCGCATCCGTCATCGCGCGCGTGGACAGCACCGCCTCGCCCGGCAGCGCGATGTCCGCCGTGCGTGCCCCGCCGGCCAGCGCGGCGGCCACCGCCGCCTCCAGCCGGTCGGCTTCCACCGGCGCCTGCGCCGTCCAACGCAGCAGCATCGCCGCGGAGAGAATGGCGCCGAGCGGATTGGCGATGCCCTTGCCCGCGATGTCGGGGGCTGAACCGTGGATCGGCTCATAGAGCGCACGCCGCTTGCCGTCCGGCCCCGGCGCGGACAGCGCGGCCGAGGGCAGCATGCCGAGGCTGCCATTGATCGCGCCCGCGCAGTCGGACAGCAGGTCGCCGAATAGGTTGTCGGTCACGATCACGTCGAAGCGCGTCGGCGCGCGGCTCAGTTGCAGCGCGCAATTGTCGGCGAGCATGTGTTCGAGCGTCACATCGGGGAATTCGGCGTCGTGCACGGCGCTCACCACCTCGCGCCAGAGGGCGCCGGCTTCCATCACATTAGCCTTGTCCACCGAGGTGACATGGTTGCGGCGCATGCGCGCGAGGCCAAAAGCGAAGCGTGCCGCGCGCGCGATCTCCGCCTCGGTATAGGCGTGGGTGTTGAGACCCCAGCGCGTCCCGTCCGGCAGCGTCTGGATACCGCGTGGCGTGCCGAAATAGACGCCCGCCGTCAGCTCTCGCACGAAGACCAGATCGGTACCCGCGATGGTGCGCGGCTTGTAGGGGGAGACCTCGGCCAGCGCCGGCCAGGCGCGCACGGGGCGGAGATTGGCGAAGACGTCGAGCGCCTTGCGCATCCGCAGCAGCGACCCCTTGCGGCGTTCCTCCGCCGGGATGTGCTTCTGGTCGAGGCTGCCCGTAGCGCCGAACAGCAGCGCATCGGCGGCCATGATCGCCTCCCAGCTCGCCTCGGGCATGGTGGTGCCTTCGGCGGCCCAGGCGGCGGAACCGAAGAGCCGGCGTTCCATGCGCAACGGGATCGCGCGCTTCGCGACGAACCAGTCGAGCACGCGCACCGCCTCGTCGGTGACTTCGGGGCCGATGCCGTCGCCGGGCAGCACGACGATGTTGAGGGTCATCTCTCGATACTCTCCCAGGCCCAGCCGCGCCGCGCGCGGTCCGCGGCCTGCCAGGCATTGATGCGGTCCTTCAGGCGCAGCGTCAGCGCGATGTCGTCCAGGCCCTCCAGCAACGCCTCCTTCTTGCGCGCATCGATGGGGAAGGGGATGCGCTCGCCCCCGGGTGCGATCACGACTTGATCGGCGAGGTCGATGGTGGTGTGGCGCGCGCCCTGCGCGGCCGCGGTCTCGGCCGCGATGCGCGCGATGGCCTCCGCGGGCAGGACGACCGGCAGCAACCCGTTCTGGAAGCAGTTGTTGAAGAAGATGTCGCCGAAGGACGGCGCGAGCACCGCCCGCACGCCGAGGCCCATCAACGCCCAGACCGCGCCTTCACGCGAGGAGCCGCAGCCGAAATTCGGGCCGGCGAGCAGAATGGGACTGTCGCGATAAGGCGGGCGGTTGAGCACGAAGTCCGGGTTCTCGGCGCCGTCCGACGCATAGCGCAGACGCTCGAAGGCATGGGGGCCGAGGCCGGTGCGGCCGCTGCCGAGCAGGCGCTGGATCGGGATGATGACGTCGGTGTCCACATTCGCCGCGAGCAACGGTGCGGCGGGACCCGAGACGGTGGTGAACTTCTCCATCACACGCGCTCCTACGCCGCCAGGGTCCGTACATCGGCGATGGCGCCGCTGACCGCCGCGGCGGCCGCCATGGCCGGCGAGGCGAGATGCGTGCGCGCCCCGGTGCCCTGCCGGCCCACGAAGTTGCGGTTGGAGGTGGAGACACAGCGCGCCCCGGGCGGGACGAATTCGCCATTCGCCGCGACGCAGAGCGCGCAGCCCGGTTCGCGCCAGTCGAAGCCGGCGGCGCGGAAGGCGTGGTGCAGGCCCTCGGCCTCGGCTTCGTGCTTCACGCGCTCGGAGCCCGGTACGACCCAGGCGGTGACATGCGGGGCCACCTTGCGGCCGCGCAGCACGGCCGCGGCTTCGCGCAGATCCTCGATCCGCGAATTGGTGCAGGAGCCGATGAAGACCCAGTCGACCGCGGTGCCCGCGATCGGCCTGCCTGGGATGAGGCCCATATAGGTGAGGGCGGTTTCCCAGGCAGCGCGCTTGTCGGGGGAGGGGGCGTCGGCCGGATCCGGGATGCGCCCGGTGATCGGAATGACCTGTTCGGGGCTGGTGCCCCAGGTGATCTGCGGCGCGATGTCGTGCATCGCGATCGACAGGTCGCGGTCGAAGGTGGCGTCGTCGTCGCTGCGCAGGGCACGCCAATCCGCCACCGCCGCATCCCAGGCGGCGCCACGCGGCGCGAAGTCCCGTCCGGCGAGCCACTGGGTGGTGATGTCGTCCGGCGCGACCATGCCGATCTTGGCGCCCATCTCGATCGACAGGTTACACAGGGTCAGCCGGCCCTCGACCGAAAGGGCGCGCACGGCGGACCCGGCATATTCCACCGCATGGCCGGTACCCGCCCCGGCGCCGAAACGCCCGATGGCGGCGAGGATCATGTCCTTGGGCGTCACGCCCGGCGGGGCTGCGCCTTCGAAGCGGATGCGCATGCGCCGGGGCTTGCGCTGCGGCAGCGTCTGGGTGGCGAGGACGTGCTTGAGCTCGGACGCGCCGATGCCGAAGGCGAGCGCCCCGAGGCCGCCATTGGTGCAGGTGTGGCTGTCGCCGCAGACGAGGGTGGTGCCGGGCAGGACCAGGCCGAGTTCGGGCGCCATGACATGCACGATGCCATGGCCATCCTGGCCGAGGTCGAAGAAGCGCACCCCTGTTTCCGCCGAGCGCCGGCGCAGGCCGGCCAGTAGCCTGGCGCCGGTGGGGAAGGTCTCCTCGGTGCGGCCGGGGGCGGAGGAGACGGCGTGGTCGGGCACGGCGAAGACCAGGTCCGGATGCGCGATGGCGTAGCCGGCCTCGCCGACTTCCTGCATGGCGCGACCGCCCGACAGGTCATGGACCAGGACGCGGTCGCAATGGAGCAGCGACCAGCCGGCGCCGAGATCGGCGACGACATGCGGATCCCAGATCCGGTCGAATAGCGTCGCGGTCATCCGCCGCCTTTCCTCCCATTTATGCGTGGCGTGCTGCGGGCATGACGCCGCGCGGCGGCGGGCCGGTCAAGCATTGGTGGAGGTGCGACGCTGAGGGTCAGGCCGCCGTCCTGGCTCCTCGAATGCCCGGGAAAGGGCCGATCGCGAGCGTTGGACGGCAATCGCGAGCCCAACGGCAGGATCGGGGCGGAACACGTATCCGGCACAACGGTCAGGCACAGGTCAGGCATGCCGGACCGGCCGGCGATGGTTCCCGGTCCAGGCGGTGCGACTGTGGATTGATTATCACATTATCGTTACATCATTCAGCGCGGCGAGGGCGGTTTGCGCAACCAGGCGTGGCGCCAGGAAGCACAACACGTCGCCTTATTGAGAATCAGCGACCACCATCGGTTGGGGTTTGACGGTGCGTTTCGGGACAACCAGTTGGATGGCGGCCAGGGCGGCGAGGGCATGGATGCGCGAGTTCACCCCGGTGGACGCGCATGGAAGTTGAATTTCGGCCGGGTGAAACGAAATTCACAGAGACAATTCTCTTTTTTGAGCGTTGACGGTTTGTTTACCAAGGTGTTTGGGTTGTCTCGACGCGGTCGACTCCCTCAGGTGGCGATCCGCTTCCCGTCCTTTTCATAGCGGTCCAGACGAGCGGACCCGAGAGGATGGTGCAGGCAATGGCTCGTTATTGAGACGAATCGAAGGGGATCGACATGATTCGCAAGTTCCTGGCCTCTCTCCATGGCGCCGCTTCCGACCGCAAGGGCGTGACGGCTGCCGAGTACGCCATCCTCGCGGTGGGCGTGGTCATCGTCGTCGGCAGCGCTGTGACGCTCTTTGCGCCGCAGCTCACGGCGGCTTTCACGAACATCGGCACGCAGATCACGACGCAGCAGCAGAATGTGTCCACCGCAGCGGGCGGCGGCGGCACCGGCACGACCCCGTAACTGAAAGTCATCCCCGCGCCGCGGTCTCTTGCCGCCGCCCATACGAGGTTGGATGGCTTGGTGGCGCGGGGACTCTTCAGTCCAATGGGGCCACATGATCGGCTTTTTGCCGATGAGGCATTCGTAGCGACGCGGATGGCGCCATGTCGAACGCTCGGATAACCCTATTCCGTTTGCTGCGTGCCGACGAAGGTCGCAAGGGCGTGGCCGCGGCAGAATTCGCCATCCTGGCCGTCGGCGTGATCGTCACCGCCGCCAGCGCGGTCGTGCTGTTCGATCTCAATAACCCGATGCTCTACGCCGGCTCGATCCTTGCGAGCAGTCAGAGTTCCCTGATCGCCGGCTCACCGTGACGCCGGAACGGCGGCTCCGTTGGGCTCGCCGCATGGAGGAAGGTTTCGTCGCATGCCTGATCTTCCCGTCTATCAGGTTCTCGCGGCGTCCCTCCTGATCTTCGCCGCGGCACGCGACATCGCCACGCGCCTGATCCCGGATGCCATTCCCGTCGCGCTCGTGCTGCTGGGCCTGCTCAGCCGCCTCATGCTCGGCTGGGCCGACGCCGGCCTCTCCCTGCTTATCGGCCTGCTTCTCTTCGCGATGCTGCTCCCGCTGGCCATGCGCGGCTGGCTCGGCGGCGGGGATGTGAAGCTCATCGCTGCGATGGCGGTCGGCCTCGCGCCACATGAGACTTGGATCTTTATCGTGACAACCGTATTCGCCGGTGGCGCGCTGGGGATTGTTTATATAATTGGCCGGTATCTTGTCCCTGAGACGCGCGTGGCCGGTGGCGGCACCCTGCTGCGTCGTGTCTTGGCCGTCGAGGCTTGGCGCATGCGCCGGCGGGGGCCGCTGCCCTACGCCGTCGCCATCGCCATCGGTGGCCTGGTCGTCCTGAACACCCTGCCGGGGGTCTGACTACGATGTTCCTGCGGATTCTCGTGATCTTCTCGCTGGTCCTGAGCGCCACCGGCCTCGGGATCCTGGCGCTCCAGCTCCTCCAGCCGCCCCCGCAACCCCAGCAGGTCGCGCGGGTCGAGGCGCCGCCGGCCGTGGCCCCCGCGCCGCGCATCAGGATGCTGGTCGCCTCCCGCCCGCTGTCCATCGGCACGCTGCTGAAGGACGACGACTTCCGGGAGCAGGAGGTCGCCGGCGACGCCCTGCCCGAGGGCGCTTTCGTCGGCGGCGGGGAATCCCTCGCCGAACTGCGCGGCGCCCTGCTGCGCCGCTTCATCGACCCCAACCAGCCGATCATCCGCAGCGACGTGCTGCGCCCGCGGGACCGCGGCTTCCTTGCCGCCGTGCTGCGGCCCGGCACCCGCGCCATCTCGGTCGGCGTCGATGTCGTCACCGGCGCGTCGGGCCTGATCTGGCCCGGCGACGAGGTCGATCTGATCCTCACCCAGAATCTGCAGCAGCAGGGCCAAGGTCAGGAATCGGCTGGACGTCGTGTCGTTGGCGAGACCATCCTTTCGGCAGTTCGAGTGATCGCAGTGGATCAGCAGATCAGTCACAGCGGAACGGATTCTGCCGCCAGCCGCGTGGTTGCGCGCACCGTGACGCTCGAGGTGACACCGGAACAGGCCGAACGGGTGGCGGTGGCGATGCAGCTCGGCCGCATCTCGCTCGTCGTGCGAGCGATCGAGGGCGTGCCCGAAGCGTCGGCGCCGCGTCCGTCGCTGGTGTTCGGTTCCGATGTCTCCTCGGCTCTCAGCGGCCCACAGGCTCCGGCGCCGGCCGCGCCGCGCATGCGCATCATTCAGGGCGGAAGCCAGCAGGAGGTTACGTTCCGATGAATGATGCGCGCGTCGCGGTTCGATCGGCGCTGTTGGCGGCGGTTGCGGTCCTGCCCCTGGCTTCCATGTTGGCGGCGGGCCCGGCGGTTGCGCAGCAGGTCGCCGGGGCCGTGGCGGGGCCGTCCATCGGGGTGCGGACAGGCAGCCATCCTGGCTATGGCCGTGTCGTCTTCGACTGGCCGGCGCGCACCGACTATGAAGCGACCGATCGTGGTGGCGTCCTCGTCATCCGCTTCGCCGCGCCGGGGCAGCCGCTGCTTCGCGCCGCGGCCATGCCGCGCAACGTCACGGGTCTGTCCGTGGAAGAAGGCACGGTCCGCATCGCTGCGCGCGACGGCGCGCAGTTCCGCCATTTTCATCACGGGCCGAAGCTCGTGGTCGACATCCTCGATCCCGGCGCGCCTGTCATCGCCGCGGTTCGCGCCGCGCCTGTCGTGGTGCCGGCGCCAACCGTCGAGGGTGTGCTGAGCGACCTGGCCGACGGGACCGGCCTCCCCGCACCGGGTCGTCCGGGACCTCGTGGCGCGGTTCTCGCCAGCGCCACGTCCGGACCGGCGGCGGCCGGTACGGCGCCCATCACCTCGGACGTGCTGCCCCAGCTTTCGCTTCCGGGCCCGGCAACGGTGCGGATGGCCCAGGCCCTGCCGCCGGCCTCTTCCCGGGCCAATGCGCCCTTCGCGATGCCGGTCCAGGCCGCCCCGGGTACATCGCTGACGCCCCAGGCGCTGGCGCAGACCCTGCAGCAGCAGGCGCAGGCGCCGCAGGGGGTCGTGCCCGTCCCGGGCACCACGCTCACCCGTCCGCTGGTCATCGAACAGGGCGCGGGGCGCCTCGTGGAACTGCCGGCGCCGGCGCTGACGGTGCTCGTCGCCGATCCCCGCATCGCGCGCGTCCAGCCCGCCTCGCCCACCTCGTTGTTCGTGATGGGCGTGAATGCCGGGCGCACCAACCTGATCGCGACGCGCGAGGACGGCTCGCTCGTGGCGGAATTCGACATCACCGTGCAGTCGAGCGGCGCGATGGCCCCGCAGGCCGTCGCCCCCTCGGCGGGGGTGCCGGTCGTGACGGCCGGACAGGTGCAGAGCATGATCCGCCGCATGGTGCGCGGCGGCCAGAATGTGCGCGTGACCATCGCCGGCCGCACCGGCGTGATCCAACTGACCGGCATGGTGCCCACCGCCGCCGATGCCCAGCGTGCGGAGGCCATCGCCAAGTCGATGGCCGGCGAGACGCGGGAAGTGCTCAATGACCTGACCCTGCTCTCCGGCATCCAGGTCAATCTCCGGGTGCGGGTCGCGGAGATCTCCCGCCAGGTCTCGCGCGACCTCGGCTTCAACTGGCTCGCGGCCTTCAGCGGCAATACCTGGCAGCTCGGGCTCGCGACCCTCAGCGGCGTCGCCGGCGCGGCCGGCGGGATCGGTTCTGTGCTGCAGGGCGGGGCGAGCGGCAGCGGCGGCCTCTATGGCATGCGCTACACCTCGGGCAACTGGGACATCAACGGGCTGATCGACGCGCTGGCGCAGGACCAGCTCGTCACCATCCTGGCCGAGCCGAACCTCACGGCGCAGTCGGGCGAGGTCGCCTCCTTCCTCGCCGGCGGGGAGTTCCCGGTGCCGGAGGCCTCGACGGGCAACAGCTCGACCCTCTCGGTGACCTACAAGCCCTACGGCGTCAGCCTCGCCTTCATCCCCACCGTGCTGTCGCCGGAGCGGATGAACATGCGGGTGCGCCCCGAGGTCAGCGAATTGTCGCAGACCGGCGCGATCAACTTCCCCGTGGCGGGCGGCGTGGTCAGCATTCCCGGTCTGACGGTGCGCCGCGCGGAGACGACGGTCGAGTTGGGCTCCGGCCAGAGCTTCGCCATTGCGGGGCTGCTGAGCCGCAATGCCTCGATCAACAACAGCGGCATCGCGGGGCTGGCGGACATTCCGGTGCTCGGTGCGCTGTTCCGCTCGGATGCCTTCCGCCGGAATGAATCGGAACTGGTGATCATCATCACCCCCTATCTCGTGCGGCCGACCTCCGACCCGGCCGCGCTCGCGACGCCACTCGACACCTTCCGTCCGGCGACGGACCTCGAACGCGTGTTGCTGCGGCGGCAGACCGGGTCGGGGTCGCCCTACCGGCAGATCCGCCCGCCCGCGGCGGCCGGCTTCATCGTGGAGTGATCGGCATGACGCGGAACTTCACGATCGTCCCGGTCCTGGCCATGGGCCTCGGCCTGTCCGCCTGCGCGCCCGACACCTATTTCCCGCCGACCGACTTCGAGCGCGCCGGCACCTGGCAGGCCGAGGGCGTGAATGACAGCAACCTGCGCGCCATGGTCGCGGATCCCTCGCACCTGACGCGCGGCGTGGGCGCGGCAACGGATCGCGGCCAGGCCGGCGCCGCCGCGGTCGAGGCGATGGAGGATGGGCGCCGGCCGCCGCTGCCGCGCACCACGCTCACCACCGTCGGGGCGCAGAGCGGCAGTGGCGGTGCGACCGGCGTGACGTCAGGCGGGGGCGGCAATGGACGCTGACCGCCGCATCCCGCGGGAGATGCCCGACGGCCAGCGGGGCGGGGCCGTCATCTCGGCCGACCGTCCCTCCCTCATGGTCTTCGTGGCCGATGAGGCCAGCGAGGCCGCCATCCGCGGCGGCATCGGGGATGTGCTCGGCGCTCAGATCCGGCGCGGCACGGTGCGCAACGCGGTCAAGATCCTCGAGAAGGAGTCGACGCCGCGCGTCCTGATCGTCGACATCAGCGGCATCGAGGACCCCTTCGCCGCGCTGGACGACCTCGCTTCGGTCTGCACGCCCGATGTGCGGGTGCTGGTGGTCGGCGAGCGTACCGAGATCGGCTTCTACCGCGACATCACGCGCAATGTCGGCGTGCATGAATACCTCCACAAGCCGCTGACCCGGGACAATGTCGCGCGGCTCTTCGCCCCGCTCGTCCAGGGCGGGGGCGAGGGCGGGCTCGATCGCGGCGGCCAGCTCACCGCGGTGTGCGGGGTGCATGGCGGCGTCGGCGCCACCACTATGGCGGTCAACCTCGCCTTGCAGATCGAGGCGGTGACGCGCGGCCATGTCGCGCTGCTCGACCTGCATCTCCAGGGCGGCACCGCGGCGATGATGCTGGGCGCGCGCGTGACCTCGGGCCTGCGCGTCGCACTCGAGGAACCGGACCGCGTCGACAGCCTCTTCCTCGACCGCGTGGCGGTGCCGATCAGCGAGCGCGTGCGCCTGATCGCGGCGGAGGAACCGCTCGAGGCCGAGATCCACGTCACGGAGGAAGGCGCGCGCCGCGTCGTCGAGATGCTGCGCCAGCGCTTCAACCACGTCGTCGTGGACCTGCCCATGCCCCCCGGGCCGATGGAGCGGATGATCCTTCAGCGCGCTCGTCACGTCGTGCTGGTGATGACCCCAGATGTCGCCAGCATCCGCGACACCGTCGCGGTGAAGAAGGTGGTCGCGCTGACGGGCTCCGCGGGGCGCATCCTGACCGTGTTGAACGGGGCGGGGCGCAAGGGATATCTGCCGACCCGCCTGGTCGCCGAAGGGATCGGCGCCATGCCGGAGGTCGTCCTGCCGGACCTGCCGCGGCAATTGCCGCGCGCGGCCAATCTGGGTCGCCCCGCCCTGCGCGACAGCGCGGTTCTGCGGCGGGGGCTCGGCATCCTCTCGCAGGAAATCGCGGCGGTGCGCACGGCGGAACGCTCGCGCTCGCTCTTCGGCCGCCTGTTCGGGCGCGGGGGCTGACGATGCGGACCTTTGGCCGCCGCAGCGAGGGCACCAATCATCTGCCCGTGCCGCTGACCACCGAGGTCGAGGCGCGCTCGGTCAATGTCAGCGCCGCCGACATCGCGCTGTCCGAGAGTGCCGAGCTCGCCCGGTTGCGCACCCTGGTGCTGGAGCGCATCGACCCCGTCGTCGCCGGCGAATTGCCGGCCTCGGCGCTGCGGCAGCAGCTCGATGCCCTCGTCCATGAACTTGCCAGCCGCGAGCGGATGGAGATCTCGGCCCGCGACCAGTCGCGCATCGCCGAGGAGATCGCGCGCGACATGGTGGGCTATGGCCCGCTGGAGCCGTTGCTCGCCGACGACACCATCAACGACATCATGGTGAACGGGCCGGAGAACGTCTTCGTCGAGGTGCGCGGCAAGCTGATCCGCACCAATGTCCGGTTCCGCTCCTCCTCCCAGGTCGCGGCCATCGCGCAGAAGATCGCGGCGACGGTCGGGCGGCGCGTCGATGAATCGAGCCCGCTCTGCGACGCGCGCCTGCTCGACGGATCGCGCGTCAACATCGTCTTCCCGCCGCTCGCCCTCGACGGGCCCTGCATCTCGATCCGCAAATTCGCCAAGCGTCGCTACGACCTCGGCGCGCTGGCGCAGAACGGGTCGATGTCGGCCCCGGTGCAGCGGGTGCTGGAGATCGCGGCGCGCTGCCGGCTGAACGTCGTCATCTCCGGCGGCACGGGGTCGGGCAAGACCACCATGCTCAACGCCATGTCGCGGCTGATCGACCATGGTGAGCGCATCGTCACCATCGAAGACGCGGCGGAACTCCAGCTCCAGCAGCCGCATGTCGTGCGGCTCGAAACGCGGCACGCCAACCTCGAAGGACGCGGCGAGGTCACGGCCCGCGACCTCGTGCGCAATGCGCTGCGCATGCGCCCCGACCGCATCATCGTCGGCGAGGTGCGTGGCCCCGAGGCCTTCGACATGCTGCAGGCCATGAACACCGGCCATGACGGGTCCTTCTGCACCGTCCACGCCAACACCACGCGCGATGCGCTGACCCGCATCGAGAACATGGTGATGATGGGCCAGTCCACGCTGCCCTCGCGCGCCATACGCACCCAGATCGCCGCCGCGGTGGATGTGATCGTGCAGATCGAGCGCATGCGCGATGGCGGCCGCCGCGTCTCCCAGATCTCGGAGATCTGCGGCCTTGAAGGCGATGTCATCACCATGAATGACATCTTCACCTTCCAGTACGAAGGCGAGAACGCCGATGGCCGTCTGCGCGGAAGCTGGGTGTCGCCCGGCATGCGGCCGGCTTTCATCGACCGGCTGAACTACTTCGGCATGCTCGATGCCTGGATGCGGGCCCTCCAGGAAAGCTGAGCGATGGAGCGCAACACCCTCCTGCTCGGCGTGGCGGGGCTGCTGACCATCGCCTTGGTCTCGGGCCTGGTCACGCTCGCGAAGTCGGGCGATGCGCGGCGCCTGAGGGAACGGGTCGCAAATGCCGGCGCGCTCGACGCATCCGGCGCCGAGGTTGCCGGCCTGCCCAGCATCCGCCTGCAATCCACCGATCGGCGGCCCTTGCTCGAACGGGTGCTGCGCTTCCTCTGCTTCAACCCCGACACGCCACAGGAACAGGCGATCCCCTGGTGGGCGACGCTGCTGATCGGCACGCTGCTCGGCGTGATCGGCGGCTACTACCTCAGCTTCCTGCTGGGGCGGCAATTCGGGGTGCTGGCAGGGGTCGGCCTCGCGGTGTTCATCATCCGAAGCCTCTTTGCCTGGCAGCACAACGTCTATACCGACAAGATCTTCACGCAGATCCCTGACGCCATCGGCCTGATGGTGCGCGCCATCCGCGCCGGGCTTCCGGTGGGCGAGGCGATGCGCTCCGTCGCGATGGAACTGGCCAATCCGCTGCGTGACGAATTCGCCCGCGTGCTCGGCGATGTCGCGATCGGCCGGCCGGTGGATCAGGCGCTGATGCGGCTGTACGGGCGCACGGGATTGCCGGAATTCTCCTTCCTCGCCGTGGTGCTCGGCCTGCAGTCGCAGACCGGCGGCAACCTCGCCGAGACGCTCGACAACCTCGCCGACATCGTGCGCAAGCGCGTCGCCATGACCAAGCGCGCCAAGGCGCTGGCCGCGGAAGCGCGCATGCAGGCGGGCATCCTGATGGCGCTGCCCTACATCGCGGCGCTCGCCATGTCGCAGATCCAGCCCTTCTACGTCGACAACTTCTTCCGCAACCCGAGCGGCCAGAAGCTCGCCGTGGTGGGCCTGGGCTTCTCGGTGTTCGGCTACCTCGTCATCCGCTGGATGATCAAGAAGGCGGGGACGGACTGAGCGATGCTGGAACCCCTTCTCGCGGGCGGGATGCTGCCCATCCTCGCCGTGGTGGCGGCGGTCGGCCTGGCGGTCGTCGCGGCGATCCTGCTCGGGCGCGGGGCGGAAGACCGGGATCTCGCCAGCCGCGTGCAGGGCGTGCTGCGCCCCAATGAAACGGGCGTCACGGCGGTCAGCGCCGGCGCGCATGTCGCCGCCGCGCCCTTCCGCCGCCTGGGCGAGATGCTGCGCAATACCGCCCTCGTCTCCGAGAAGGACATCGCCGATTTCCAGATCGCCATCGCGGCGGCGGGGTTCAATCCGCGCGCGGCGGTGCCGACCTTCATCGGCATCAAGGCGGTGCTGATGATCGGCCTGCCGGTCTGCGCCTTCTTCTATGCGCATCTCAGCGGCTATGACGCGCCGAAGACGACCATGGTGGTCTTCGGTGGCATCGTCGTCGCGATTTATGGGCCGAACAAGTTCCTCGACTACCTCAAAGGCCAGCACGAACAGAAGTTGCGCAAGGGCCTGCCGGATGCGCTCGACCTGCTGGTCGTCACGGCCGAGGCCGGGCTCGGCATCGAGACCGCGCTCGACCGCGTGGCGCGCGAGATCGAGCCGAACAACCGCCCGCTCGCCATCTCCTTCCTCGTGCTGGTGCAGGAACTTCGCATGCTGCCCGATCGGCGCCAGGCGCTGGAACGCTTCGCCGAACGCTCGAATTTCGAGGGGTTCAAGCGGCTCGGCGCGACGCTGTCGCAGACGCTGAAATACGGCACGCCGCTCGCCCAGGCGCTACGCGTGCTGGCTGCCGAGATGCGCCAGGACCGCATGCTGCGCATCGAGGAGAAGGCGATTCGCCTGCCGGCGCTGCTGGTTATCCCGTTGATTCTGTTCATCATGCCTGCCGTCTTCATTGCGCTGGTCGGGCCATCCGTGCTCGAACTCGGCAAGGGCATGCTCTCTGGAATGCAATGATGGTGAGTCGGACCTTTCCCGGGCTTCTGGTGGCGATGCTGCTTGCCGGTTGCGCCACCGAGGGTGGACCGCGCGGCAGCCTCGATGCGGCATCGCGCATGCGCCTCGCCACGGTCGCCGAAGCGCAGGGGCAGCCCGATATCGCGCTGTCGATGTACGCCGCGGCGGCCGCCAATGATCCGAACAACACCGTGGCCCAGTCGCGCTTCGCGGGGGCGCTGGCGCGGTCGGGCAACCGGGCCCAGGCCGAGCAGGTGCTCATCGCCGCGCTGGAGCGCAGCCCGAATGACCGTGGGCTGATGGTGCAGCTCGGGCGCATGCGCCTACGCAGCGGCCAGGCGGGCGAGGCGCTGACGCTGTTCGACCGCGTGCTCGCAAGCGACTCCCGTTCGTCCGACGCGCTGGACGGGCGCGGCGTCGCGCTCGACCTGATGGGACGGCATCCCGAGGCCCAGGATTCCTATCGCCGCGCGCAGGCGCTGGCGCCGAATTCCGTTGCCATCGCGAACAACCTAGGCCTGTCGCTTCTGCTCGATGGCCGGCCGGATGAAGCGCGCGCCGTGCTCGAACCGCTCGCCCGGCGATCCGATGCGAATGAGCGGGTCGCGGCGAATTACGGCATCTCGCTGGCCGCCACCGGTGATGTCGCGGCGGCGCGCGGCGTGCTGGGCGAGGCCGGTGGCGATGTCGCGGCGCTGGGCGAGGCGTTCCGCGGCCAGGGCCGGCAGGTCATCGAGGTCACGCCCAACGACCGGCCCGGCTGACGCCTCGGCGTGAGTGGGGCAGGGGGGACGGGCTGGCCGCGCGGGCTGACGGGCCGCGTGATCGTCATCCTGGGTTCCGCGGTCGTCATCCTCTACCTGTCTCTGCTGATCAGCACGGTGATGCGGCCGCAGGGGCCGCTGCCGGCGGATATGCTGGCCTTCGTGGCGGCGGCGCGGCTCGCCGCGGCGGGGCAGGCGGCGGTCGCCTATGACTGGGCGGCCTTTGCCGAGGTCCAGGCGGCAGTCCTGGGCCAGGGGAAGGAGGCGATCGGCGGCGCGCTCGGCTGGCTGAACCCGCCGCATTTCTTCTTCCTCGTGTTGCCGCTGGCGCCGCTGGACTATGGCTGGGCCTGGCTGGCCTGGTGCTTCGTACTGCTGGTGATCATGGGTGCGGCCGCCTGGGCGGTGCTGCCGCGGGTGCCGGCGGTGGTCGCGGTGCTGGCGGCGCCGACCACCATGCTCTGCCTCTCGGTGGGGCAGAACGGGCTGCTGGTCGCCGCGCTGTTCGGCTTCGTCTTCGCATGGATGGAACGGCGGCCCGCGCTGTCAGGCATCGCGCTGGGGCTGCTGACGGTGAAGCCGCAATTCGGGCTGGTATTGCCGCTGCTGCTCATGGCGGGCGGGCGCTGGCGAGTCTTCGCGGCGGCGGCGGGGACGGCGCTGATCGCGATGGCCCTGGCCTGGGCGGCGTTCGGCACCGAGGCCTGGCTGGCCTTCCTGCCATCCGTATCGGGCAATGCGGACCGGATGCTGGGCGGGAGCGTGACGCCCCGCATCCAGTCGGTCTATGCGACCGTGATGCAACTCGGCGGACACCGGGTGGCCGCGGCGATCGGGCATGCCGCGATCGCGCTCGCGGCGCTGGGCCTCGCCACGGCGCTGTGGCTGCGCCGGCCGGAAGCGCCGGCGGAAGCCAAGGCCACGGCGACGATGGCGGCGTCCTATCTGATCACGCCCTATGTCTGGGGCTATGACACGCCGGCGATTCCGATCGCGGCGCTGTTCCTGGTCCGTGCCGCGCTGCGCGAGGGCTGGCTGGCGGGGGAGAAAGCCGTGCTGGTCGGCGCCTGCCTGCTGCCGGCGGTGCTGGCGCTCTGGCAGTGCCCTGTGGTGGGCCCGGCGGCCTGGGCCTTGCTGCTGTGGTCTGCGTGGCGCCGCGCCCGCTTAGCGCAACGGCACGGTCCTCACCCCTGATTCGGATCGGCACTGGATCCCCGCAGGCCCCTGGTGGGGGAGGTACGGAGGGGGGACAGCGCCCCGCTGTCGTCCTGTCAGCCCGGCGACGCGCGCCGCGCGGGCGATTGCAGGCACATGATGCGCGGCCGGTTGGGTGGTGCCGCGGCCGGGCGCCCGCGGAGGCGCAGTTCCACCTGCGGCACCGCCACCACCGGCATCAGCGTCGGCGTCTGGTTCCCCACCAGCAGCACCGCGCCGCGTCCCGAAGCGCAGAGCCCGGCCATCTGCGGTCCGGGCAGGGGGATCACGCCAGGGGCGGGGCCGGGCATGAAGCCCTGGCCGGTCAGCGCCGCCGTGACCCGTTGGTGATAGGCCAGCGCCCGTTCCGGCGTGCCGGAATGGTACTGGCCCGTGGCCGCCGCCCAATCCCCGGTCCGGGCAAAGAGCGACTTCAGGTAGCGCACCGCGTAGCGGACATTGGTTTCCGGATCGAAGCCGGCCTCGACGTTTTCGAAGGCATCGGGGTGGTGCAGCAGGTTGATCTGCATGCAGCCGATGTCGATCGAACGGGTCCCGGCGGCGAGGCGGCTCTGGACCTCGGCCACCGCTTCGACGCGGCTCGCCATGTAGCGGCCTTCGCCGGCGGCGTTGAACGACCAGGGCCAGGGCTGGATGCTGCCATTGGTCGGGTGGCGGCGCCCGGTCTCGACCCGCGCGATGGCGCCGAGCAGCCCCGGCGGGAGGCCGGAATTCTGGTCGGCGACGGCGATGGCCCGCGCACAGGCGTCCCAGGGGTCGTTCGAGGGCGGCGGGATCACGACCGCGGCCGGCGTGGCCGCGCGGGGCGCTGCCGATTGCCGCCGCGCCTGGCTGGCCGGGCGGGTCGCCGCCGCGGCCTGCTGCGCGGCCGCGGGGCGTGTCGCCTCGGTGCTGCCGCGCTGGGCGGCTTGGGCATGGGCCGGCGCCATCGGCAGGGCCGCGAGGGCGGCGAGAGGCAGCAT
>JAYSDS010000094.1:0-9442 GCA_041914265.1 Roseomonas sp.
ATCCCTCCATGCCGCGGAGAAGACTGCACCATCAAAGCCTGGGACCAAACACCTATCGCGCCGCGGCGCTGAGCGACACGCCCTTGCCGGTCGGCATACCGCCGCGCATCGAGGCCACGACCCTGCCGGAAGCCCCCGCGGCGCCGGAGCCCGCGACCCCGTCTGGGAAAGGCTGAGCGTCAGCCGGCGAGGCCGGCGACGACCTGCTCATTCACCTCGATCAGGAAGGCGATGTCGGGACTCGACACGTCCATCTCCCGCATCACGGCGCGACCGAGGGAGACCAGCCCGGCCCGCATCGGCGCCGGCAGCCGGTTGGCCGGATCCATCAGCGCCGTTTCCATCGCGAGCCAGAGGCGCCGATTATCGGCGACGGCGCGGATCCGCGCCGGCCCGTCTTCCTGCAGCACGGCACGCAGCCCATGCGTGACGCGGCGGATCACCTCCGCTTCCTGTTCGCGCGGGTCGCGCGCGGCGCGCGCCGCGCCATAGGCGCGGACAATGTCGGCTAGCGTCATCCCGGCTCAATCCTCCGCAACGGCACCGCCGACCGGGGCGATGCCGAGCACGATGTCCTCGTGCCGCATCACGCGCCGGACCAGCTTGAGCGCCTGATAGCATTCATCCGCCTCGGCCGCCGCGAGCGCGCGGTCGAGCAGGTCGCGCGCGAGGGCGGAGGTCGTCGCCGCCTGGAAATCGGCGATCAGCCGCCGCGCCAGGGCGAGGCCAGCCTCGCGTTCATCCTCGTCGCCGATATAGGCGGTCTGCAGCGCGAAATAGATGCGCCGTGCGGGGGTCGAGGCCCCGTCCGGCGTCATGAGCTGCTTGCCGAAGAGGAAGCGCGCCTTGGCGGTGAGTTCGATGCGCGTGCGATTGCGGAAGCGGATCGGCGCGCCATTGACGACCATGAGGTCGCCCTGCCGGAGTTCGACCACCACGGGGCACATCCGGTCCACCCGTTGGGGGGGGGCCGGGGGCGCCGCCCCGACGCCGGCGCCGCACCGGGGGTTACTGGAACAGGCTCAGCAGGGTCTGCGGCGCCTGGTTCGCGATCGACAAGGACTGGGTGCCGAGCTGCTGGCGGATCTGCAGCGATTGCAGCCGCGCGGATTCCTTGGCGAGATCGGCGTCGATCAGCGCGCCCAGGCCGGATTCCAGCGCATCCACCTTGTCCTTGTTGTACTCGACCTGGGCATCGATGTAGTTGCTGTCGCTGCCGAACTGATTGAGCGCATCGCTGATCGAGCTCTGCACCGTCTCGAAATCGCCACCATCGGCCAGCGCCGCCTGAGCCGCGGCCGCATCGGTCGGCGCCGCCGCGACGATCAGCGTGCCCGCGCCATCCACCGCCGTCAGCGTATAGGTGGTGCCGGTTTCATTGCGCGTCGTCGCGATGTCGCCGCCCTCGGGCGCGGTAGTCGAGAGCAGCGTGCGGCCGTTATAGGTCGCATCGTCGATGAAGTTCGTGATCTGGGTGCGCAGCGCTTCGTACTGCGTCTCGTACTGCGCGCGCTGCTCGGCGCTCAGCGTGTCGTCGGCGAGGCGCACCAGCGTCTCGCGCACGCTGCTCATGGTCTCCGAGACCTTGGTCAGGCCGGACAGCGCGGTATCAAGGATGCCCTTGGTGCCGCCGAGCTGCTCATTCGCCGCGGTGAGGCCCGCGACATCCGCCCGGACCGTCTGCGCCACCGCGAAGGCCGCGCCATCATCCTTGGCATCGCTGACGCGATAGCCCGTGGAGATGCGCTTCTGCGTGGTGGTCAGTTCGTTGTTGGTGCGGTTGAGCGATTGCAGCGCGACCATCGCGCCCGCATTGGTGTTGACGGAGTTGAGCGCCATCGGGATCTTACCCTGGTTGCGATGGCCCCCGCTTGTCGGACGAGGCGGGAGCCGGGTTGCGCGCCGCATCTTGCGGTGTCAGGCCGATGATGCGCCGGCCCCGGTTAAGGGACGCTGAATCGGACCGAGCCTTGCCGCCCGCCCGCGCGATCACAATCACAGGAAGTTCGTGAGGCTGAGGCTCGAGACCAGCGAGATCGCCTGGTAGGAGGCCTCGAGCTGCGTCTTCGTCGCTTCGAGGCGCGTGATCGTCTCGGCCATGTCCACCTCCTCGATATTGGCGAGCTGGGCGGTCAGCGTCACCGTGATGTCGCTGTGGCGTGTCGAGATCGCGCCGAGCCGCTCCTCCGTCGCGCCCAGGCTGCCCTGCTCCACCCCCAGGGCGTCGATCGCGCTGCGCAGCCCGTCGCGCACGCTTGCGACAAGGGCGGTGAAGTCGGTGCCGAGCGCCGCCTGGTTCGGATCCAGCGCGGCGAGCGTGGCCAGCCCGCGCAGGATGTCCCGCGACCAGGAGCCCGTCGTCTCCCCCGTGCTGGCCGCCGCCGCGTTGCGGTTGGCGGAGATGCCGTAATCGACGCGCGTGCCTTCGGATGTCGGCACAGCGCGCCGCGCCTCGGTCAGGCCCGTCGCCGGGTCCGAGAGGAAAGCGGAAAACACCGTGGTCCCAGCCGCATCCGAACTGGCCGCCGCGAGCGTCGCCGCGATCACCGACGCGGCATTGCCCGCCGCCAGCCCCGACACGGCCGTGGCGATATCCGTCGCCATGCCCGATGTCGCGATGTTCTGCGCATCGGGCACCGGCGGGTTCGCCGTGTCGGAACCGCCGAAGATGTACTCCCCGGCATAACGCTCGTTGAGCAGGCTGCCGACCTCGGCGAGCGCGGCGCGCGCCTTCGTCGCGACGGCGGAGATCAGCTCCGCGCTGGTGCCGTCGATGGTGATCGCGTCCTCGTAGAAGTCCGTCGCGATGTCCGAGAGGCGGCCCATGGCGTCCTGCATCACGGAGGTTCGCGCGAGAGCGCGATCGATCGTCCCTTGCCAGACCTCTCGTCGGGCAATGTCTCCCCGCAGGTCGATCGCGCGCGTCGCCTCCGGCGCAATGGCGCCATAACCCTCGCCCTTGCGCCCGTCCGCGACCTGGCGCGTCAGGGTATCGAGGCGCATCCGCAACGCGAGCGAGGCGGCATCGAGGCGGGAGAGGCTGCTGACGGCGACCATGGCTCAGCGCACCGCGCCCAGCAGGGCGTCCCACATCGCCTGCACCGTCGACATCACGCGCGCATTGGCGGCATAGGCATTCTGCAGCGTGACCATCGCAGCCACCTCCGTATCCACATCGACGCCCGAAGCCTGGGCGAAGCGGTCCTCCAGCCCCGCGACAAGCGCGGCGGTGCCGGTCGCCGAGGCGGCAGCGGCCGCGACATCGGCCGTCTGGCTCGCGGTGACGAGCGCGGCGTAGCTTTCGAGCGTCGTCGTCGCCCCGAAGGGGCTCGACAAGGTGCCATCGGGCCCGAGGCCGCCGGTCGCGATGGCGCCCCAGCCCACGCCGGCCTGCGCCTCCGTGCCAAAGGTGTAGTCGAGCACCCGCTCGATCAGCGTGGTGAAGGCGGCCGGGCCACCATCCGGGTTCGCCGTGAAGGCCGAGGCGCCGGCGGGATCGCCCGCGACATCATGCGTGCCGTCGCGCAGCAGGGAAGGATCGGCGGTGACCGCCGCATTGACCTGGATGCGCCCCGCAAAGCCCACCATGCCGCTGCCGGCATAGGCCAGCGAGGGATCCGGCACCGCGCCGGACGCATCGGTGAACAGTGTCAGCCCCTGCGCGTCGAAGCGTGCGGCAAGGTTCGCCGCGGCCAGGTCGAGCTCGGCCTGGTAGCGTGGCAGGGTCTGGTCGCGCAACGCGACCGCCTCGGCGAGCCGGCCGCCGAGCAGGGAATTCGTCACATCCTGCCCGTTCAGCATGATGCCCGGAATGGTCCCGCCGCTGCCGTGATAGGCGGTGGCGTCCAGCGTCGCGCCCGATGTCGTGAAGGCATTCCGGTCCTTGTCGAGCGGCAGCACCAGCCCGTTGCGCGCCACGAGGACGATGCCGCCATCGGCACTCTTCAGTGCCTTCACCTCAAGGGATTCGGAAAGCTTGGCGATCGCCGCGTCGCGTTCGTCCTCGAGGCCGGCGGCCTCGCCGGTCAGGGCGATCTGCTCCTTGATCCGCACCGTCAGGGCGGCGATGTCGCGCAACCCGGCATTGATCGCATCGACCTCGGTGACGATGGTGTCCTGCGCCTGTTGCCGCGCCTCGGCGACGGTATCGGATATCTCGTTCAGCCGGTCGGCCGCTTCCTGCGCGGCCAGCAGCGTCGCCGTCTGGCGTGCGGATTCGGAGGGATCGGCGAGCAGGTCCTCGAAGCTCGTATGCAGCCCGGCGACAAGGTCGCCCAGGCTGTCCCCGGCCTCGGTGCTGCCATGGATGGTGCCGAGCGCGGTGAGCAGGTTGCTGCGCAGCTCGGCCGCCGCGGCCGCGGCACGGCGGCTGTTCAGCTCGGTGACCAACGCCTCGTCAACCGCACGCGTGACGGCGAGCGCGCGTACGCCGCTGCCCTGCCCGTTCGCCTCCACGGCGCTCGCGGCGGTGGTCTTGCGCGTGTAGCCCACCGTATCCGCATTCGCGATGTTGTCCGCGGCGGTGGCGAGCGCGCGCTGCGTGTAGAGCAGGCCCGAACGTGCGGTGAGCAGGGCGGCCTGGAGGCTCATGGCAGCGGATCCCCGTCAGAGCGCCGGCTCAGCGGCTCATGTTGATCGTGTCCTGCAGCAGTTCGTCGGCCGCGGTGACGACCTTGGTGTTCGCCGTATAGGCGCGCTGCGCGATGATCAGCTTCGAGAATTCCGAGGCGATGTCGACATTGGATCCTTCCACCGCGCTGACGCGCAGCGACCCCGCGCCGTTGGTCCCGGCATCGGTGGTGCGGGCCTCGCCGCTCTCGACCGTGCGCATGAAGGCCTGGCCGTCGAGGTGCTGCAGCGCGTCGGGATTGTTGAAGGTGGTGATGGGCACGCGCGCGATGACGCGCGACTGGCCGTTGTCGTAGTTGATCGAGATGTCGCCGCTGTCGCTGATGCTGACCGAGGAATAGGAACCGAGCGGCACGCCGTCATTCTCGAGGTTGCGCACCGTGTACTCGTCGCCGGCATATTGCGTGACGCCGCTCGCCGTATCGAAGCTGCCGAGGTTGACCGTCATGGTCTGCGCCCCCTGGCCGAAATCCGCCGAGAAGGTCAGCGCCGCCGGATCGCCCGAGACCCCGGTGCTGCCGGCGAAGCTGCCGGTGGCGTTGGCGAAGCCGCCGATCGTGCCGTCCGCCACGGCCGGGCTCGCCGCCTGACCGAACAGCACGTCGATGGTGCCGAGCGACCCGCCCGCCGCATCCGAGGAGATGTCGAGCGTCCAGCTATTGTTGCCGTTCGGCGTCCAGGTCATCGTCATGGATTGCTGCGTGCCGAGCGAATCATAGACGTTGAGCGGCGTCGTCACCGCTTCGGTGGCATCGGCGGGCAGGTTGGCGGCGAAGTCGATCACGCTGGTCGCGATCGGGTTGAAGACGAGTTGGCTGATCCGCACCGGCTGAAGCTGCGTGCGGTCGATATCCCCCGTCGCATCGGTCAGCCAGCCCTGCAGCGCATAGCCGGCGCCGTTCACGAAATACCCGTCCTCGTCGAGCTGGAAGTCGCCCGCCCGCGTATAGAACTGCCGCTCGTCGAAGGTGACCTGCCCGTTGCTGGTCCCGGTCGGCAGCGCGACCGAAAAGAAGCCCTGCCCCGAGATGGCGAGCGAGAGCGGGTTCTCGGATTGCGAGATCGTGCCGGCGATGGTGTTGGTGTAGTCGGGCCGCGCCACCACCGAACCCGACCGCATCACCGTCTGGCTGCTCTCGGTGAGGTAGGAAATGAAGGTGGTGTCGGTGCGCTTGAAGCCGACGGTCTGGCTGTTGGCGACGTTGTCCGACACATGGCCGAGCGCGCGCGCCTGCGCGTTCAGCCCCGTGATGGCGGTGGTCATGGCTCCGAACAGGGACATCGGCTTCTCCGCGAGGGGCGAGGTGTTCCGCGACGGGAAGCGCAACCGGCATGCCAGGGATTCCGGCGCCGTGGCGCGGCGAGGGCTGCCGCGCGACGGCACTTCCTGCCGGGACGGCGGCAGGCGCTGCCGTCGTGCTGGCCTGCCAGGCTGGCCCGGGCCTTGCGATGGCGGGACCGGGCGCATCGCCGCGCCGGAAGGTGTCGTTCCGATGGATGGACTTGCGAGCCTGCTCCTGCCGCAGACGGTGCCCCTGGCGGCCGGCATTGTCGCGGCTCCCGCGACATCCGTGGGTGGCGAGACGCCGACGGGCTTCGCCGCGCTGCTCGCCCCGGCGGGTGCGCAGCCGCGCGGCGCCGCGCCGGACGTGCCAACGGCAGCCGTTGCGACGACGGCGGCGGCGACGCCCTCGGTCCCCGACGCGCTCGCCATGCCGGAGGCACTCGGGCCAACGATCGGCGCGACGCCCCCAGGACCAACAACGCCGGCAGCCCGCCAACCGCCGCAGCGGCCGGCGGTAGCGCAAGCGCCGACGCCGGAGTTGCTCCCCACGCCGCCAGGACCGCCCGCGGTCGAGGCCTCGCCGGCCGCGCCGCTCCCGGGAGAGCCATCCGCCGAAGTAGCCGGGGAGGCGCCTGAGGCATCGCCAAGCATGCCGGATGCCCCGCCTCCACAGCCCATTCCCGAGCCTACGGCCCAGAACACCCTGGCCGCCGTGCCCGCTCCGCCGCCACCGGACACGCCGCTCCCCACGACAGCGCCGCCGGTCGTGGCATCACCGCTCTCTTCCGCCCCGGCGCCCGCGAAGGCCTCCGCGACGGCGACCGCGCCAGTCGAACGGCCGTCCCGCAAGGCACTCGAGCCCGCCGCCACGGGATCGGTGCAGATCGAGACGTCGGTCGTTCTCGCACGGGATCCCCGGCTCGCCACGTCGCGCCCAGCAGCACCCGACAGTCAACGGGGCCGCCCGACCGTTCAGACCGTGCCAGCCCCATCGTCGGTCCCGACGACCCGCCCGTCCGTCGCGGCCATTCCCGCCACCGAGCCCGAACCCACACCCGCCCCCCTGGATACCGCGGCCCCGCAGGTTGTCCGGCCCGTGGCCAGCACGATCGCCGGCGTTGGAAAGCCGGCCATCGAGGCCACACCGCATGCCCCCCCCACAATACGCCCCGCGACGGAGGAAGCACCCGGCCAGGACGTCCTGGTGACGCCCGCCGCCGGCACGGCCATGCCGCCCACCCCCCACACGGTCGAGGCGGCGGCACCCGTGGCGCCGGCGCCCCCGGCCGCCAGCCCGGCACGGCAGATCGCGCCCGTCCTGGTCGCCGTTGCCATCGCCGGCGGCACCGCGCGGCTTTCCGTCACGCTGGAACCGGCCGAGCTCGGTCGCGTCGAGATCAGCGTCGAGCGCAAGGGCGAGGCCACCGACATCCGCGTCGTCGCCGAACGCCCGGAGACGCTCGCCCTGATGCAACGCGACCAGCGCGAACTGGACCGCACCCTGGCCCAGGCGGGGATCGGCAGCGAAGGGCGCAGCCTGTCCTTCTCGCTCTCCGATGGCGGCTCCTTCGCCTCGGGACGCGATGCGGAAGGGCGCGGGCAGCCGGGACGCGGCCATGCCCCGGAGGTGCCCACCAACGCGGCCCCGGCCGAGGTGGCGTCGCCGCGCCGCCTGCTCTCCCTGATCGACCTCGCTGTCTGACGAAGGAAATTCCGCCATGTCCGGAACCGTCTCCGCCGCCACCGGCACCACCACGACCGGCAGCTCGAGCACCGCGACGCTCGGGGCCGATCTCAACACCTTCCTGACCATGCTGACGACGCAGTTGCAGAACCAGGACCCGACCAACCCGCTCGACACCAACGAGATGACGAACCAGCTCGTGCAGTTCGCCTCGGTCGAGCAGCAGATCCTGATGAACCAGAACCTCACCTCGCTGATCTCGCTGCAGCAGACGGCGCAGCTCACCGCCGCGGCGCCGCTGCTCGGGCGGCAGGTCGAAGTGACCTCGGATCAGCTCGCCCTGCAGAACGGCAGCGCGGAGGTCCGGCTGCCGGCGGCGGGCACGGCCAGTTCGGCCGTCATCACCGTTACCAATTCCGCCGGTACCGTGCTGCGGACCGCGACGGTCGCCCTCGGCACCGGGGCCACGAGCTGGACCTGGGACGGCAAGAATACCGCCGGCGTGACGCAGGCGGACGGCGCCTACAACGTCTCCGTGGCGGGTCGCGACGCGAGCGGCGCCGCGACCTCCCTCTCCTTCACCGTGCGCGGCACGCTGACCGGGGCGGAACGCAGCAACGGATCACTGAACCTGAACATGGGCAGTGTCTCCGTGCCCTTCAGCAACCTGCAGAGCGTACTGCCGACGAGCTGACCAAGGTCCGCGCCGCGTTAACCGGCACGAAACCGCGACCCGGCAAAGTCTGCCGCAGGCGGCAGGAGGCCCCCCTTGGACGCGGCAGAGGCAGCAGCAGGTTCGGTGGATCAGGCGGCGCGCGGCGCGGCGAGTGGCGGTCTGCTCGGGCAATTGCGCGGGCTCGGGGCGATGCGCCTGGCACTGCTGGGCGGGGCCGGCCTCGTGGTGCTCGGGCTGCTCGCCTGGTTCGTGCTGCGCGCGGGGCAGCCGCCCATGGCGCTGCTCTATGGGGACCTCGACACGCGCGATGCCGGGCAGGTCGTCGCGGCGCTCGATCGGGCGCGCGTGCCCTACCGCCTCGAAGCCGGGGGCAGCCGCATCCTGGTGCCGGAGGAGCAGGTCCCGCGCCTGCGCCTCTCCCTGGCGCGCGAAGGCCTGCCGCAGGGCGGGTCGGTCGGCTACGAGATCTTCGACCGCAGCGAATCCCTCACCACCACGCCCTTCCAGCAGGATGTGAACCGGCTGCGCGCGCTTGAAGGCGAGCTGGTCCGCTCCATCCGGCAACTGACCGGCGTGCGCGCCGCGCGCGTCCATCTGGTGCTGCCCCGGCGCGAAGCCTTCTCGCGCGATCGCGGGGAGGCGCAGGCCTCGGTGGTGCTGACCATGCAGGGCGCGCAACGGCTCGATCGCGAGGGCGTGCAGGCCGTGCTGCATCTGGTCGCGACCGCCGTGCCCGGGCTCCGCCCGCAGAACGTCTCGATCGTGGACAGCCGCGGCGAATTGCTCGCGCGCGGCGGACAGGCGCTGTCCGGGCCGGGCGCCGCGAACTCGCAGGAGGAGATCCGCCGCGGCCAGGAGTTGCGCATCGCCCGCGCGGTCGAGGAGATGCTGGAACGCATCCTCGGCCCCGGCCGCGTGCGGGCCGAGGCGACGGTCGAGATGGACTTCGACCGCATCCAGACCACCGAGGAACGCTTCGACCCCGACAACCAGGTGCCGCGCAGCCAGCAATCCAGCCAGGAATCGTCGCGCGGCTCGGAAGGCGGCACGACCTCGGTACAGAACAACGTGCCCAATGCCGACCCCAATGGTGGCGGCAGCACGACCCAGGAGAGCCGGCAGGAGGAGACGACCAACTTCGAGATCGGCCGCACCACCCGCAACACGC
>JAYSDS010000094.1:9452-24996 GCA_041914265.1 Roseomonas sp.
CGCGAGCATCCGGTGGTCCGGCGCCAGTCCGTCGCGGTGCTGGTGGATGGCGTCTGGGAAGCCGGCACCTTCCGGGAACGCACGCCTGAGGAAGTGCAGCGCATCACGGCGCTGGTGCAGGGCGCGGTCGGCTACGACGAGCGTCGTGGCGACCGGGTGGAGGTCGTCTCCCTCCGCTTCGCCGAGCCGCCGGCCGGCGAGCCCGCATCGCCCGCCATGTTCGATCTCAGCTTCAGCAGCACCACCCTCGCGCGGCTGTTGGAAAGCGCGATCTACGCCGTCGTCGCGCTGCTGGCGATCCTGCTGGTCGGCCGGCCCGCCGTGGGTCGCCTGGTGACGCTCGCGACCAGGCCCGGCAGGGCGATCGCCGCCGCCGGGGGCGCAGCGGCCGTCGTCGGCCCAGATGGCAACCCTGCCCTGCCCGGCCAGGCCAGCGGGACCGCCGCGATCGGCAGCGATGGCGACGGGGACCACACGATGATCTCGCTTGCCATGGTCGAGGGACAGATGCGCGCCTCCTCCATCCTGAAGCTGCAGGAACTGGTGGAACGGCATCCCGACGAGGCGCTCAGCGTGGTGCGGCGCTGGATGGCCCCGGAAAGCGGCGCATGAGGAACGAGCCATGGCGACAACCCTGACCGGCGTCCAGAAGGCCGCGACCTTCATGCTCGCCATCGGCGAGGATCACGCCGCGCGGCTCTTCTCCCAGATGCATGAGGACGAGATCCGCGACATCTCACAGGCCATGGCGGGGCTCGGCAGGGTGCCTGCCGCCTCGGTCGAGGATCTGTGCCGGGAATTCGCCGAGAACCTCGGCCAGACCGGCACGCTGGTCGGTTCCTGGGAAACCACCGAGCGCATGCTCCTCAAGACGCTCCCGCGCGACCGCGTCGCCCAGATCATGGAGGAGATTCGTGGCCCCGCTGGCCGGACCATGTGGGACAAGCTGGGCAACGTGAACGAGGCCGTGCTGGCGAACTACCTCAAGAACGAATACCCGCAGACGGTCGCGGTGGTGCTGTCCAAGGTGAAGCCCGACCACGCCGCGCGCGTGCTCTCCCTGCTGCCCGAGGGATTCTCGATGGAGGTCATCATGCGCATGCTGCGCATGGAGACCGTGCAGAAGGAAGCGCTGGACGGCGTCGAGAAGACGCTGAAGGCCGAGTTCATGTCGAACCTCGCCCGCGCACAGCGGCGCGATGCGCACGAGATGATGGCGGAGATCTTCAATAACCTCGACCGCCAGTCCGAGACGCGCATCCTCGCCGCGCTCGAGGAACGCAACCGCGATGCCGCCGAACGCATCCGCGGGCTGATGTTCACCTTCGACGACCTGCAGCGGATGGACAGCGCGGGGGTGCAGGTGCTGATGCGCGCCGTGCCGAAGGAACAGCTCACCCTCGCGCTCAAGGGCGCTTCGGAGACGCTGCGCGACCTTTTCACCAAGAACATGAGCGAGCGCGCGGCGAAGATGCTGAAGGAGGATCTCGCCAATCTCGGCCCCGTGCGCCTGCGCGACGTGGACGAGGCGCAAGCCGCGATCGTGCTGCAGGCCAAGGATCTCGCCGCCCAGGGCCAGATCCAGATGCAGGACGGGCGCGAGGACGAGATGGTCTACTGACATGCCCGATGTCTTCGTCCCGCAGCGTGGCGTATCGGCCAGCCGCGACTTCATGCCGACGGTGCTGGTCGCCGCGCTGGATGCGGCGCGGCGCCAGGCTGCCGCCCCGCCGCCCCCACCGCCCGCACCGGAGCCCGAGCCGGTCGGGCCGCTGCTCGAGGAAGCGCGGCGCGGCGGATGGGAAGACGGCCTCGCCGAAGGGCTGCGCCGCGGCGCCGCGACGCAGGCCGCAGAGGCCGCGCGCGCCGTAGCCCTGGCGCTGGAAGCGCTCCGGCTCGGCGAGGATGCGGCGCGCGAGGCGGCGACGACTGTCGCACAGGATCTCGCGCGGCTGGTGCTGTCCATACTGGATGCGGCGCTGCCGGGCCTGGCGGCGGCGCAGGCTGCGCCGATGGCGGCCGCCTTCGCGCAGCGGGTCGAACCGGTGCTTGCCGTTGCGCCGGAGGCCCGCCTGCTGGTGCCGCCCGCACAGGCCGAAGCCGTACGCGTGCTCCTGGGCGCGGCTGCCATCACGATCGAGGCAGACGCCAGCCTGGCGCCCGGCGATGCACGCGCGACGTGGCGGGGCGGCGGGGCGGTCCTCGACCTCGCGCAGCGGCGCCAGGCGATCCGCCAGCTTCTCGAATCAGCCGGCCTTGGGCCGAAGGAGTAGCGCATGTCCGGAACCCAGGGCTTCGAACCCGTCTCGCCGGCAACGGAGGAAGGGCGGCCCGCCGCCTCCGCCCCGGCGCGGGAGCTGGAGGCGGTCTATGACATCCCGGTACAGATCAGCGCCGTGCTGGGCCGCGCGACGATGCAGGTCTCGCAACTGCTGAAGCTCGGGCGCGGCGCGGTGGTGGAACTCGACCGCAAGCTGGGCGAGGCGGTGGACATCTATGTCAACAACCGGCTCGTCGCGCGCGGCGAGGTGGTGATGGTGGACGACAACCGGCTCGGCGTGACGATGACCGAGATCGTGAAGTCGGACCGGGGGGTCTGACCATGGCGCGGATCCTGATCATCGGCTCGCTGGAGGCGGAGCTGGGCGTCGCGGCGCGCATCGCCACGGCGCGCGGGGCGCGGCTGGCCGTGGCCGAAGGTGCCGCGGCGGGACTTGCGCGGCTGCGTGGCGAAGGTGCCGACCTCGTGCTGTGCGATGTGATGCACGACGTTGCCTGGCTGATCGACCAGATGACCGCCGAGCGCATGGCCTGCCCCGTCATCGCCTGCGGCCGGCCCGACGATGCCGACGGCGCGGTGCGCGCGATACGCGCCGGGGCTAAGGATTTCCTGCCACTGCCGCCGGATCCGGACCTGATCGCGGCGATGCTGCAGGCCGTCGCGGGGGACCCGGAGAAGCCCGTGGTGCGCGACGCGGTGATGGCCGCGCTGCTGGGACGCGCGGAACAGATCGCGCGCGCCGAGGCCTCGGTGCTGATCACCGGGGAGAGCGGCACGGGCAAGGAAGTGCTGGCGCGCCACATCCATGCGGCGTCCCGCCGCGCGCGCGGCCCCTTCGTCGCGCTGAACTGCGCGGCACTGCCCGAAGCCCTGCTGGAATCCGAATTGTTCGGGCATGAGAAGGGCGCCTTCTCCGGCGCCGTCGCCGCGCGGCGCGGCAAGTTCGAACAGGCCGAAGGCGGGACGCTGCTGCTCGATGAGATCGGCGAGATGGATCCGCGCCTGCAGGCGAAGATCCTGCGCGCCATCCAGGAACGCGAGATCGACCGGCTTGGCGGGTCGGCGCCGGTGAAGGTGGATGTACGCATCCTCGCCGCCACCCATCGCGACCTCGCCGCCGAGGTCGCGCGGGGCCGCTTCCGCGAGGATCTCTATTTCCGTCTCGCCGTGGTGCGTCTGCGCATTCCGGCGCTGCGCGAAAGGTCCGGCGACATCCTTCCCCTCGCGCGGCATTTCGCCGAACGCTATGCGCGCGCCAATGGCCTACCGCTGCGTGGCCTCGCCCCGGCGACGGAGGCGCTGCTGCTCACCCATCCTTGGCCGGGCAATGTGCGCGAGCTGGAGAACACGCTGCACCGCGCCGTGCTGCTAGCCGAGGGCAACAGCATCGGGCCCGAGGCCATCGACCTGCTGGAGCACCTGCCCGCCGTGGCCGCCGAGGCGCCGCTCGTCGTCGCCCCCGCGGCGCCGAAGCCCGCACCGCCCGTTTCCGCCCTGGTGGGGCGGCGTGTCGAGGATGTCGAGCGCGACCTGATCCTCGAGACGCTGTCGCATTGCCTCGGCAACCGCACGCGGGCGGCGGAGATGCTCGGCATCTCCATCCGCACCCTGCGCAACAAGCTGCACGAGTATCGCGCGGCTGGCATGGCCGTCCCGCCCGTGCCGGGCCAGGCGCCCTTCGCCCTGCCGGTCGGGTAACGCATGGCGGCACTCGCCATCCCGGGCTGGCTGCGCAAGGCACAGCCGGGCAACGACATGGCGCTCGCGCTCGGCGTCGCGGCGCTGCTCGTCGTGCTCGTCGTGCCGCTGCCCGTGGTGCTGCTCGACGCCTCGCTCGCCATCTCCATCACCGTCTCGGTGCTGGTGCTGATGGTGGCGCTGTTCCTGCGCCGGCCGCTCGACTTCACCTCCTTCCCCACGCTTCTGCTGCTGACGACGCTGCTGCGCCTCGCGCTCAATGTCGCGACGACGCGCATCATCCTCACCCACGGGGCCGAAGGGCCACAGGCGGCGGGGCATGTCGTGTCGGCCTTCGGCGGCTTCCTGATGGGGGGCGATGTCGTCGTCGGGCTGATCGTCTTCGCCATCCTGCTGGTGGTGAACTTCATGGTCATCACCAAGGGCTCGGGGCGCATCGCGGAAGTCGCCGCACGCTTCAGCCTCGATGCCCTGCCCGGCAAGCAGATGGCGATCGACGCCGATCTGTCCGCCGGGTTGATCAACGAGACCGAGGCGCGCCACCGCCGCCGGGAGCTAGAAGAGGAAACAGGCTTCTACGGCGCCATGGACGGTGCCGCGAAATTCGTGCGCGGGGACGCCATTGCGGGGCTGATCATCACCTTCATCAACCTGCTCGGCGGCATGGCGATCGGCGTCGCACGGCATGGGCTGTCCTTCGCCGAGGCCGCCCAGACCTTCTCGATGCTCACCGTCGGCGACGGGCTGGTCAGCCAAATCCCGGCGCTGCTGGTCTCGGTCGCGGCGGGCATCGTCGTCACCAAGGGCAGCACGGAAGGCACGGCGGATGAGGTGATGCTGGGGCAGCTCGGCGCGGGGCCGAAGCCGCTTGCCATCGCGGGTGGCGCGGCCGCGGTGATGGCACTGCTGCCGGGCATGCCGATGCTGCCCTTCCTGGCCCTGGCGGGGCTCGCGAGCGCCGGGGCCTGGGCGGCGCATCGCCGCGTGCTGGCCCCGCCCCAGGATGTCATGGCACCCGCGGCGGCCCAGGCCGAGGTCCCGATCGCCGAGACGCTGCGCATCGACATGCTGCGCCTCGAACTGGGTTATGGGCTGCTCTCCCTCGCCGCCGGCGACGCGCCACGGCTGACCGAGCAGATCAAGGGCCTGCGCCGCACCATCGCGCAGGACATGGGCTTCGTCCTGCCGTCCGTGCGCATCCAGGACAACCTGGCCCTGCCGCCCGACACCTACGCCATCCGGGTGAAGGAGATCGAGGCCGGGCGCGGCCGCCTCCGCCCGCCATTGCTGCTGGCCATCGACCCCACCGGCAATGTCCCGAACATGCCCGGCGAGCGCTGCCAGGAGCCGACCTTCGGCCTGCCCGCCATCTGGATCGAGGAAGCGCAGCGCGAGGAAGCCCTCGCCCGCAGTTGCACCGTGGTCGACGCGGCGGGCGTGGTGGCGACGCATCTCACCGAGCTGGTGCGGGAGAACATGGCTGAGCTTCTCTCCTTCGCCGAGACGCAGAAGCTGGTGGACGACCTGCCTTCCGAGCATCGCAAGCTGGTTTCCGACCTGGTGCCGTCGCAGATCGGCATGGGCGGCATCCAGCGCGTGCTGCAGGCGCTGCTGGCCGAGCGCGTGTCGGTCCGCGACCTGCCGACCATCCTGGAGGGCATTCAGGAGGCCAGCGCGGCGGGTGCGCGGACGGTGCCCGGGATCCTCGCCATCGTGCGCGCGCGGCTCGCGCGGCAACTCTCCGACGCGGCGCGCGGGCCGCAGGGATACGTGCCCATGATCACGCTGTCCGCCGATTGGGAAGTCGCCTTCACCGAGGCGCTGATCGGCCCGCCGGAGGAGCGCCAGCTCGCCATGGGGCCGTCCCGCCTGTCGGAATTCATGGAGAAGCTGCGCACGGCCTTCGATGCCGCGACGGCGGCGGGGGAGCATGCCGCGCTGATCTGCTCGGCGCCGATCCGCCCGCATGTGCGCGCCATCGTGGAGCGGTTCAGGCCCGCGACCATGGTACTCGCGCATACCGAGATCCATCCGCGGGCACGCATCCGCACGGTGGGGTCGCTTTGACGCGAAACGCCGGATGGGCAGTGGCGCCGTCGCCCTCCAGGCCTCGCCGCGCCGCGGGCTTCCAGGGACGCTTGCGGCGCCGGTGGGGCCCCATCGGCCGAAATGTTCCCGGAAATCAACGTCTCGCACCAGGCGGCGGGGGAATCATCGAAGCCCCTGACGACGGCAGGGCAGAATCGCGACGGATCGCCGGCGCCTGGGCCAGGCGCCGGCAGCCCAGACCGCGCGTCAGCCTGGCCGGACCGCCTGGGCGGTCGGCACCCCTGCGGGGAAGCGCCCGATGCGCCTGAAGACCTTCCGCGCGCCCCGCATGGCCGAGGCGATGGCGCTCCTGCGCGAGGAACTCGGCGCCGACGCCATTATTCTCGCCACGCGTCGAACGGCCGGCGGTGTGGAGATCACGGCTGCGCTCGAACCGGAAGAGCCGGTCCTGATCCCGCCCTGTTCCCCGCCCATGCCGGTGCAGGGTCCGCTTGCCTTCCACAATCCGCCAGCGGCGCTGGCCGCGACGCTCGCTCAGGCCCCGCTCGACCAGGCTCTGGCGCGGGCGTTGGGCTTCGCGCCGCTGCCCGATGCCTGCGACCGGCCGCTGATGCTCGTCGGCCCGCCAGGTGCCGGGAAGACGCTCACCTGCGCGAAGCTCGCCGCGCGGATGGTGCTCTCGGGCATGCCGCCGATCATCGTCACGACGGATGGGCAGCGCGCGGGGGCGACCGCGCAGCTCGCCGCCTTCACCGGCGTGCTGGCGCTGACGCTGGCCGTCGCACCCTCCGTCCCCGCGCTGTCCAAGGCGCTGGCGCGGCGAGCGCCGGGCCAGCCCGCGCTGATCGACAGCGCCGGCTGCGATCCCTTCGACCCGCGCCAGGCCGTCGCGCTGCATGCGCTGGCCGGGGCAGTGCGGGCGGATCTCGTGCTGGTGCTGCCCGCCGGCCTCGATACGCATGAGGCCGCGGACCTCGCCCGCGCCTTCGCAGCACTTGGCGCGCGGCATCTGCTGCCGACGCGGCTCGACGCCGCGCGGCGGCTCGGTGCCGTGCTCGCGGCCGCCGAGGCCGGGCCGCTGTTCCTCACCGAAGCGGGCATGAGCCCCGAGGTGGTGGACGGGCTCGAACCCCTTTCCCCCGCGCGTCTCGCCGCGCGTCTGGCCGCCGCCCCGCGCCGCGGCATCCCGATCGAGGCCGAGGAAGCCCTCCGATGATCCATGCCGCCACCCGTCCCCTGCCCGCCCAGGGCCGCATCATCGCCATCGCCTCGGGCAAGGGCGGCGTGGGGAAGACCTGGTTCGCCATCACGCTCGCCCAGGCTCTCACGCGCCAGGGCATCCGGGTGCTGCTGGTGGATGCCGATCTGGGCCTCGCGAATGTCGATGTTCAGCTCGGCTTCCAGCCGACGCGCGACATCTCAGCCGTCATCGCCGGGCAGGTGGCGGTGGAGGAGGCCGCCATATCGCACCCCGCGGGCTTCGACATTCTCGCCGGGCGGTCGGGTTCCGGCACGCTGGCCGCGCTGGACGGGGTCGCGCTCGCTTCGGTCATCGCGCTGCTGCCCCGCGCCGCGGCGCGATGGGATGCCGTGATCGTCGATCTCGGCGCGGGGCTCGAAGCGCCGCAGCGCCGGATCGCTGCCGCCGCCGACACGCTGCTGGTGCTGGCCACCGAGGAACCGACCAGCCTGACCGACGCCTATGCCGTGCTGAAGCTGCATGGGCGGGACCGGCCGGGCGGGGATGCGCGCATTATCGTGAACCTCGCCGCCGACGCCGCCACGGGCGCACGAACCCATGCCGCCCTGGCCCGCGCGGCCTCGACCTTCCTCAAGCGCGACGTGCCGCTCGCCGGCGTCATCCGCCGTGATGCCAAGGTGCGCGACGCCATCCGACACCAGGCGCCGCTGATCACCCGCCATCCCGGCAGCGCCGCGGCGACGGATGTCGAAACCATCGCACGTGGCCTGATGGGCGGCGCGTAACAGGGCGCGTAACAAGCTGTCCCTTGCGGCGCGGTGTCGTCCGGTGTTCACCCTCGGGCATGGAGTCACTCGTCCGCCTCGATCGCGACCTGCGCGTGGATCTGATCCGTGGCTTCGCGCTCTGGGCGATCTTCGTGAACCACACGCCAGGCAATTGGCTCGGCTACGTCACGCCGCGCAACTACACCCTCGCCGATGCCACCGAGACCTTCGTCATGCTCGCCGGCTATGCGGCGGGCCTCGCCTATGGGCGGACCATGGACCGGCAGGGGTGGTTCTTCGCCGCGTCGCGCGTCATGGGGCGGGTCTTCACGCTCTATGTCGCGCATATCTTCCTGCTGGTGGTCTTCACGGCGCAGGTGGGGCTTTCGGCGGCACGGCTCGATTCCGCCGCCTATCTGGACGAGCTGCATCTCGACCCCTTCGCCACGGATCCCTATCGCGCACTGCTCGAGGCGCTGCTGCTGCGCTACCAGCCCTCCTTCCTGAACATCCTGCCGCTCTACATCACGGTGCTGGCGATGTTCGCGCTGGTCATGCCGCTGATCCGCCATCCGGCGGCGATGCTCGCCGCCTCGGCCGGGCTCTGGGCGGCGGCGCGCGTCTTCGACATCACCCTGCCGTCCTGGCGCGGCGAGGACTGGTTCTTCAATCCGCTCGCCTGGCAGCTGCTGTTCTTCATCGGCTGCACGCTGTCCTATGCGCCGCCGGGCGGGCAGCCGCTTTCGATACCCTGGCGGCGCTGGGCGGGCGTGCTCTGCGCGGCGTGGCTGGCGGCGGGCGCGGTAATGAGCGTGCTTCTCTACTTCAAATGGGACTTCGCCGAGGCGCGGCTGCCCGGCTTCGCGCCCTACCTCGCGGCGATCGACAAGGCCTCGCTGCATCCGGCGCGGCTGCTGACGATGCTGGCGCTGACCTACCTCGTCGCGCATCTGCTGCCGCGCGACGCGCGCTGGCTGCGCAGCCCACCATCCAAGCTGATGGTGCTGATGGGCCAGCAGGCGCTGCCCGTCTTCTGCGCCGGCATCGCGCTGTCCTTCCTCGGCCGGGTGGCGCTGGAAGAAGCCGATGCCTGGTGGATGCAGGTCGCCGTGAACCTGCTCGGCGCGGCGGCGCTGGTGGGGCTGGCCATGCTCACCGCGTGGTACGGCGCGGAAAAGCGCGACAGCCGCCCCACACGGCCCTTGTCCCCCGGCCCGCAGCCCGATAGGGGTTGACGCCGATGCGCCGCATCCTCGCCCTGCTGCTCGGATTGGGGCTCTCGCTGCCAGCCCTGGCGGCGCAGGGGCCGGGCTGCGGCGCGCCCGCCGAATGGCTCCAGGCCCCGCCCCTGCGCACGGTCGCGACCGGGATCGCGACGGGGCGGCTCTTCATCCTCGCAGTCGGAACTGCCTCGATCACGGGGCCCGGCGCCTCCAGCCCGGCCGCGGCCTGGCCGGCGCGGCTCGAGGTCCTGCTGCGCGAACGCCGCCCGGACCTGCAATTGCGCGTCGAGGTGCGCGGCACACGCGGCAGCACCGCGACCGAGCAATGGCGCGACATCGAGGAAGCCCTGCGCGGCACGCCGCCCGACCTGGTGATCTGGCAGGCCGGCACGACCGAGGCGCTGCGCAGCCTGCCCATGGACGACATGGCCGCCACGCTGGGCCAGGGCCTCGAACGGCTCCACGCGCGGGGCATCGACGCGGTGGTGATGGGCATCCAGTTCAGCCGCTTCATCCGCGCCAATGCCGATGTGGACCCCTATCGCGACGCCCTGCGCGTGGTGGCGGCGGCGAACCATGCGGGGTTCTTTTCCCGCTACGACATCATGCGTGCCTGGGCCGATGCCGGCACGGTGGATGTCGAACGCGCCGCGCGCGACCACCGCACCGCCGAGATCGACAAGCTGAACGACTGCCTCGCCCGAGCCCTGGCCGCCTATATCCGCAACGGGGTGGAGGAGGCACGGCGGTAGGATTTCGCTTGCCGCGCGAGCCCTTATCTCCACTTTTCGCGCCGCGACCGATCGCGCATGCTGCCGGAACGACAATGGCGCCAGAGCAGCGCCAGGCGGGTGGAGGACGCAGATGGCGGGATGGATCGACGGCGCCCCGGGCTGGGCGCACGGCATCTATGATTTCGGGCTGCTGTACAATGAGCAGACGGGCTGGCACCGGGTGCTCCAGTGCCACATCACGGTCTGCAAGGAGAATTCGCGCAGCGGCGCGAATGTCCATATCTCCATGTACGTCACCCAGGGGCAGCAGATCAGCGTCTACCAGCCCTACAATTCCTGGGCGAAGATCTTCTTCTACCCGGATGCCGGCGGGGAGCTGATCGACAATGGCGGCCCACGGAGCACCTTCATCCGCGGCATGCCCTGCTACGACGTGATCAAGGCCAAGGCCTTCGACTGCTTCTACGAGAAATACCCCACCTGGAAGCCGCAGGCGCCCCTCGCGCTCGGGGATGAATCGCAATGGCCCTCGCTGTGACGGGTCAGCAGCGCTCCACCGTCGCGCCACAGGCCTGAAGCCGCTCGACCATCGCCTCATGCCCACGGTCGAGGTGGTCGAGGCCGCGCAGCTCCGTCGTGCCCCGCGCGCCCAGTCCGGCGAGCAGCAGGGCCGCCGCCGCCCGGACATCGGTGCCCGTGACCGGCGCCCCGGTCAGATGGGGCACGCCGCGAAGCCAGGCGGTGTGGCCGCGAACCGTGATCTCCGCGCCCATGCGGCGCAACTCGTCCACATGGCGGAAGCGCTGTTCGAAAATGGTCTCGGTGATGGCGCTTCCGCCCGGGGCGACGCTCAGCAGCGCCATGACCGGCGATTGCAGGTCGGTCGCGAAGCCCGGAAAGGGCGCGGTGCGCAGGTCCACGCCGCGCAGGCCCCGCGGCGCGCGGCAGGCACGCAGGCCCTCAGGCGCGGCTTCCAGCAGGACCCCGGCCTCCGCGAGGATCGGCGCGGCCGCACCCAGCAGCGCCAGATCGCCACCTTCCAGCAGGAGTTCCCCGCCCGTCAGGGCCGCGGCACAGGCCATGGTGCCCATCTCGATCCGGTCCGGCAGGACGAGATGCTGCGCGCCATGGAGCGGGCGATCGCCGTCAATGGTCAGGACCGGCCCGCCAATGCCCTCGATGCCCGCGCCCATGGCGACGAGGCACCGGGCGAGATCGGCGATCTCCGGTTCCCGCGCCGCGTTGCGGATCATCGTGGTGCCGCGGGCGAGCACGGCGGCGATCAGCAGGTTCTCGGTCGCACCGACCGAGGGCATCGGCAGGTCGATCGCCGCGCCGCGCAGCCCCTGCGGCGCGCGGGCCTCGATCACCCCGCCACTGACCTCGATGGTCGCGCCCATGGCGCGCAGGCCGGCCAGGTGAAAATCGACCCCGCGGAGCCCGATGGCGTCGCCGCCGGGCATGGGCAGCCGCGCCTGGCCGCAACGCGCGAGCAGCGCCCCCAGCAGCAGAACGGAAGCGCGCATGCGCGCGACCAGCTCCGCATCGACCTCGGTCGGGCGAAGCGGGTCGGCCGCGATGGTCAGCGCCAGTCCCTGCGCATCGCGCGACCAGGAAAGCTGCGCGCCCAGCCGGCGCAACAGCCCCGCCAGCACCGCGACATCGAGGATGGCGGGCACGCGCCGCAGCGTGACGAGATGCGGCGTCAGCAGCGCCGCGACCATCAGCGGCAGCACCGCGTTCTTCGCCCCGCCAAGCCGCCAGCGCCCCGTAACCGGCCGCCCGCCTTCGATCCGCAGCGCGTCGCGCGGATCGGGATGCCACCAGGGGGCGGCGTCGCGCATCCGCGCCTCGGCCGGCGCCACGGTCAGAACAGCCCTTCGATGCGGCCGAGCGTATCGAGGTGGATGCCTTCCGCCGCCGGCACGCGCGGCAGGCCGGGCATGGTCATGATGTCGCCGCAGATCGCGACGACGAAGCCGGCGCCGGCGGAAAGCCGCACCTCGCGTACCGGCAGCACATGGCCTTCCGGCGCGCCGAGCTTCGTCGGGTCCGCGCTGAAGGAATACTGCGTCTTGGCGATGCAGACCGGCAGGTCGCCGAAGCCGTCCTGCTCGTAGCGCTTCAGCTTCGCGGCGACGGGGGCGGGAATGGAGACCGCCGTGGCGCGGTAGATCTCGCGCGCGATGGTCTCGATCTTTCCGGTCAGCGAGACATGGTCGGTATAGAGCGGTTCGAACTTCGCCGTGCCGCCATCGATGCGCGCCTTCACCGCCATGGCGAGGTCCACGGCCCCCTTCGCGCCATCGCCCCAATGGGTGCAGAGGATCGCCTCCGTTCCCAGCGCGCGCATCGCTTCCTGCACCGCGGCGATCTCGGCCTCGGTGTCGGAGGTGAACTTGTTGAGGCCGACCACCACGGGAACGCCGAACTTGCCGACATTCTCGACATGGCGGGCGAGGTTCACCACGCCGCGCTTCACCGCCGCGACATCCTCGCGCCCGAGGTCGGACTTCGCGACGCCGCCATGCATCTTCAGCGCGCGCACCGTCGCGACGACCACGCAGGCGGAAGGCTTCAGCCCCGCCTGACGGCACTTGATGTCGAGGAATTTCTCCGCGCCCAGATCGGCGCCGAAGCCTGCCTCGGTCACCACCACATCGGCGAGCTTCAGGGCGAGCTTCGTCGCCATCACCGAATTGCAGCCATGGGCGATGTTGGCGAAGGGGCCACCATGGACCAGGGCGGCCGTGCCCTCGATGGACTGCACCAGGTTTGGTGCGAAGGCATCGCGCAGCAGCACGGCCATGGCGCCATCGGCCTTGAGGTCGTGCGCGGTGATGTTCTTCCCGTCCCGCGTCTGCCCCACCACCATGCGTCCCAGCCGCGCCTGCAGGTCCGCGAGGTCCTTCGCGAGGCAGAACACCGCCATCACTTCCGAGGCGACGGTGATGTCGAAGCCGTCCTCCCGCGGGAAGCCATTCGCCACGCCGCCCAGGGAGGAGACGATGCCACGCAGCGCGCGGTCATTCATGTCGAGCGAGCGACGCCAGGACACCCGCCGCGCATCGAGCCCCGACCCGTTGCCCCAGTAGAGATGGTTGTCCACCATCGCCGCGAGCAGGTTGTTCGCGCTGGTGATGGCGTGGAAGTCGCCGGTGAAGTGGAGGTTGATGTCCTCCATCGGCACCACCTGGGCATAGCCGCCGCCGGTCGCCCCGCCCTTCACGCCGAAGCAGGGGCCGAGCGAGGGCTCCCGCAGCGCGATCATGGTCTTCGTGCCGATCGCATTCAGCGCATCCGCCAGGCCGATGGTCGTGGTGGTCTTGCCCTCGCCGGCGGGTGTCGGGCTAATGCCGGTGACGAGAACGAGCGCGCCATCGGGGCGGCCCCGCTGCGCCTCGATGAAATCGAGCCCGACCTTGGCCTTCACCTTGCCGTAGGGCTCCAGCGCATCGGCGGGAATGCCGGCCTTGGCGGCGATCTCCTGGATCGGCTTCAGCGTCGCGGCGCGCGCGATCTCAAGATCCGTGGCCATCCCCTCATCCCCCCGGAAAGCTGCAACCCGGCGCGCTTACGACCGGCGCCCCACCCAGGCAAGAGCATGGGGCGATTCGGCATTCTTGCCGAGCATCATGAAAACGGTTGCGTTGCATCAAAGAGATAAAGCTGTTTCAGCCCTACGCGGTTCCTGTCGGAGGAGACAGGGGAACCCGACCATGACACGCACTTCCATCCTGCTCGCAGGTGCCGCGGCACTCGGGCTTCTCGCCCAGCCGGCCCTCGCGCAGGAAACGCCCGTCCGCGGCAAGCAGGCCGGGGACTTCATGATCGGCCTCAGCGTCATCGGCGTCGTGCCGGTGAACGGAGGCAGCGTCGACGTCATCGGCGGTACGCCGGATGTGTCGAACTCGGTCACGGGGCAGCTCGACTTCACGTACTTCTTCACGCCGAACTTCTCGGTGAACCTGATCGCGGCGACGACGCGCCATGATGTGGAAGCGCGCAACACCGCCATCGGCACGGTGGATCTTGGCCATGTCTGGGCGCTGCCGCCGACGCTGACCTTCCAGTACCACCCGCTGCCGGCGGAGCGCTTCAGCCCCTATCTCGGCGTCGGTGTGAACTACACGATGTTCTACAATGAAGGCGGTGGCTACTCCCCGCCGGTGCTCGACATGAATGTGCGGAACTCCTGGGGTTTCGCGCTGAATGCCGGCCTCGACGTCGAGCTCACGCCCAACTGGCTGCTGAACTTCGACGTCAAGTGGATCTACATGCGTCCCGATGTCGCGGTCGACACGAGCATCGGTCGCATCGGCGCCACGGCGAACATCGATCCCTTCGTCTTCGGCGTGGGCGTCCGCTACCGCTTCTGACGCGTCCATGCCGGTCGCCAGCGGGGGGATGGAGGCTTCCCCCCGCACACGGACGGCGGCGGGCTTTCGCAACGGCGCAAGATCACCCTAAGCTCCGGTCAAAATCAGCCGGAGGATTTCCAAGATGATCCAACGCCGTTCATTGCTCGCCGCCGGTTCGGCCGCCCTGGTGGCTGGGACCGCCCGGGCCCAGGATGGCTGGCCCAGCCGTCCCGTCACCATCCTCATTCCCTTCGTTGCCGGCGGGCCTTCCGACATCGTCGGGCGGGTCATCGCCCAGCGCATGTCGACCGTGCTCAGCCAGCCCGTCGTCGCGGAGAACCGCCCCGGCGCGAATGGTGAGGTCGCGGCCCGCGCCGTCGCGCGCGCAGCCCCGGACGGGCATACGCTGCTGGTCGGCTCGATCGGCGTCTTCGCCATCAACGCCGCGCTGCGGCCCAATCTGGGCTACGACCCGGTGCGCGACTTCGCCCCCGTCACGCTCGCCGTCACCACACCCAACGTCCTGGTGGTGAACCCGCAGCGCGTGCCGGTGAACACGCTGCCCGAACTCGTGGCCTGGCTGAAGGCGAATGTGGGGAAGACCTCCTACTCCACCTCCGGCGTCGGCTCCTCGGACCATCTGACGATGGAGCTGTTCAAGCAGGAGACCGGCACCGACCCCACCCATGTGCCCTACAATGGCGGCGCAGCCGCGGCGACCGACCTGATCGCGGGCAATGTCCAGCTCTCCTTCCAGAATCTCGGCACCGTCGCGGGGCATATCCAGGGCGGGCGGCTGAAGGCGATCGCCGTCACCTCGCGGGAGCGCCATACCATCCTGCCCGATGTGCCGACCGCCATCGAGGGCGGGCTCGCCGATTTCGTCGTGACCTCCTGGCAGGCGGCGATGGCGCCGGCGGGCGTCCCCGCCCCGCTGCTGGCGCGGCTGAACGCGGCAGCCACCGCGGCGCTGAAGCACCCGGAGAGCGTCCAGCGGCTGCAACAGATCGGCTTCACCGTGGTCGCCGGCAGCGCGGACGACTACAGCACCTTCCAGCGCGCGGAGATCGCCCGCTGGCGGCGCGTCGTCGAGACGGCGGGCATCCGCGCGGAGTGACGCCGGCGGGGCCGGGACATGATCGGTGCGGTCGGCATTGGAGGGGCGCCGCCCCTCCAAACCGCCCCGCCAAATGATGGATCATTTGGAAAGCCGTCTGTTGGTGCCGGGCA
>JAYSDS010000095.1:0-24472 GCA_041914265.1 Roseomonas sp.
CCAAGCACCTGGCGGGGTGGTCCGGAGGGGCAGCGCCCCTCCGGCTCCCACCAGCGGAAGCATCGAGGCCATCAGCAAGGCCTTTGCAAACCTCGATCTGGCGCCGGGCGCACCGGCCGGGATCTTGCCAGAGCGCCCGCAGTGCCGTGAGCGGGCGGGGGCCTCCGATCAGGGCCTGGCTGTCCTGCGCCTGCTTCCGCGCTATACCCGCGCTGCAACAGCGAAATACGGGTCAGCCTCCATGAGCAGCACCGGTCGAGCCAGGTCGTCCAACGGGCCGCGCCGCGTCCTGCTGTTGACCGGCGCCTCGCGCGGCATCGGCCATGCGACGGTGAAGCGGTTCTCGGCGGCCGGTTGGCGCGTCATCACCGTTTCGCGCCAGCCTTTCCCGGAGCAATGCCCCTGGGAGATGGGGCCTGAGGATCACATCCAACTCGACCTCACCAATCCGGCGGCGACCGAGGCAGCGGTGGCGGAGATCGCCGCGCGCCTCGAGCCGGATGGCGGTCGGCTTGATGCCCTCGTGAACAACGCGGCGATCTCTCCGAAGGGGGCGGGTGGATCGCGGCTCGGTTCGCTCGACACGCCGCTGGAGGATTGGCTGCGGGTGTTCCGCGTGAACTTCTTCGCCCCGGTGCTGCTGGCGCGTGGCCTGGTGGGGCCGTTGCAGAAGGCGAAGGGGTCGGTGGTGAACGTCACCTCCATCGCCGGCAGCCGGGTGCATCCCTTCGCGGGGGCGGCCTATTCCACCTCCAAGGCGGCGCTCGCCGGGCTGACGCGGGAGATGGCGGCGGATTTCGCCCCACTCGGCATCCGCGTGAACGCGATCAGCCCCGGCGAGATCGACACCTCCATCCTGTCCCCCGGCACCGAGAAGATCGTGCAGGAGCAGATCCCGATGCGCCGGCTTGGCCGGCCGGAGGAAGTGGCTCAGGCCATCTACTTTCTCTGCACCGAGGCCTCTTCCTACGTGAACGGCGCCGAAATCCACATCAATGGCGGGCAGCATGTTTGATTGTTCCTCAAACGGCGGGCGCCGCGCATCCGCGCCGCTTGCCTTCGCGCCCGGGACTGTTGCACAGGCGACTTCTGTCGGTCCGGGCGCGGTCGCGCCCTGCGCTCCCGGATCGCGGTGAGACCGCGATCCGTTCGTGATGCCCTAAGGGCAGGGCGGGTCCCGACGGGGTCCGGGGGGCGGCGCGCCGCCTGCGCCCGTGGGTAAGGTCTCCTCCCTCCGCCTGCTGCTGCCTTTCCTGCGCCCCTATCTCGGGCGCGCGATCGGGGCGGCGGTGGCGCTACTGCTGGCGGCCGGGCTGACCCTCGCGGTCGGGCAGGGGCTGCGGCACATCATCGATGATGGCTTCAGCGGCGGGGCCGAGGCGCTGAACCGCGCCGCGATGGTGATGGGCGCGATCGTGGTCACGCTCGGCGTCGCGACCTCCTGCCGCTACTACCTGGTCACCTGGCTCGGCGAGCGCGTGGCCGCGGATCTGCGGCGCGCGGTCTTCGACCATCTGACGCGGCTCGATGCGCAGTATTTCGAGACCGCACGCACCGGCGACCTGATGTCGCGGCTGACCGCCGATGTGGCGCTGCTGCAATCGCTGATCGGCTCGGCGATCTCGATGGGCCTGCGCAATGCCCTGACGGGCATCGGCGCCTTCGCGATGCTCGTGCTGACGAGCGCGAAGCTCGCGGCCCTGATGGCCGTGGTGGTGCCGCTGGTGGTGCTGCCCATGGTCGTCTTCGGGCGGCGGGAACGCCGTCTCTCGCGCGCCGCGCAGGAACGCGTGGCCGACCTCGCCGCGACGGCCGAGGAAGCGATCAACGCCATGCGCATCGTTCAGGCCTTCACGCATGAGGCCGCCGAGCGCGCGCGCTATGGCGCGGAATCCGAGAAGTCGGTGCGCGCGGCGCTGCGGCGCGTGGCGACGCGCACGGCGCTGATCCTGTCGGTCGTGCTGCTCGGTTTCGGGGCCATCACCTTCTCGCTGTGGATCGGCGGGCATGACGTGATGGCGGGGCGGATGAGCGGCGGGGACCTGACCGCCTTCGTCTTCTACGCCGTGCTGCTGGCGCGCGCGGGGGCGCCCGTCCCCGCACGGGGGGGCGAGATCCCGCGGGCCGCCGCGGCGCCCGACCGGTTGGCGGAGGTGCTGTCGGTGCAGCCTTCCATCACCGCGCCGCCCGACCCGGTGGGCCTGCCGGCGCCGAAGGGGCGCGTCACGTTCCGCGACGTGACCTTCCACTATCCGTCGCGACCCGACGCGGCGGCGCTGCGGGGCTTCAGCCTGGACGTGGCGCCAGGGGAGACGGTCGCCCTGGTCGGCCCTTCCGGCGCCGGCAAGACCACCGTGCTGACGCTGCTGCTGCGGTTCTACGACCCCGATGCGGGGGCGATCCTGCTCGACGGCATGGAGATCGCGCGCGCCGCACCGCAGGATGTGCGCGGGCGCATCGCCCTGGTGCCGCAGGACCCCGCCATCTTCAGCGCGACCGTGGCCGAGAACGTCCGCTACGGCCGCCCCGATGCCTCCGATGCCGAGTTGCGCGCTGCCGCGGAGGCCGCCTCTGCCCTTGGCTTCATCGAGGCGCTGCCGCAGGGATTCGACACCCATCTCGGCGCCCGGGGCGTGACGTTGTCGGGCGGCCAGCGCCAGCGCATCGCCATCGCGCGTGCCATCCTGCGCGACGCGCCGGTGCTGCTGCTGGACGAAGCGACGAGCGCGCTGGATGCGGAGAGCGAGCATGCGGTGCAGCAGGCGCTCGCGCGTGCCTCGCGCGGGCGGACGACGCTGGTGGTGGCGCATCGCCTGGCGACCGTCCGCCGCGCCGACCGCATCGTCGTGATGGAGGCGGGACGCATCGTCGCGACCGGCACGCATGCGGCGTTGCTGGCCGAGGGCGGTCTCTATTCACGGCTGGCGGCGCTGCAATTCACCGACGCCTGATCCAGGCGCCCGCCTGAGTTGCAGATTGCATACAGCATGGGCAATCCTGCGGGTCGTTGCGGGCCGTCATGCGGTTCCGGGCCACTGGCACAGCGATTGCTGCCTCGCCCGGGCCGGTTGTCGATCCGCAGCCGTGCCTGGGATGGAGCAGAGCAAGCGTCGCATGGCCAAACCCGCCGAGATCGAACTGGTTGCCGTGACGAAGCGGTATGGCGGCGTCATGGCGGTGGACGGGATTTCGCTGCGCATTCCCGCCGGGACCTATTGCTGCCTGCTCGGGCCGTCGGGCTGCGGCAAGACCTCGACGCTGCGCATGATCGCGGGGCATGAGATAGCGACCGAAGGCGACATCCTGCTCGGGGCGGAGAACATCACGGAATTGCCGCCGGCGAAGCGCGGCACGGCGATGATGTTCCAGTCCTATGCGCTGTTCCCGCATCTCTCCTGCCTCGACAACGTCGCCTTCAGCCTGAAGATGCGCGGCGTGGGCAAGGTGGAACGCCGCACCCGCGCGGCCGCGATGCTCGATCGCGTGGAGATGGGGGCCTATGCCGATCGCCTGCCGGCGCAGCTTTCGGGCGGGCAGCAGCAGCGTGTGGCGTTGGCGCGCGCGCTGATCACCGACCCTTCCGTGCTGCTGCTCGATGAACCGCTCTCCGCGCTCGATCCCTTCCTGCGCATACGGATGCGGGAGGAGTTGAAGGACCTCCGGGCACGGCTCGGCATCAGCTTCGTGCATGTGACGCACAGCCAGGATGAGGCGATGGCGCTCGCGGACCTGGTGGTGGTGATGAACAAGGGACGCATCGAACAGGCCGCCACGGCGCGCGAGGTCTACAATCACCCCGCGACGACCTTCGTCGCGCGCTTCATCGGTGGGCACAACGTGATCGCCCTGGCACCGGATGGCGGGGCGCTCGGCAATGGCATCGCGATGGAGGCGCTGCCGCCCGCGGCACGGCATGTCGCGGTGCGCGCGGACAGGGTCCTGCTGGGCAGGCCCGGTACCGCGCTGCCGCTGCGCGGGACGGTGCGGTCGGTCGAATATCTCGGCGCGACGGTCGCGGTGGGCCTCGCGGTGGATGGGCTGGATCCGCTCTCCGCCGTGCTGCCCGAGGCCGCCTTCTTCGCCGATCCCGTGAATCCTGGCGATGGCGTTGTCCTCGGCTGGAAGGCCGAGGACATGCACGCCATCGCCTGACTTTCCCACGGCGGCCGCGCGCCGCCGTCATCAACCGAAGGGAGATTGCCATGGTCGAGACGACGAAGAAGGGCATCGCGCGGCGCAAGCTGCTCGCTGCCGCGGCGGGTGGCGCGATCGGGTCCGGGGCCGTCACCGGCTTCCCGACCATCTGGGCGCAGAACATCCGCAATGTCGTGCTGCGCCAGTTCGGCACCGGCGTGTCCAACCAGAACGCCATCGCCGAGAAGTGCAAGGAAGATCTCGGTATCACCCTGCAGATGACGGCGCTCGATTCCGACGCGGTCGTGCAGCGTTCGGTGACGCAGCCGAACTCCTACGACATTGCCGACATCGAATACTGGATGGTGAAGAAGGTGTTCCCCGCCGGCGTGCTGCAGCCGATGGACACCTCCAAGATCCGGCTGTTCGACAAGATCGTGCCGATCTTCACCACGGGGAAGCTGACGCCGACCTCGACCATCGCGCAGGGCACCGCGCCGAGCACGGTGGGCTTCGTGGACGGCGCCGGCAGCACGCGCTTCGCGTCCTCCCCGACGCAGTGGTTCACCATGATCCCGACCATCTACAATGCCGATACGCTCGGCATCCGGCCGGACCTGGTGGGGCGCCCGATCAGGAACTGGAAGGACATCATGGACCCTGCCTTCCGGGGCAAGACGTCCATCCTGAACATCCCGTCCATCGGCATCATGGATGCCGCGATGATCTGCGAAAGCGCCGGCGTCCTGCGATACGGCGACAAGGGCAACATGACCCGCGCCGAGATCGACAAGACCATCGACTTCCTGATCGCGGCGAAGCGCGCCGGCCAGTTCCGTGCTTTCTGGAAGACCTTCGACGAGAGCGTGAACCTGATGGCCTCGGGCGAGGTCGTCATCCAGTCTATGTGGTCGCCGGCGGTGACCGCGGTGCGGTCGCGCGGCATTCCCTGCGTGTACCAGCCGCTGGAGGAAGGCTATCGCGCCTGGGGTGGCGGGCTCGCGCTCGCGAAGCATCTGCGCGGGCTGCAACTCGACGCCGCCTATGAATACATCAACTGGTATTTGTCCGGCTGGGTCGGCGCGTATCTGAACCGCCAGGGCTACTACTCGGCGGTGCTGGAGACGGCGCGCGAGCACATGACCGCCGACGAATGGGGCTTCTGGATGGAAGGCAAGCCAGCCCAGGGCGAGATCAAGAACCCGCAGGGCCAGGTGATGGAACGCGCCGGCGCGGTGCGCGACGGCGGGTCCTTCTACGACCGCATGGGCGCGGTGGCGTGCTGGAATGCGGTGATGGATGAGGACCGGTACATGGTTCAGAAGTGGAACCAGTTCATCGCGAGCTGAGTCTTTGTCTTGCCCTCAGACGCCGGGCGGCGGGCATCCGCCCGCCTTGGCTTCGCGCCATGCACGGTGGCTCCGTGGCCCCCTGTCGGTCCGGGCGCGGTCGCGCTTTGCGCTCCCGGATCGCGGCGGCGCCGCGATCCGATCGGCTGGGTGCGACGTTCCTTCCGCCGCTGATCCCGCGCTTGGTGCCCGACGCCAGGTTCTGGCGGTCCAGGATGCCCAGCATCCTGGTGGGGTGAGGTGTGGAGAGGGGCAACGCCCCTCTCCAGGGATGTGCGCATGACATCCCGCTTCTCGGGCCTCCTGCTCGCCTCGCCGCTCGCGCTCATCCTCGCGCTCTTCCTCATCGTTCCCATCGGCACGATCGTCGTCGTCTCCTTCTTCGACTACGACAGCGTGCGGATGTTCCCCGCCTTCGTGTGGACGAACTACGAGGAACTCTTCCTCTCCCCCATCACCTGGAAGACCTATTTCCAGACGCTGCAATTCGCCGCCATCACCTGGGCGATCTGCCTGGTCGTGGGCTTCGTCGTGGCGTACTTCCTTGCCTTCCACGTCACGTCGCCACTGATGCAGACGGCGCTCTTCCTGGTCTGCACGATCCCCTTCTGGACCTCGAACGTCATCCGCATGATCTCCTGGATCCCCTTCCTCGGCAGGAACGGGCTGCTGAACCAGGCGCTGCTGGGGATCGGGGTGATCGACCAGCCGCTGGAATTCCTGCTCTTCTCGAACTTCGCGGTGATCCTGGCCTATGTGCACCTCTATGCGCTGTTCATGGTGGTGCCGATCTTCAATTCCATGGTGCGCATCGACCGCGCGCTGATCGAGGCCGCGCGTGATGCCGGCGCCTCCGAATGGCAGGTGCTGCGCAACGTCATCATCCCGCTCGCGCGGCCCGGCATCGCGATCGGCTCCATCCTCGTCGTCGCGGTGGTGATGGGCGACTTCGTGACCGTGCGGCTGATGAGCGGCGGGCAATCCGCATCGGTGGGGCTGATGATGGTGAACGCGATGTCGCTGCTGCAATACCCGGCGGCTGCCGCCAATGCGGTGGTGCTGCTGATCGTCGTGCTGCTGATGATCGCGGCCATGCTGCGCATCGTCGACATCCGGAAGGAGCTGTAGATGGGCGGCCAGAAATCCCGCGCCTTCTGGCCGCTCGCCTGCTTCTTCGGCTTGTTCGTCCTGTTTCTCTACGGGCCGACCATCACCATTGTCGTGCTCTCCTTCCAGGGGCCGGAGGGCGGCCTGACCTTCCCGATGCGCGGCGTCTCGACCCACTGGTTCCGCAACCTCTTCGAGACGCAGATGGTCGGCGATTTCGGCGGCGCCTTCACGCGGTCGATGATCCTCGGCGCGATCGTGACGGTGGTCACCGTCGTCGTCTCCTTCATGGCGGGCCTGGCCTTCCGGCGGCGCTTTCCGGGCTCGACGGCACTGTTCTACCTGGCGGTCGCCAGCCTGATCGTGCCCTCGGTGCTGATCTCGCTCGGCATCGGGCTGATGTTCCGGCTGATCGGGGAGGACGCGGCCTGGTGGTCTTCTGGCCTCGGGGCGCATCTCACCTGGACGCTGCCCTTCGGCCTGCTGATCATGTTCGCGGTCTTCAACCGGTTCAGCCCCGCCTATGAGGAAGCCGCCCGCGACCTCGGGGCGACGCCGTGGCAGACCATCCGCCATGTCGTGGTGCCGATCCTGCTGCCGTCGCTGATCGGCGTGGGGCTGTTCGGATTCACCCTCTCCTATGACGAATTCGCCCGCAGCCTCTACACGGCCGGCACCTTCAATACCCTGCCGCTCGAGATCTACGGCATGACCACCAACGTCACGACGCCGGTGCTCTATGCACTGGGGACGGTGACGACGGGGGTGTCCTTCCTGGTGATCGGGGCGGCGATCGGTGGCGTCGTGCTGCTGCGCCGGCGCCGGGGCGGTTGATCCGCCACCTTTGCTCAGGCAAGCATCGCCGGGGCAGGGAAGGGAAGCCGCATGGCGGAGATCGGGATCGTCGGCCTTGGCCGCATGGGCGCGAATATCGCGCGGCGCCTGATGCGGGCTGGTCACGCCTGCACAGTGTGGGATCGGGACCCGGCGGCCGTCGCCGCGGTCGCGGCCGACGGCGCCACCGGCGCGGCGGACCTCGCCGGCCTGGTCGCGGGGTTGGCGGCGCCGCGCGCCGTCTGGGTGATGCTGCCCCATGGCGAACCCACCGAGCAGGCCATATCGGCGCTGGGCGGGTTGCTCGCGCCGGGCGACATCGCCATCGATGGCGGCAACACCCAGTGGAAGGACGATGTGCGCCGTGCCGCCGCGCTGCGCGCCAAGGGCGTCCACTACCTCGACATCGGCACCTCGGGCGGCGTCTGGGGGCTGGAACGCGGCTATTGCCTGATGATCGGCGGGGAGGCCGAAGCTGTCGCGCGTCTGGCGCCGATCTTCGATGCACTCGCCCCCGGCCGTGGCGACATCCCCGCCACGCCGCGCCGCGAGGACCGGGCGCCCAATGTCGAGCAAGGCTGGCTGCACTGCGGCAGCCATGGCGCGGGCCATCTCGTGAAGATGGTCCATAACGGCATCGAATACGGGATGATGCAGGCGCTGGCCGAGGGCCTCGACCTGCTGCGCGCCGCCGACAGCCCGGCGCTTCCCGAAGACCACCGCATCAGCGTCGATCTGGCGGATGTCACCGAGGTCTGGCGGCGCGGTTCGGTCATCACCTCCTGGCTGCTCGATCTGACGGCGTCGGCGCTGGCGCAGGACCCGGCGCTCGCGCAATACACCGGCACGGTCGGCGATTCCGGGGAAGGGCGCTGGACCGTGCAGCAGGCGGTGGAGACGGCGGTTCCGACGCCCGTGCTAACCGCCGCGCTCTATGCCCGCTTCGCCTCGCGCGACGAGAACCGCTTTGCCGGCAAGGCGCTCTCGGCCATGCGGGCTGGCTTCGGCGGGCACCTCGAACCCAAATGAGCCTCGCGGCCATTGTCGTGATGGGCGTCTCGGGCAGCGGGAAGTCCACGCTGGGCGCGCTGCTCGCGCAGGAACTCGGTTGGGTCTTCGAGGATGGCGACGCCTTCCACCCGGCATCCAACGTCGCGAAGATGTCCACCGGCACGCCGCTGACCGATGAGGACCGCTGGCCCTGGCTGCGCGCCATCGCCGCGCGTATCGCGACGGCCCGCGCCGTCGGGGCACCGGTCATCATCGGCTGTTCCGCGCTGCGGCGCGCCTATCGCGACGTGCTGCGCGACGGCCACGCGGATGTCCGCTTCCTGCACCTGACCGGATCGCCGGAGCTGATCATGGCGCGCCAGGCGGCGCGGCGAGGCCACTTCATGCCGGCCTCGCTGGTGGCGAGCCAGTTCGCCACTCTCGAAGCGCCGGAGGGCGAGCCGGATGTCATCCCGCTCGATGTCGGCCCGCCGCCCGAGGAGGTCGCCGCCACCGCCCTCGCCACCCTGCGCGCCCGCGGCGACCTGGCATGAGTCGCGACATCGCGGTGGTGGGTGCCGGCGTCGGCGGCCTGGCGGTGGCGACGCTGCTCGCGCGGGCCGGGCATCGGGTCACGGTGTTCGAGCGTTTCGCGGAATCGAAGCCGCTTGGCTCGGGCCTGATGCTGCAGCCGACGGGCCTTGCCGCGCTGGACCGCCTCGGCCTGCTTGGTGAGATCGCTGCCCTTGGCGCCCCGATCACGCGCCTGCACGGCACGACGGATCGCGGGGCGACGGTCTTCGACCTCGACTATGGCGGGCTCGCGCCGGGGGTGCATGCGGTCGCGGTGCATCGCGCGGCGCTGCATGGCGTGTTGTGGCGCGCCTTCGCGGCCTCCGGCGCGCGGATCGAGACGGCACGCGACGTCGCCCGCATCACCGAGAGCGCGACGGGCATCCGCCTGCACGACAGTGCCGGCGGCATGATCGGCGAGGCGGAGATCGCCATCGATGCATCCGGCGCGCGATCGGCGTTGCGCGCGCTGGTCGATCCGCGGCCGCCGCGCCCCTTCGCCTATGGCGCGGTCTGGGCGAGCGTGCCCGATCCGGGGCTCGCACCCGGGGTGCTGCTGCAGCGCTACGTGGCCGCTCGGGTGATGCTGGGCTGGCTGCCGGTCGGGCGCGCCACGGCGGCGGGGCCGCCGCTTGCCGCGCTGTTCTGGTCGCTGAAGCCCGAGGATCACCCGGCTTGGGTCGCTGGTTTCGAGGCCTGGCGGGAGGAGACGGCACGGCTCTGGCCGCCCATCGCCCCGGTGCTCGCTACGCTGCCCGGCCCCGAGGCCTTTACCCCGGCGCGCTATATCCAGTTCACCGCGCGGCGGCCCTGGCGCGGCCGTCTGGCGTTGATCGGCGATGCGGCGCATGCGACCTCGCCGCAGCTCGGGCAGGGGGCGAACAGCGCGCTGCTCGATGCCTTCGCCCTGGCCGATGCGCTGGCCGCCGAGCCGGCGCATGAGGCGGCCTTCGCGCGCTACGCCACCGCGCGGCGGGCGCATATCCGTTTCTACCAGCGCGCCAGCGCCCTGATGACGCCCTTCTTCCAGGCGGATTCGCGCCTGTTGCCCGCGCTGCGCGACGCGACTTTCGATCGGATGAAGTCCATCCCCTGGCTGCGGATGCAGATGCTGCGGACGCTCGCCGGGCTGAAGACGGGGCTGGTGACGCATCGCGATGCGTCATCCCTGGCGGGGCAGGGGTAAGGTCCTCGCTGGGCCTTGCCTCAGCCTCGGCACAATCCTTCGCGACAAGACGCCTGCCCGATGCGTGTCCTGCCATATCATCGGCGTGTTCCACCGGCCTGCCTGGCCCATCGGAGGCGGACCCCTGACGAAGCGCTGCGCGAGCATGCGACCCGACCATGCCGAGGACCGGCAGGATGGAGATGCCCGGACGCTGGACCTGCCGGCCGCCGACCATGGCGCGGTGGGCCGCCCGGCCCGCATCGGACGTGGCGCGCTGCTCACGACGGGGCTTCAGATCGCCGTTGCTGCCGCCCTGGCGCGGCCGGCCCTGGCACAGGAAGCACCACCCGCCGGTCGGCGGGTGGAGCGCACTCAGCGTGTCTCCGCCCGGCAGGTCGGCGTCGAGGCCATCCGCTTCATCGACGCGCATGTCCATCTGAACGACGAGGCCATGCAGCTCGACCTCATGGCGCGGTACGGCGCGGCGCGCGCCATCGTCTTCTGGGGTCGCGCCAGCGACAATGACGCGATCGCCGAGGCCGCGCGGCGGCTGCCTGACCGCTTCATCCCCTTCGCCTCGATCTCGCCCGAGCGCCGCGCCTATCGGGCAGGCTGGGATGCGCAGGACCCCGCGCTGCTGGCCACGCTGGATGGCCTGCTTGCCTCGGGCCGCTTCCGGGGGATCGGGGAGATCTCGGCGGTGCATTTCCCCTCGCCGGGATTACCGGAGGCCGATTACGATCCGGACGGGCCGCTCATGCGGGGTATCCTCGACCTCGCGCGGCAGTACCGGGTCCCGGTGATGGTGCATGTCGAGGTCACGCGGCTGCGCGAGCTTTCCGCCCTGCTCGATGCCTGGCGCGATGTGCCGGTGATCTGGGCGCATGGCGGCTACACGCCGCTCGTTCTCGCTCGCCGCATGATCGAACGGCATCCGAACCTGACCTATGAACTGAGCGCGCGGACCTGGCCGCGCCATCCGCGCTCGCCGGACTACACCATCCTGCGCGACGGCGAGGCGCTGTGGCCCGAATGGCTGGCGCTGATCGAGGCGATGCCGGCGCGCTTCGTCGTCGGCACCGATGCCAGCCAGCGGTCGCGGGACAGCGATGCGGCGAAGTACGCTTCCGTCCAGGCGTTCCTGCGACAACTCACGCCCGCGACGCGGGACCGGGTGGCGCAGGGCAACCTGCTGACGCTGCTTCCGCCATCGCGCTGAGGCCGATGCCCTTCACCCGGTCGATGGAGGATGGAGGGCGACCTCGCCCCTCTCCGGACCTCACCCCGCCAGGCCATGGTATGGCCTGGACCGCCGGCACTTGGCGCCGAGCGCGACGTCCATGCCGAACCCTCGCAGCGCCCTTCGTGCGCAAGAGCGGGTTTCGGCACCATTCTGCCAGCGGCGCACCACGCCAGATTGAGGTTTGCAAAGGCCTTTCGGCCTTTGCTGGGGTGGCCCGGCGGGGCAAAGGCCCTCCAATCCTACAGCCTAAGCAGCCCGGTCCACGCCATCGACCGCCGGTCTCAATTCTCCAGCGCCTGGTAGGTCAGCATGTTGACGATGACGCGGTAGCGCCGGCGCAACTCGCCCGGGACGTGGGACATCAGCACCACGGCCAGTTCCTCCGTCGGGTCCACCCAGAAGAAGGTGCCGAACACCCCCGACCAGCCGAAGGCCCCGGGCCGGCCCATATAGGCCGAGCCCCCCGGCATGCGCCGCACTGCGACCGTCAGTCCGAAGCCATAGCCTTCGAGGCCTGGATCGATGCTCTCCGGCCCGCCGGCGATGCCGCCCATGTGGTCCGAGGCCATCCAGCGCACCATGGCCGGCGAGAGTACGCGTTCCCCGTACAGCGAGCCGCCGGCGCGCAGCATCTCCGCGAAGCGCAGGTAATCCGATGCCGTGGAGACGAGCCCCGCGCCGCCCACTTCCAGCCTCGGGGCCTTCACCGGTGCCTGGACGCGCTGCGGCGCGCCGGTGACGGGGCAGGTGGGCAGCGGCCTGGCGAAGCGCGCCTCGCCGCCCTCGGGCAGCACATAGCCGGTGTCGGCCATGCCGAGCGGGGCGAAGATGCGCTCCCGCATCACCGTGCCGAGCGACTGCCCCGCCGCCGCATCCACGACCAGGCCCAGCACATCGGTCGAGAAGCCATATTCCCAGACGGTGCCCGGCTGGTGCCGCAGCGGCGTCGCGCCCAGCGCCACGGCGAGCGACGCCGCATCATGCTCCCAGGCGACGTTCAGGGACGACCCCGGATGCGCCCTGTGCACCGCTGTCGCGCCGAAGCCGCCACCGCCATAGACGAAGCCGGTGGTGTGGCGCATCGCATCCTGCACCGTCATCGGCCGGCGCTGCGGTTCCAGTTCCAGCGGTCCGTCGCCGGAAAGCATCCCCGGCGTCTCCTTCGCCACCTGCATGGTCATCAGGGGCGGCAGGAAGGCGCCGACGGGGTCGTTGACCAGCACGCGCCCTTCCTCGACCAGCGACAGCGCCGCCACGCCGCAGACCGGCTTGGTCATGGACGCGATGGCGAACATTGCATCCGCGCGCATCGGCACCTTCGCCACCGGGTCGAGCCAGCCGACCGCCTCCAGATGCACGAGCTTGCCGCGCCGCGCGATCGCCACCACGCCGCCGGGGAAGCGCCCGGCCTCCATTTCCCGTTCCAGCGCCGGGCGGATGCGGGCAAGCCGCGCGCCGGACATGCCCACCGCTTCGGGCCGGGCGACGGGCAGGGGCGGGGCGTCGGTCTGGACGATGGACATCAGCGGGCGCCTTCTCCGGCATAGGGGTTGGTGCGGCGCTCGGCGCCGAAGGTCGAACCCGGGCCGTGGCCGCAGATGAAGCGGATCTCGTCCCCGAGCGGGAACAGCTTTTCCCGGATCGAGGAGATCAGCGCCTGGGTGTCGCCATAGGGAAAGTCCGTGCGGCCCACCGAGCCCTGGAACAGCACGTCGCCGACCAGCGCGAAGCCCAGCCCGACATTCACGAACACCACATGTCCCGGCGTGTGCCCCGGGCAATGCAGCACGGCGAAGTCCTGGCCGGCGATGTCCACCGTGTCGCCTTCTTCGAGCCAGCGACCGGGCGTGACCGGCTTGCAGTCCATGCCATAGCGCGCGCCCTGGGCCGGCAGTCCATCGAGCAGGAAGGCGTCCGCGCGATGCGGCCCTTCGATCGGCACGCCGAGCGCCTCGGCGAGTTCCGTCGCCGCCCCGGCATGGTCGAGATGCCCGTGGGTGAGCAGGATGCGCTGCACCGTAAAGCCCGCCTGCTGGATGGCCTCCTGGATGCGATCGGCGTCGCCGCCGGGGTCCACGACCACCCCCTCCTTCGTCTCGTCATCCCAGATCAGGGTGCAGTTCTGCTGGAAAGGGGTCACGGGAAGGATGGCGGCGGCGATGCTCATGCCGCGACCTTGGCGCGGGGGCCGCCGCCCGTCCAGGGCAGCCCGGCACCCGGCAATTTTCGCCGGGTCATTAACCGTGCGTTGAGTCACGGCCGGCTTTCCTGCGTCAAACGCGATCGCAGGATGCGATGACGACCTACGCCTTCGCCACTGTCGCCGGTGGGACGCTCTCCTTCTCGGCCTCCCAGGACACGCTTGTCTTCGACGCGGCGATCGCCGCCGCCTCGCTGCGCTTCTCCGTCAGCGGCTCGGACCTGCTGATCACCGCCGCGGGGCAGACGCTGCGGCTGACCAGCATCAGCCTGGGCGGAGCGGGGCTGCAGCCCGGCAATTTCGTCTTCGAGGACGGCAGCCAGTTCTTCCTCGACAGCAGCTCGAGCAGCCTGCGCACGGGTGGGGAGGGATCGGACTGGTTCTCCATCGATCGCGGTGGGGTGGACAGCATCGCCGGCGGTGCAGGCGACGACTATGTCGAGGCCGGCAGCGCCCTCGATGCCGATGACCGGATCGACAGCGGCGCCGGCACGGCCGACCGCCTCGCCGTCTCCGGCACGGTGACCCTCACCCTCGGCCCGCAGACCGTGCTGGGCATCGAGGTCATCGAGGTCCGCGACGGCACCGTCAGCCTGACGCTGGACGATGCCACCGCCGCGAGTGCGACGCCCGAGGCCGGGGCCCTGTTCCGCGTGGATGCGAGCGGCCAGCTCGCCGGGTCGTCGTTGACGGCCAACGCGGCCGCCGTCTCCACGGTCGGCGTGGCGCTGTTCGGCGGCGCCGGGGATGATGTTCTGACCGGCGGCTTCCAGGGCGACAGCCTGGTGGGTGGGGCGGGCAACGACACCCTCCTCGGCGGCGCCGGCAACGACACGCTGGTCGGCGGGGCGGGGCTGGACCGGCTGGCTGGCGGGGCAGGGGATGACCTGTTCGTCTTCGGCGCCATCGACACGCCGCAGAGCCCACCCGACGCGCCCGACCTGATCGTGGATTTCGAGGGCGCGGGCGCGGCGGGGGGCGACCTGCTCCTGCTGCCCGGCGCGCTGACGCTTTGGCGCGTTATCGCCTTCCATGTGAGCGCCGCCGACTTCGCCTTCGAGGGCTACGAGGATTCGGGCCTGCAGCTCGATCCCTCCCAGGTCGGTGACGGCTACATCGACGTGCTGTGGCGCGTCGTGGAAGGCCAGGCCTGGCGCTTCGAGATCTGGGCCGACCTCAACGACAATGGCCGCTTCGATGCGACCGACCTCTTCCTGCGCGTCGCGGTGCCCGAGGGCGACACGACCACCACCCTGGTCGCCACCGATTTCGCCACCGAGTTCGGCGCCCTGTTCGGCGGCGATGACAATGACGTGCTGGTCGGGCTCGGCGCCACCGATGACGTGATGTGGGGCGGGGATGGCGACGACAGCCTGCTGGGCAATGACGGCGTCGATGTCCTCTATGGCGGACTCGGCAATGACACGCTGCTCGGCGGGGATCTCGCCGACGAGTTGCATGGCGGTGGAGGCAGCGACTGGATCGATGGCGGGGGCGGATGGGACACGCTCTATGCCTTCGACATCTACGATCCCGAGAGCGAGTCCGCCGAGGACCGCAACATGCTCATCGGCGGGGATCGGCCGGACATCCTCTTCGGCGGGATCGGCCTCGACACGCTGGATGGCGGGGAGGGGGAGGATTTCCTCTGGGGCGATGAGGGTGACGACAGCCTCTCGGGCGGCACGGAGGCCGACATCCTCTATGGCGGCGGGGGCGCCGACACGCTGGACGGCGGGGAGGGCGCCGATACGCTGATCGGTGGGGCCGGAGCGGACTGGCTGACGGGCGGGGCTGGGGCGGATCTCTTCATCATCGACCTCTCGGCCGCGGGGCTGACGGAATCGACCGGGGCCGAACCCGACTGGATCACCGACTTCCGCCTGGGTGACGGGGACCTCATTTCGCTCGGCCTGGTGGGCGGCGTGGCCTATGGCGTGGTCGGCACGGCGCCGCTGGTCTGGCGAGGCATTGCCACCGGGCGCGAGCTTTCCGCCGGCCCCGGCTATGGCCTGGCGCTGCCGGGCCTCGGCATCGGCGCGGGCTACTACCAGGCCTTCTGGATCCCCGCGACTTCCGGCGGTGTCGCGACGGGGGGATGGTTCGTGGTCGATCTCGACCAGGACCTGATCCTCGACACCGATGACCTCGTCCTTCGCGTCGGCAGCCTCGGGGACAGCATCGCCCTGACCACCGCGGCCTTCGTGGCCGGCACCTTCCGCGTGGTGGTGGGCAGCTCCGCGGCGGACACGCTCATGGCCGCGGAGGGCGGGCAGGAGGTCTTCGGCCTGGACGGCAACGACCGTCTGGTCGGCGGGTCGGGCGCGGACCGGCTGCTCGGCGGGGAGGGTGCCGACACTCTGCTCGGCGGCGCCGGCAACGATCAGCTCTGGGGCGGGGCGGGCAATGATTGGCTGGATGGCGGGGATGGCGCCGACGAGATCTTCGTCGAGGGCCCGGGCTCGGAGGAGGTGGACGGACTCTTCGGCCGCAATACCCTGATCGGCGGCGCCGGCAATGACAGCCTCTGGGGGTCTGACGGGCGCGATTCGATCGAAGGTGGGGACGGCGCTGACCGGCTCTATGGCGGTGTCGGGGCCGATACGCTGAATGGTGGGGCGGGCAACGACACCATCGCCGGTGCCGATGGCGCGGATCTGATCAATGGCGGCGCCGGCACGGATTCCATCGATGGCGGCTCAGGCGACGACACCGTCTGGTACGATCCCGCCGATCTGTTCGTCGATGGCGGGGATGACACCGACCTGCTGGTGCTGACGGCCGCGGCGATAGTCACCCTGGCCAGCACGACCGACCAGGTGGCCGGCGGCGGCATCGCCATCGGCTTCGAGGGGGTGGATGCCTCCGCCGCCGGCGGCGCGGTCACGCTGATCGGGGCGGCGGGGGCCAACCGGTTGATCGGCGGCAGCGGCGCCGACTGGCTCGAAGGGCTCGACGGCAACGACACGCTCGAAGGCGGCAACGGGGCGGACACGCTCGATGGCGGGGCCGGTGACGACGTGCTGCGCCCCGGGCTCGGGGCGGATGTGATCCGGGGCGGGGATGGGCGCGACACCGTCTCCTATTCCGATGCGCCGGGCGGCGTCGTCATCGTGCTGGCGAGCGGGCAGGCCGGCGGCGCCGCGGCGGGCGACAGGCTTTCGGGCATCGAGGCCGTGATCGGCAGCGAGGGCAAGGACACGCTGGGCGGGACGGTGGGTGACGATTGGCTCGACGGCGGCGGCGGCATCGATTCCATCGCGGGCTTCGCCGGCAACGACACGCTGATCGGCGGGTCCGGCACCAACACGATGCTGGGCGGGCCGGGCGACGACCTGCTGATCGGTGGCATCCACACCGAGTACCTGGACGGCGGGGCCGGCAACGACACGATCATCGCCTCCACGGGCTGGGACACGCTGTGGGGCGGGACCGGCAACGATCTCTATGAGGTCAGCTCGCTGAACCAGGTGGTGATCGAGGTGGCGAATGCCGGGGACGACACGGTCCAGTCCAACAGTTCCTGGATCATGCGGCCCAACATCGAATGGCTGATCCTGCTGCCCGCCGCAGGGGATCGCTACGCCATCGGCAATACCGGCAACGACCGCATCAGGGGCAATGACGGCGCCAATCTGCTGATCGGCCAGGCCGGGGACGACACGATCTGGGGCGGGGGTGGCAACGACCGCATCCAGGGCCGCGCCGGCGCCGACCTGGTCTTGGGGGAGGATGGCGACGACGTCGTCTTCGGCGGCGACGGCAACGACATCATCTACGGGGGCGCGGGCAAGGACGTGCTGATGGGGGATGGCGGCAACGACTCGCTGTTCGGGGGGGATGACACCGCGACCGACGTGCTGCGCGGCGGCGCCGGCGACGACTGGTTGGATGGCGGGCCTGGCTATGACGCCATGTATGGCGGGCTCGGCAACGACGTCTTCGTCGTCTCCCAGGCCAGCGATGGTGTCGTCGAATTTGCCAACCAGGGCTGGGACCGGGTCATCGCGCGGTTCAGCGGAAGCTACACCCTGCCGACCCATGTCGAGGAGCTGACGCTCGACGGCGCGACCACGGGCATCGGCAACGAACTGTCCAACCGCATCACGGGCACCGCCGCGGCGGAGATCATGTTCGGCCGGGCGGGCAACGACACGCTGATCGGGGGCGGGGGAAACGACATCCTCTATGGCGAGGCGGGGCGCGATACCTTCGTCTTCGCCCCGGGATCGGGACTGGACGTGGTGGCGGATTTCACCCCGGGGCAGGATCGCGTCATGCTCCAGGGCTACGGCTTCGCGAATTTCACGGCGCTGATGGCCTCGGCGCGGGAAGGGGCGAGCGGGGTGATCCTCGACCTGGCCTCGGGGGATTCCGTGCAGCTCGCGGGCGTTTCCAAGTCCGCCCTGACCGCGGACGACTTCGTCTTCCTTGCGTAACCTCGGCACCCCACATGGCGAAGCAACGGAACTGATCGAAAGGAGAGACGGATGGACGCTCAGACAGGCCAGGAGGTCGCCATCCTCGGCGGCGGCTGCTTCTGGTGCCTCGAGGCCGTCTACAAGGAACTGCGCGGCGTGGTCTCGGTGACCTCGGGCTATGCTGGGGGGCATGTGGACAACCCGAGCTACGAAGAGGTTTGCGGCAAGAAGACCGGCCATGCCGAAGTGGTGAAGGTGGTCTTCGATCCGACGGAGCTGTCCTACGCTGACCTGCTGCGGGTCTTCTTCACCATCCATGACCCGACCACCAAGGACCGCCAGGGGGCGGATGTCGGGCCGCAGTACCGCTCGGCGATCTTCACGCTCTCGCCGGAACAGGCGGCCACCGCCGCGGCGGTGATGGCGGAGGTGGAAAAGGCCGGCATCTGGGACGGTTCCCTGGTGACCGAAGTGGCGCCCGAGGCGACCTTCTGGCCGGCGGAACCCGAGCATCACGACTATTTCGCGCGCAACCCGTGGTCGGGCTATTGCCGCGCGGTGGTGGCGCCGAAGGTGCTGAAGTTCCGCAAGATGTTCGCTGACCGGGTGAAGCGGCCGGCGGCGTGAGCGGGGCGGTCTGATCCCGGCGGGCCGGAAAGGGGGCTTCGCCTTCTTTCCGGTCCTCGGCCTGCCAGGTGACCATGCCAGCCGGGCCGCCTTGAGGCGCCCAAAGGCCCTTCGGCCTTTGGTGGGCGGGGTTCGGGAAGGGTGGAACCCTCCCTGATCTGCGCCATCGACGCCGCGAGCCCACCCCCGCTACGCTTCCGTCCAACGACGATTTGGGAGGAAGAATCATGCTCACCCGGCGCAGCCTCGCGCTTGCGGCGATACCCTTTGCCCGGCCTGTCCATGCCCAGGCCCCCTGGCCCGAGAGGCCGGTCCGCCTCGTTATCGGTTATCCTGCCGGCGGCCCGACCGATTTCGGCGGCCGCCTGTTGCAGGACCCGCTCGGTCGTCTCTGGGGCCAGCCCATCGTCATCGAGAATCGACCCGGCGCCAGCCAGGTGATTGCCAGCGAGGCTGTCGCCCGTTCGCCGGCGGATGGCTACACGGTCTTCCTCGCCGCCAGCACCCATGCGTCGAATGCCGCCGTCTATGCTCGGCTGCCCTACGACACGCTCGGGGACTTCACCCCGATCGTGAACATCTACGCCTCGCCGACGGTGCTCTTCGTCGGGCGGAACTCGCCCTACCGCACCGTGGCGGAACTCGTGGAGGCGGCGAAGCGCGATCCGGGCATGGCTTTCGCTTCCTCGGGCAATGGTTCCTCCGGACATTTTGCGCTCGAGATGTTCCGCCGCAAGGCAGGGATCGAGGTCACTCACGTCGCCTTCCGCGGCGGTGCGCCAGCCTTGCAGGAGGTGATGTCGGGCCGCGTGCCGGCGACCTTCAGCACGCTCTCGGGCGCGATCGGCCTGGCGCGGGAAGGTGCCTTGCGGCCTCTCGCCATCGGCGGCCCGGTGCGGGTCGAGGTGCTGCATGGCATCCCGACGCTGGAGGAGGTGGGCTTCGGCATCCCGGACACCAGCCCCTGGTACGGCTTCATCGGACCCAAGGGCCTGCCGCGGCCCATCGTGGACCGTATCGCAACGGATACGATCGGCCTGCTGCGGGACATCACCATGGCGCGGCGCATCGTCGATGCGGGCGGGGTGGTCATTGCCGAGGGACCGGAGGCTTTCGATGCGCGCATCCGGCGCGAACTCGCCGACAATGCGGTGATTGCGCGGGAGGCGGGAATCCGCGTCGAATGAGCCCTTGCCGCGAGTCGATGCCTCGACTCGCGGTCCTACCAGATGTTGTGGTCCGCTGTGCTCGCTCCACCAGTCATGGTAGGAATCGACACGTTGCAGCCTTGCTGGGGGATGGCTCATGGCCGATGGGATCACGACCGACGAATTGCCGGTGAAGTTTGACTTGCTCACCTCGAACCCGGTCTACAAGCCGTTCCGTTATCCCTGGGCCTATGATGCCTGGCTGATGCAGCAGCGCGTGCATTGGCTGCCCGAAGAAGTGCCGATGGCCGATGACGTCAAGGACTGGCAGAAGAACCTGACGGAAGGCGAGCGCAACCTGCTCACCCAGATCTTCCGCTTCTTCACCCAGGCGGATGTCGAGGTGAACAACTGCTACATGAAGCACTACTCCCAGGTGTTCAAGCCGACGGAAGTGCTCATGATGCTGTCCGCCTTCAGCAACATCGAGACGATCCACGTCGCGGCCTACAGCCACCTGCTCGACACCATCGGCATGCCCGAGATCGAGTACACCGCCTTCCTCAAATACAAGGAGATGAAGGACAAGTACGACTACATGCAGACCTTCTCGGTCGATTCGAAGACCGAGATCGCGAAGACGCTGGCCGCCTTCGGGGCGTTCACGGAAGGTCTGCAGCTCTTCGCCTCCTTCGCGATCCTCATGAACTTCCCGCGCTTCAACAAGATGAAGGGCATGGGCCAGATCGTGACCTGGTCGGTGCGCGACGAGACGCTGCACTGCCTGTCCGTCATCCGGCTGTTCCGCACTTTCGTGCAGGAAAATCCGGAGATCTGGACCGAGGAACTTCGGCGCGATCTCTACCTGATCTGCGCAACCATCGTTGAGCATGAGGACGCGTTCATCGACCTCGCCTTCGAGCTCGGTGGCGTGCAGGGCCTCGATGCCGCGCAGACGAAGGAGTACATCCGCTTCATCGCCGACCGGCGGTTGCAGCAGCTCGGCCTCGAACCCCTCTACAACATCGAGAAGAATCCGCTGCCCTGGCTCGACGAAATGTTGAACGCCGTCGAGCACACCAATTTCTTCGAGAACCGCGCGACGGAATATTCCAAGGCCAGCACCGCCGGTACCTGGGAGGAAGCCTTCGCCGACTCCGTCTTCACCTCCCCGCAGCCTGAGGGCGAGATCGAAGGCGTGCGCCACTGACGGGGGTCTGCATCGCGCGGGGTGCCCTTGCGTGCCCCCCGCGCTGGGGCCTAACTGCGCGCCATCATGCTGCGCGTCATTCGTCTGCTTGCCATCATCCTTGTCGTCCTGCTGGGCGGCGTCTGGGCCGCGGCCTGGTTCGGCCGCGGGCCGAACGAGACCGTGGCGGAATCCTTCCTGCGCCACCTCGCGGCGATGACGGGCGCGGATATGCCGGCGCCGTCGCCGGGCGGCGTACAGCTTGCCCAGGGCGTGGCGCTTGGCGGTCCCTTCACGCTGGTGGACCAGACCGGCAAGACCGTCACGGAACGCGACTTCGCCGGCAAGCCGCTGCTGGTTTATTTCGGCTTCACCTATTGCCCCGATGTGTGCCCGACCGAACTCGGGACCATCGTCGCGGCCATCGACGCCATGGGGCCGGCAGGGGAGCGGGTGACGCCCGTCTTCATCTCCATCGACCCGGAACGCGACACGCCCGAGGCGATGGCCGACTACGTTTCCCGCTTCCATCCCCGTATGGTCGGGCTGACCGGCAGCGCCGAACAGGTCGCCCAGGCCGCCCGCGCCTATCGCGTCTATTATGCGAAGGTCCGGCCGCGGGATTCGAGCGACTACCTCATGGACCATTCGTCCTTCATTTACTTTGTCGGCGCGGATGGTCGCGTCCGCAGCCTGTTCCGGCCGGAAAGCACGCCGGAGGCGATCGCCGCGGCGGTCACGGCACAGCTTCGCGCACAATGAGCCGCGGGGTTTCGCCGGGCGGTATACCGCACTATGTTACAGGTGCCACGGAGACATGCCCGATGATCAGGGCTAGCACGGCGGCGGAGGGGCATCATGTCGTTGGATGAGAACGACGGCGCGTTGAGCGCCGAGGGCGGGCGGGGCGGATCGACCGCGCCGCGACATACCCGCCGCCTGTCCGACAAGATTCTGATCGCCTTCCACCACGCCTGCGATCAGGGCGATTTCGAGGTTGCCGAGGAATTGCTGCGCATCCTCGAGATGATGCTGACGCGACGGCCGGCCTCCCCGGATTCGAACCGCCGCAAGAATCTCGAGAGCCTGGTCGCGGCGCATGAACGGCTCTGGCTGCTGCGCCACCCCGAGGTGAAGGATCAGTAGATCCTGAAGCCGTCCTTGATGGACCGGCGCCGACCCGCCGCCGGCTTCCGTATCCGGAAGGGGGCGGCCGGACGGTAGCGAACTGCTGCTCCGGCGTGAGCCCAGGCTTCTTTAATCCTCTGCCAGTGCTGCACCGCCGCGCAGCACCCCTTCGGCCGCATCGGTGAAGCGGCCATCCGCTTCATGGAGCACGAAGGGCGGTAGCAGGCGGGCGGGTGCCCGCCCGCCCTTGCGCGCGCGGATCAGCACGCGCTTCGCGGCATCGCCGCATCGCGGCACGACCGGCAACAGCGTGACCGCACCGCAGCCGGCGGCAAGCACGGCGGCGATGCCGGCATCGAAGCGGGCGGCGGGCAGAACGAGGCTCAGCGTTCCCTTGTCGCGTAACGCGGCCGCGAGAAAGCCCGCCCAACTCGCCAATGCCGCGCTGGATTCATGCGTCGCGGCGCTGCGCAGCGCCTGTGGCGGGGGCGTGCCACTCGGCCAGTAGGGGGGATTGGCGAAGGCGTGGTCGCAGGGCCCGACCTGCCGCGCCAGCGCCCGATCCGCGACGTCGCCGTCTCTCACGACAGCATCGACGGCATTCGCGGCGGCGTTCGCAGTCGCGAGAGAAGCCATCGTCGCGTCGCGTTCCACCGCCGTGACGCGCAGCCCCGGCACGCGTGCGGTCAGGCACAGGAAGGCCGCCCCACTGCCGCAGCCCGCTTCCAGCACATGCTCGCCGGATCGTGCCGGCACGAAGGCGGCGAGCAGTACGGCATCGAGCCCCGCCCGGAATCCCTTCGCCGGCTGGCGCAGCGCGACCCTGCCGTCGAGCAGCCTGTCCTCGGTCGTTTCGATCACGTGGTCGCCTCGCCCGCCTCCGTCAGCACGGCGCGGGCGCGGCTCTCATCCTCGCTCGCCACGGCGAGGCGCCGGGGGAAGGCACCGATGCCGCCTTCGATGGCGCTGATATGCGCGTCGAGCACGACCGTCTCGATCCCGGCATCGGCCAGAAGGGCGCGCAGGAAGGACAGCCGCACCGGGTCCGTGGTGGTGGCAACGATGCGCATGTCCAGTCCAAATCCCTTGTTTTTCCGCTGCTTGCCGCCGGTGCGGGGCATGACTATGGTGCGCGCCGCAGCAGGAGAAGTGCAAGGGTGAGCGCCATCGCGAAGCCGCTCGACGCCGGTCAGGATGCCGCCCCCGCGAAGCGCGGCGAGGATGCCCTCACCGCGCTGACCATGCTCGTGCGCGACGATCTCGAGGCATGCAACCGCCTCATCGTCGATCGCATGCAGAGCGACGTCGCGCTCATCCCGCAGCTTGCCGCCCATATCATCGCCGCCGGCGGTAAGCGGCTGCGGCCGCTGCTGACGCTCTCCGCCGCTCGGCTCTGCGGCTATCGCGGGACGCGTCAGGTGAAGCTCGCTGCCTGCGTGGAATTCATCCACACCGCGACGCTGCTGCATGACGACGTGGTGGATGAAAGCGCTCTGCGTCGCGGTCAGGCGAGTGCGAACGCGTTGTTCGGCAACAAGGCCTCCGTCCTCGTCGGTGACTTCCTCTTCTCCCGCGCCTTCGAGCTGATGGTCGAGGACGGCAACCTCGAAGTGCTGCGCATCCTCTCCTCGGCTTCCTCGACCATCGCGGAAGGCGAGGTGCTGCAGCTCATCACGCAGAACGACACCGCGACGACCGAGGCGCAGTATCTCAAGGTCATCGAGGGCAAGACCGCTGCGCTCTTTGCCGCGGCGACCGAGGTCGGCGCCGTGGTCGCCGAGCAGCCCACACAGGGCCAGGCCGCGATGCGCGACTTCGGCATGACGCTCGGCATCGCCTTCCAGCTCGTGGATGACGCGCTCGACTACAGCGCGGATCAGGCGGCACTCGGCAAGACGGTCGGCGACGATTTCCGCGAAGGCAAGATCACCCTGCCGGTGCTGCTCGCCTTCGCGCGTGGCGACGATGCTGAACGCGACTTCTGGCGCCGCACGCAGGAAGAACGCGACCAGCATGAGGACGACCTCGCCCACGCCCTCGCGCTGATGCACAAGCACGGCGCGCTGCGCGATACCATCGAACGCGCGCGGCTCTATGGCGATCAGGCGATCGCGGCACTCGCGGCATTTCCGGACAGCGTCGAGAAGAAGGCACTGTCGGACGTCGTGGCCTTCGTGGTCGAACGCGCGCGATAAGGGCGTCGCGCGTCGGGGTACTCGCCGCACGATGTGACTGGGGCTTGCACAGGCCGGATAGCCAGTTGGGGGGGGGGGGGGCCCCCCCCCCCCCCCCCCCCACCCCCCCGGGGGGGGGCACACCACCACAAGGGCGGGTGGGGGGGGGGGCGGGAGGTTGGGAAAA
>JAYSDS010000096.1:0-10655 GCA_041914265.1 Roseomonas sp.
TCGTGTTGGGGGTTCGGGACCGGAGGGGCGCCGCCCCATGCGCGCGAAGATGAGCGGGGGGGGGGGGGGGGGGGGGGGGGCGCGCCCCCCCCCCCCCCCCCCGCCCCCCCTTCTCAGGCCAGCGCCGCCGCCGCCTCGCGCAGCGCATGCGCCACGCGATTGCGCGCCTGTCGCGCCGACACGGTCCGCAGCTTCGCCTCATCCGTCCCCGGCGTCGCGGCTGCCAGGCGCCGCAGCGGATCGAGCACCGGCCAGGCCGGCAGCGGCATCGCAGGATCATGCACGAAGCGATCCCCGCGCGTGTAGTCCAGCGGCACCAGCGCGCGGGACAGCCGGATCATCGCCGCGTTCAGCCGCTCTGCCGGCCAGGCGGCACGGGCGCGGGACAGCGCCTCGGCCAGCGCCGTCACCGCCGATTGGAGCCCGTCCACCGCCACGCCATGCGTCGCTGTCGCGTCGAGCTTGCCGAGTTCCGCATGCAGCGCCGCGAGCTGCGCCGTGTGGTCGATCGGCAGTACCTCGTCGCTCAGCAGCCGGTCCACGATCTCGAGGTAGATGCGGGCATCGCGCGCCAGGTTCTCGGGGTCGATCTTGTCGAGCAGATCCCCCGGCGTATGCCACCACCAGCCCAGCGCGTGGCGCAGCTTCACCTTGCCCGGCGCCTGCTCGCTGAAGGCCATGAACATCGCGGGGATGCCGATGCCCCAGAAGCTTTCGTCGCCACCGCGCCCGATGCGCTTCGCGCGCAGCGTCTGGCCCGACTGCTTCGCGATGACATCGGCGGCGAGGGCGGTCAGCTCGATCGCCGTCGGTGCTTCGGACAGGATGCTCGCGCCCACCGCGCCGACGCTGTCGATGTTCACATGCACGGCGCAGCGGCGTTCCAGCTCATCCCAATGCGTGTCGGCATAGAAGGCGGAGCTGGAATAGCGGCCGTGCGAATGGCCGGACCAAAAGCACAGGCGGAGGCCGCGCCGCCAGTGCGTACGCGACTGTGCGCAGAGACGCGCCACCTCCATCATCGTGATGTTGGCGGTGCCGTTGTCCATCACGCCCTCGTACCAGGTGTCGTGATGGCCGGAGAACAGGATGAAGGGCTCGTCCGCCGCGGCCGGATCGGCGGGCAGTTCCGCGACCAGGATCGGCGTCTTGCGCCAGCCGGTATCGACTTCGGCAAACAGCGTCACGGCTGGGGCCTCGCCGCGCGCCAGCGCCTCGCGCAGCGCGACACCATCAGCCTGCGAGACCGTGCAGGCCACGGTGGTGGGCAGGTTTGCCGCTGTCTGGTCTGACGGATTACCCCAAACCGGAGAGAGGCACATCTCGTGCAGGTGCTCATGCGGGCTGATGTGAAGCTGGCCGATGGCGCCGGCGCGGGAGGCACGCAGCGCGACGGGTGGCGTCGCGATGCCCTCGGCCAGCACGATGCAGCCGCGCACATCCTTGCCGGCGAAATCCGCGTCGGCACCGTCGCCGACATAGACCAGCCGGCCGTTGACCCCGGCTGCCGGCGAGGATTGCGACATGGAATGCGTGATCGCCTTCAGCGCCTGCCCGTCGGCCACGACCCGCGCCGCGCCGGGCAGGCTGATATAGGCGTCGTGCTCCATCAGTGCGGTGGCGTAGCCATACCCGTCCATCACCTGGCGGATATAGGCGAGGCTCTCCGCCTCCTCCGCCGTGCCGCTCAGCTTCACGTAGCGCGCGATATGCGTCAGGTGGCGCATCATCTCCGCGGCGTCCACGCGGTCGGTCGCGACGGCGCGGCTGCCCGTCTGCACGGTGCTGTTCATCGGTATGTCTCCTGGGGGACTGTCTCGGCCGTCGCGGTGCGCGGCCGGCGTGACGTCAGGCGGCGGATGTGGCCGATGCGTCGGCAGCACCGGGGAGCCGGTATCCGCCCTCCACGATCGCCCGCGCGCGGGTGCCGATCGCGGCGAGGTGTTCGGTCCAGAGCTGCTCGGTCAGGGCCTCGTCGCCGGCGATGATGGCCTTCATCATGGTGCGCAGCGCCGCGAAGGTCATGCGGTTGCGGCTGCGCTCATGCAGCGAGATGAAGCGGATCAGGGCGATGCGGTTGTGCAGCGCCTCGAGGTTCTGGGCCAGGTACGGGTTGCCGCTGCCCGCGGCGACGGCGCGGTAATAGGCGCTGCCGGCCTCAAGCAAGTCGAGCGCCGTGCCGGACTCGCGCAGATCATCGAGCCGCTTCATCGCGGCCTTCAGCGTCGCGATGTCGGCCGGCCGCCGCAGCCGGGCGAACTCGCGCGCGGCGAAGCTCTCGAGCACACGGCGCAGCGCGTAGAGGTGGTCGACTTCCTGCGGGGTCAGCGCGGCCACGACCGGGCCGCGATGCGGGATGGTCGAGATCAGCCCCTCGGCTTCGAGCACGCGCAGGGCTTCGCGCAGGGACGGGCGGCTGACGCCGGTCAGCTCGCACAATTCGCGTTCGCGCAATTGCTGCCCCGGCCGGAAGCGGCCCGTGATGATGGCGAGGCGGAGACGATCGGCGACGAGGGAGCGGAGGCTCACGGCCTGGCCGGCGACCAGCAGCGCGCCGTCCGCCATGCCGTCGAGCTGGTCTGCCGAACCTTCCATGCAAGCTCCTTAGCCGATTGCCCGGGAGACTCATAGTTCCGTGCACGACGTAAAATTGTCCTACAAACTTCAAATAAGCTTGTCAACTTTCTGAGGGCTTCTTACGCTGCGTCAACGCCGGGCCGCGAGCCTGCGCAAGGCACGGAACGCGCGATCGGTCGCGCTGATTCCGCCGCCGCGCGCAGCCGTGGCTTCGCGCGGGCAACGCACGACGCAGCAAGCGCACGGGAGCGCCGGCCAACCGCAAGGCCCAGTCAGGAGACTTCTGTATGACCGAAACGAGGATGACGCTTGGACGCCGGCAGGCCCTGACGGGCACGGCGGCGTCCCTGCTCGCAGGCGTCCTGCCGCTGCCCGCCATCGCCCAGACGGACAGCTTCCCGAACCGCCCGATCCGTCTCGTCGTCGCCTATCCGCCAGGCAACGTGTCGGACCTCGTGGCGCGCTTCGTCGCGGAGCGCATGATGCCGATCCTTGGCCAGCCCGTGGTGGTGGACAATCGCGGTGGCGCCGGCGGCACGATCGGCACGGAGTTCATCGCGCGCAGCGCGCCGGACGGCTACACGATCGGCATCGCCAATGCCGGTCCGCTGACCATCGCGCCCAGCCTCTATCCGAACCTGCCCTATGATGCGGTCCGGGACTTCACGCAGATCGGTTCCGTCGCCATCGGCGCGCATCTCTTCGTCGTGCATCCTTCCCTGCCGGTGAACGACATCCAGGGGCTGATCGCCTATGCGCGGGCCAATCCGGGGAAGATCTTCTACGGCTCCTCCGGCAACGGCTCGACGCAGCATCTCGCCATGGCGCTGTTCCAGACGCTGACGGGGGTGGAGTTCACCCATGCGCCCTATCGCGGCTCGGCGGCGGCGATGAACGACCTGCTGTCGGGGCAGATCCAGCTCGCCTCCGACACGCTGTCGGCGGCGACGGACCTGGTGCGGGCCGGCCGGCTCCGCGCCCTTGGCGTGACGTCGAAGCAGCCCTCGCCCTTCGTGCCGGACATCAAGCCGATCGCCGAGCAGGGCGTGCCCGAATACGATTTCTATGGCTGGATCGCGGTGATGGGGCCGGCCGGGCTGCCGGTGCCGGTGCGGCAGAAGCTGTCCGATGCGGTGGCCGCGGTGACGCGGCAGCCGGACTTCGCGGCGCGCATGGCGCAGTTCGGCCTGTCGACGATGACGCAGACGCCGGCGGAACTCACCGACTTCATCCGCTTCGACGTCGATCGCTGGCGTCGCGTCATCACCGCGGCTGGCATTCGCATCGACAGCTGACGGCGTTGGAGGGGCTCTGCCCCTCCAAACCACCCCGGCAAAGGCCGAAGGGCCTTTGCAAACCTCCACCTGGTACCGTGCACCATGGGCGGAATGGTGCCGAAACCCGCTCTGGCGCACGAAGCGCGCTTGGAGGGTGCGTTCCGTCTGTCGTGCCGGGCACCAGAAGACTGCGGTCCAGGATGCCCAGCATCCTGGCGGGGTGGTCCGGAGGGGCAGGGCCCCTCCGATTTCCACCGCACCAGATCCATCCTGATCAATAGTAAGCGCTTCGTCAGGAAAACCCGAGAGAAGCCAGGCCGCTCGCGCGACTCAGGATGCGGGGCCGCTCATCTCAGCGCTCCGGCGTGGTGACGCCGGGCGCGGCAAGATGGATCGTGTAGGCGAAGCGGTTTCCCGCCGGATGGATGTTCACCGTCGCCTCCACCAGGCGGCGGTCCCGGGTGAAGAACTGGCGCAGGATGCGAAGCCCAGGCGAGCCTGACGGCATGCCGAAGGCCGCCGCTTCCGTCGGCGCAAGGGCTATCGCGGTGATCTCCTGGCGCATCTCCAGGATCGGCAGGCCGTGTTCCGCCTCGATCATGCGATAGACCGGCGTGATGCCGACCTCGGGCCGCTCGCCGAGAGCGGCATAGGCCGCAGGAAAGAACATCTCCGCGCAGGCGATCGGTTCGTCGCTGCCTTCCATGCCGACACGCTGGCCGGCGACGCGAAACAGTGCCTCGCCGGGGGGGAAGCCGAGCGCCTCGCCATCGCCGTCATAGGGGCCGCGTTCCTGCACGAGGAGACGTGTCGGGCCTTCATAGCCCATCAGGTCGGCCAGCGACCGCACCGCCATCGCGTAGCCCGGCCGCGGCTTGGCGGCGACGACGCGCGTGCCGATGCCATGTGCCGCATCCACCAGGCCGAGTTCGCGCAGCCGCCGCAGCGCCTCGCGCACCGTGGAACGGCTGACGCCGAAGCGCGCACAGAGTTCCTGCTCGGTCGCCAGCAACTCGCCGACCGGGGGGCGGCCTGCCGCGATCTCCTCAGCCAGCGTGGCGGCGAGCACGGCGTAGCGCGGCCTCGTCTCGGTCAGCAGCCGCGCGACTTCATTCATTCCGTCTCTCCCCGCCGCGGATGCGCCGCGACATGCGCGAGCACCTCCTGCATCGGGACTACATCGCCGAACTGGCGGTCGATGTCGAACAGCGCGATGGCGTGCGAGACCGGGACGCGGTCGAACACCGCCTCCTCCGGTACGATGGCGCGCAGGTTGTAGGATGCCGCGTCGAAGACCGTCGCCTGGATGCAGTTGCTCGTCGCGCCGCCGACGATGATCACCGTGTCGATGCCGCGTGCGATCAGGTGGCCGAGCAGCGGCGTGCCGTGGAATCCGCTCGGCTTCTTCTTGACGAAGACGATGTCGGCCGGGCCGGGTTCCAGCCCTTCCGCCAGTTCGGCGCCACGGCTGCCGGCGAGGCACCAGTGCGGGCTGTCGAGCAGGTCGCGCTTGCGGCCATAGACGCCGATATCGGCGCCGCGCGGGTCGAGCTCGAAGAGGCTGAAGAAGCACGGCACGCGGGCCGCCTGCGCGGCGGCGACGAGCCGCCGGATCTGTGCCAGCGCTGCGCGTCCGGCCGCACCGCAGCTCGACGGCCAGGCGGTGTCGTTGCCCTCTTCGCCGACCATGTAGCGCTGGGCGTCGATCACCACGACCGCGCAGTGCGCGCCGAAGCCCATGCGGCGGCCGAAGCGGCCCTTGGCGAGGACGGCGCGGTCCTCCTCGGTCAGGAAGCGATCCCAGATCGGCATGGCGGTTTCTCCTGCGGGGACGCCGCCAACGCCGATTGACCGGCTTTCGCAGCGGTGTTTAGGTTGTCCGGACGACATGATGTCATAGGCCGGCGCGAGAAGCGAGCCCGGCCCCTTCCTGGAGAGTGCCCCGCCCCATGGTTCCGCTGCATCGGCATCGCTTCGACTCCACCGCGCGTGGTGCGCTGGAGGGGGTTCGGGTGGTCGATCTCTCCCGCCTCGTCGCGGGCAACATGCTGACGCTGACGCTGGCCGATCAGGGTGCGGAAGTGATCAAGGTCGAACCTCCCGCGGGCGACAGCCTGCGGGCCTGGAAGGTGAAGGGCGTCGAGACCGCCTGGAAGACCTGGTGCCGCAACAAGCGCAGCATCTGCCTCGACCTGCGGCGGCCGGAGGCGATCGCGGTGGTGCGCCGCCTCGCCGCCGAGGCCGCGATCTTCGTCGAATCCTTCCGCCCCGGCGTGCTGGAGGAAATGGGCCTGGTGCCCGCCGACCTGCTGGCGCTGAACCCGCGCCTCGTCATCATCCGCGTCTCCGGCTGGGGCCAGACGGGGCCTTATCGCCACAAGCCCGGCTTCGGCACGCTGGTCGAGGGCTATTCGGGCTTCGCCGCGGTGAACGGCTTCGCGGATCGCGAGCCGGTGCTGCCGCCGATGTTCATGGCCGACGCCTATGCGGGGATGATGGGTACCTCGGCGGCGATGATCGCGCTGCGCCATGCCGAGGCGACCGGGCAGGGGCAGGTGATCGACCTCTCGCTCTTCGAGCCGATCTTCTCGGTGCTCGAACCGCAGATGGCGAATTACCACCTTTCGGGGCAAGTGAAGCCGCGCACCGGCAGCCGCTCCACCAACACCGCGCCGCGCAATGCGTATCGGACCAAGGATGGCGGTTGGGTGGGGCTGTCCACCTCCACCCAGGCGATGTTCGAGCGCCTGATGCGCAGCATCGGCCGGCCCGAGCTGATCGACGATCCGCGCTTCCGCACCAACCCGGACCGGCTCGTGCATGTCGAGGTCATCGACGGCATCGTCGCCGACTACATCGCCGGTCTGACGCTCGCCGAGGCCGTGGATTACTTCGACCAGCAAGGTGTCACGATCGGCCCGATCATGGATGTCGCCGGCCTGTCGCAGGACGCCTATCTGCGCGAGCGCGAGGCGCTGATCGAAGTGCCCGATGCCGACATGCCCGAAGGCTGGCTGCCCATGCATGGCCAGGTGCCGCGCTTTTCCGGCACGCCGGGCATCCTGCGCGCGCCAGCACCCCGTCTCGGCCAGGACAATGACGCCATCCTCGGCCCGCTGCTGGGCGAGGCGGAACTCGCCGCGCTGCGCGACGCCGGCATCGTGAAGGAAACCAAGGCATGATCACCCGGGTTGCCCCCGCGCAATGGCGCTCGCTGCTCTACGTCCCGGCGAATGTGCCGCGCTTCGTCGGGAAGTCCGCGACGGCCGGCGCCGATGCGATCGTGCTGGACCTCGAGGATAGCGTGCCGGCCGCGAACAAGGACGAGGCACGCGTGGGCCTCGCCGCCGCGGTCGCGACGGCGCGGCAGGGCGGGGCGGATGTGCTGGTGCGCGTCAACCGCCCGCTGCGCCTGTCGGTGTCGGATATCGAGGCGGTCGCCGCCGCCGGTGCCGACGGCATCCTGCTGACCAAGGTGGCCGGGCCGGACCATGTGCTGCTCGCCGCCGAGATCCTCGCCGAGACGGAACGCGATCGCGGCGACCGCCCCACCGTCATCGTGCCGATGATCGAGAGCGCCGCGCCGACGCGCCACCTCGATGCCATCGCCCGCGCGCCGCGCGTGGCCGCGATGCTGGTCGGGACGGAAGACCTCGCACTGGAACTTGGCGCCACGCCGGATGACGAGGTGATCAAGGCGGTGAAGCGCCAGATGATCCTCGCCGCCGTGACGGCCGGCGTCACGCCGCTCGGCACGCTCGGCACCGTTGCCGATTACCGCGATGCCGATGCGGTGCGCGACCTCGCGCTGCGCTCGCGCCGCGCCGGCTTCAAGGGCGCGACCTGCATCCATCCCTCGCTGGTGCCGGTGATGAACGCGGCCTTCTCGCCGAGCGAGGCGGAGATCGACCTCGCCCGCCGCCAGCTCGCCGCGGCGGAGACGATGCACGCTGAGGGGCGCGGGTCCTTCGTGGTGGACGGGCTGATGGTGGATGAGCCGATCCTGATCCGCGCGCGCCGCATCCTGGCGAGCGTCGGGGGCTGACCGTCGTGAGCCAGGACCTCGAAGCCCTCGTCGTCACCTCGACCACGCAGCTCCAGCGCATCGTCTCCCGCAGCGACCCGCATCGCGTCGCCGCCGAGGTCGCGCGGCTGAACGGCGTGGTGCGCGACACCGCGCGCCCGCTGCTGACGGGCTTCGAGCAGCCCGCCGACTTTACCGCCGTGCTGCTGCAGAACCGGGACCCGGCCAATGGCTGACACCGATCCGGCCGATTGGTCGCTTGCCCGACTGTCGCGCGGGATCAGGGCGCGCGAGATCTCCTGCGTCGAAGCCACCGAAGCGGCGCTGACGCGCGCGCAGGCGACCCAGCCCGCGACCAATGCCTTCCTGGCTTTCTTCGAGGAGAAGGCACGGGTGCGGGCGAAGGCGCTGGATGCCGAGCTCGACGCCGGTCACTGGCGCGGGCCGCTGCATGGCATCCCGCTCGCGCACAAGGACTGCCTGGAGCGGACGGACGAGCCGATGACGGTTGGCTCCCGCGTCTTCGACCCAACACCCGGTCAGCGCGACGCGACTGTGTTGATGCGGCTGGACGCGGCCGGCGCGGTCGATATCGGCCGCCTGCAGCTCAACGAGATGGTCGCGGGCCCGACCGGGCAGAACCCGCATTTCGGCGATTGCCGCAATCCCTGGGACCCGACGCGCATCTCGGGCGGCTCCTCCTCCGGTTCCGGCGCTGCCGTCGCGGCGGGGGCCGTCGCGGGATCGCTCGGGTCGGATACCGGCGGATCGATCCGCCTGCCGGCGGCGATGAACGGGCTGTTCGGGCTGAAGCCGACCTATGGCCGCGTCAGCCGCGCCGGCTGTTTCCCGCGTGCCTTCACGCTCGACTGCGTCGGACCGTTGACGCGGACGGCGGAAGACAATGCGTTGATGCTGGCGGCCGTCGCAGGGCCCGATCCGCGTGACCTGACGGCGCTCGATGTCGCCGTGCCGGACTACGCGGCGCGGCTGGCGACGGCGGGGGAGGGCTCGCGCCTCGCCGTGATCGGCGGCGCGGGTGAGCTGCACGCCGACGTCTCCGCCGCCTTCATGGGCTTCCTGGCGGCGGCAAGCGAGGCCTTCGGCGGCGTCGCCGAACGGCCCTTCCCGGGTCTCGACACCTGCTACGCCATGGGCGATGTCATCTCGAAGGTCGAGGCCGCGACCATCCATGGCCGCTGGATGGAAGAACGCGGCGAACGGTACAGCCAGGCCGTCTTCGCCCGCACCGAGCCCGGCCTGAACCTGCCCGCGACACGCTATGCCGAGGCGCTGATCCTGCGTGGGCGGATCCTCGCGGATTTCCTCGCCACCAGCTTCGCGGAGGCGGATGTCCTGCTCTGCCCGACCGTGCCGCTGCCGACGCCGACGCGCCAGGACGCGGACATGGAGCAGGGCGAGCGTGTCTTCCCCGTCGTCGCGGCGCTGACGCGGCTGACGCGGCCCTTCTCCTATCTCGGCCTGCCGGTGCTGAGCATGCCGATCGGCCTCGATGCCAACGGCATGCCGGTCGGTGCGCAACTCATCGGACGCCCCTTCGGCGAGGCACGCCTGCTCGCGGTCGCGGACCGCCTGTCGCGCGACCTCGGATGGTCCTTCCGCCCCGGCGCGCTGCGCGCCGCGCAGGCGGCAACGAACTACTGAACGACAGAGGAGTGCGGATGATGGCGTTGGTGACGAAGCGGGCCCTGCTCGCGGGATTGGGCGGGGCAGGGCTGGCGCTGCCGGCGGCGGCGCAGGGCAATTGGCCGACCCGCGCGATCCGCGTGATCGTGCCCTTCTCCCCGGGCGGCAGCAACGACGTGCTGGCGCGGTCGCTGTCCGAGCGCCTGACGGCGCTGCTCGGCCAGCCCGTCGTGGTCGAGAACCGCGCCGGCGCGGGTGGCGCGATCGGTGCCGACGCCGTCGCGAAATCCGCCCCGGACGGCTACACGCTGTTGTTCATGTCCTCCTCGCTGACGACCAATGCGGCCGTGCAGCAACTGCCCTACGACCCCGCGCGCGACTTCACCGCCGTCGCGCGCGTCGCGGTGGCGCCGATGGTCGTCGTGGTGGGCAAGGACTTCCCCGCGCAGACCATGGCCGACCTGGTGCGCATCGCGCGCGAACGCCCCGGCCAGCTTCGCTTCGGCGCCGCCGGTCCGGGCGATACCAGCTTCTTCGCCGCGGAACTGCTGAAGCTCGCCGGCAACCTGGAAATGGAGGCCGTCTCCTATCGCGGCATCACCGAGGCGCAGACCGATGCCGCCGCCGGGCGCATCGAGCTCGTGGTGACGACGCTCGCTTCGGCACGGGCGCTGATCGAGGGCGGGCAGCTTCGCCTGCTCGCCACCGCGACGGCCGAGCGCGACCCGCAGACGCCCGACGTGCCGACGGCGCGCGAGAGCAGCGGCCTCGACTACGTCACCGGCGTGTGGTGGGGCATGTTCGGGCCGGCCAACATGCCGCCCGCCGTCACCGCACGGCTGAACACCGAGATCAATCGCGTGCTCGGCGAGCATGGCTATCGCGAGCTGCTCCAGCGGCTCGGCGCTTCGCCGGCGCCCGACACGCAGGAAGCCTTCGCGGCCGAGGTGCGGTCGGAGCTGACCCGCTGGCGCGAGATCGCGATGCGCGCGGGGGTGGCGCGGAACTGAGGCGGGGCTGAGATCGGCGAGGGGCGAAGCGCTTTCCGAGTGTCCTGCTGCCTCCGCCGTGGACGTGGGGGGGGGGGGGGGGGGGGGGGGGGGGGGGGGGGGGGCGGGGGGGGGGGGGGG
>JAYSDS010000096.1:10665-17068 GCA_041914265.1 Roseomonas sp.
CGCCGCCCCTCCAAGCCACCCCGCCAGGCCACCGTGTGGCCTGGACCGCCAGAACTTGGCGCAGGGGCATTCCGGGCTCTCCGGCCCCGCCAAGCACCTTCCGTGCGCAGGAGCGGGTCGCGGAGACCATTCCCGCCGCAGCGCACCGCGCTAGGTTGAGGTTTCCAAAGGCCTTTCGGCCTTTGGTGGGGAGAGGTCTGGAGAGGGGCGAAGCCCATCTCCAGTCAGTGCCGATCCAGCGCCAGCGAAAAATGCTCTAAGAAGCGGGGCTCCAACGATAGCCCGAGCCGATGGCGGCCCCGATCCGGAAGATCATCCACGTCGACATGGACGCCTTCTTCGCGTCCGTCGAACAGCGCGACAACCCGGCGCTGCGCGGGCTTCCCGTCGCGGTGGGCGGCTCGCGCGAACGCGGCGTGGTGGCGGCGGCGAGCTATGAGGCGCGCACCTTTGGCGTGCGGTCCGCCATGCCGTCCAGCCGGGCCGCGCGGCTCTGTCCGCAGATCGTCTTCGTGAAGCCGCGCTTCGAGGTCTACCGCACCGTCTCGCGGCAGATCCGCGACATCTTCCTCGAATACACACCGCTGGTGGAGCCGCTCTCGCTCGACGAGGCCTATCTCGACGTGACCGAGAATCTGAAAGGCATCCCGACGGCGACGAAGGTGGCGAGCGAGATCCGCGCGCGCATCCTCGCGGAGACGGGTCTGACGGCCTCGGCGGGCATTTCCTACAACAAGTTCCTGGCCAAGCTTGCCTCGGAGCAGCGCAAGCCCAACGGCCAGTTCGTCATCACGCCGGAGATGGGGCCCGCCTTCGTCGAGGCGCTCGAGGTCTCGCGCTTCCATGGCGTCGGCCCGGCGACGGGTGCGAAGATGAAGCGCCTCGGCATCCACACGGGCCGGGATCTGCGCGAGAAGTCGCTGAGCTTCCTCACCGAGCATTTCGGCAAGTCCGGCGCGCATTTCCACGCCATCGCGCGTGGCGAGGATGCGCGCGCCGTCGTGCCCGATCGTCCGCGCAAATCGGTCGGCAGCGAGACCACCTACCCGAAGGACCTCGACAGCGAAACGGCGGTCGAGGAGGCCATCGGCCAACTCGCCCGATCGGTATGGGCCTGGTGCGAGAAGGCGGGAACGCGCGGCCGGACCGTGACGATCAAGATGCGCAACGCCGATTTCCGGACCGTGACGCGCAGCCGGACCGGCGCCGTCCTGGGCAGCCTTGCCGCACTCGACGAAGCCGCCGCGGCGCTGATCCGGGGGCTGTTCCCGCTGGAACGGCCCGTGCGCCTGCTCGGCGTCACGCTCTCGGGCTTGGAGGATGGGCGGCTCCCCAACGAACAGCCTTCCTTCGATTTCGGCGGGAGGGCACCGCACAGCCGGGACGACTGCTGAGTCGGCTGCCGGTCGCGACATGCCGGTGCGCGCATCGCGTGATCCTGGTTCAGCCTTGCTCCCTTCGGGCGGCCATGCTCAACCGGAACGACACGGCGGGCTAACCGTCGGTGCCAAACGAATGGGAAGGAAACGTCGCATGCCGATGGCTCGCCGCCGCGCGCTTGCTTTCGCCGCCGCGCTCTGCGCCACGCCGCGCCTCGCATCCGCGCAGGCCCAGGGCCCGTGGCCGAACCGGCCTATCCGCCTGGTGATCCCCTGGCCGCCGGGGCAGGCCACCGATCTCGCCGGGCGCGTCATCGCCCAGCGGCTCCAGGAACGCCTGGGCGTCGCCGTGGTGCCGGAAAACCGCGCCGGCGCCGGCGGTACCATCGGATCGGATGTGGTCGCCAAGGCCGCGCCCGATGGCTACACGCTGCTCGCGGGGTCGTCCGGGCCGATCACCATCTCGCCGCTGCTGCAGCGCCTGCCGTATGACTCGCAGCGCGACTTCACCGCGATCGCGATGTTCGGCGTGTCGCCCTACCTTCTCGTGGTGAAGCCGGATTTCCGCGCGGAGACCATCCAGGATTTCATCACGCTGGTCCGTTCGCGGCCGGGGCATTTCACCTTCGGCTCTTCCGGGACCGGGGCGACGGCGCATCTCATCGCGGAGGCCTTCAATGCCGCGGCGGGCCTCGATGCGCTGCACGTCCCCTTCGCCGGCAGCGCGCCGTCCATGACCGCGCTGGTCGGCGGCCAGATCAGCTATGCGATCGAGACGATGGCCGCCACCTGGCCGCTGGTGCGGCAGGGCGCGCTGCGGGCGCTCGGCATTTCCCTGTCGGGTGGGAGCAGCCTGGCGCCGGGCGTGGCGCCCTTCGCCAGCCTGGGCGGGGCGCTGCAGGGCTTCGATCTCGGCGCCTGGGTCGGGCTGATGGGGCCGGCCCATCTGCCGGCGCCGATCGCCGAGCGCCTGGGCGAGGAGGTCGTGGCCGCCATGGCCGTCCCCGAGATCCGTGGCCGCTTCGAGAGCATCAGCGTCGAGCCGCAGCCCCGCGCCACGGCACCCTTCACCACCTACCTGCAGGAACAGCAGGCCTTGTTCCGGAGCGTCATCCAGCGCGCGAACATCCGCATCGAGTGACCGGTCGCGCCGCGCTGGCGGGGCCTGCGCCGCGCATCATGCCAACGGCACGGGCCTCCGACCCGTGCCGAGGCCGCGACTGCGGCCCGCCGGCAGTCCGGCATCCGAGGGCACGAAGAAACACCGGATGCCGCCGGGCGACGCATTCGGCCGCTGGCATCACGCCGCGCGGCGGGACCAGGGCCTCATCAACTCATCCTCCGCCACCAGGGCGGGGAGGATGTCCGTCAGGCGCTGCCGCGTGTCCCGCACGGCGGGTGTCAGCGGCAGGCGCGGCGTTGGTTCGCACAGCCCGAGCAGCCCGAGCGCGGCCTTGACCGGGATGGGGTTCGTCTCGACGAAGAGCAGCGCGTTCAGGGGCGCGAGGCGTTCGGCCAGACGGCATGCCCGCGTTGGATCCCCGGCATCCCAGGCCGCGTGCATCGCCGCGCAGAGTGCGGGCACGAGGTTGGCCGTTACCGAGATGCAGCCGACCCCGCCCATCGCCCGGTGGGCCAGTGCGGTCGCGTCGTCGCCCGAAAACTGGCCGAAATCATCCCCGCAAAGCTGCCGCAGCCGCGCCGGTCGCCCGAGGTCCCCCGTCGCATCCTTGATGGCGCAGATCGCGCCTTCCGCCCGCAATCTCCCGACCGTTTCATCGGCGAAGGCGACGGCAGCACGGGAGGGCACGTCGTACAGCACGATGGGCAGCCCCGTGGCGGCGGCGATGGCGCGGATATGCGCCCGCAGGCCTTCCTGGGTCGGCCGGACATAGGGCGGTGCGGAAACCAGCAGTGCCGTAGCGCCGCAGCGCTCCGCGCCGATTGCCAGGCCGATCGCGGCCTCGGTCGACGGCGCGCCGACGCCGGCAATGACCGGTATGCGCCCGCGTAGCGTGCCGACGGCGCAGGCGATGGCCTCGGCATGCTCTTCGGTACGCAGCGCCGGCGCTTCCCCTGTGCTGCCGCAGACCACGACCGCGCTGGCGCCGCGATCGGCCGCGCGCAGAAGGAGGCGCGCTAGCGCGGCGCGGTCGAGCGAGGCCGGATCGCCGCGCAGGAAAGGTGTGACGAGCGCCGGGATGGAGCCGGCGACGGAGAAGGGCTGGGGCATCGCCATGGCGTCAAACCTTGCCCGGCCGGACGGCCGTGGATGCGCTGTCCTTGAAGTCGCACAGAAGCAGGATGCCGCCCTCGGCCCGGGCGCGCAGCCGCGCGCGGGCGAAGCCATAGTCGCGCAGGCGGCGTGCCACGGTGCGGCTGAGCGCGAGCGCGCCGGCGCCGAGCAGGTCAATGGCCAGGCGGCCCTGCCGGGCGCCGGCCATGATGGCGCGCCGCGCCTGGGCGCCGACCGCCGACGCCTGGTCAGGGCTGGCGACCCGTGGCGCGAGAACCAGGTCCGCGGGCTCGGCCAGGGGCGCGCGTGTCGCGATCCCGACGGCCGAGCGGCAGCCTCGGCGCAGGCTGGCGCAGAGCAGTTCCGCACCGCCGCCGCCGATGATGAGCACCCGGTCCTGCGGCGTCGCCGCGGCGACATCGAGCAGGGCCTCGCTGCCGCTGGGCTTCATGGCCGTGCGGCGGGGCGACGGTGGCCAGGTGGGCTGAGGCTTCTTGCGATTGGATGCGACGGGACGTGTGGTTGGCATGGGGACCTCCATGCCTCAGGGACTACGCCCGGGGATCATAAAGGCTCCGTCGGAGAGTGGTCTGCCGGCGCAAAAGCAGCGCAAATCGACTGGCGCCGCCCCCCGCCCATTGCGCTTCATCAAGGCGACCGCCGGCCGATCGGATGCTATGGTCGCGTATCGGACCGGAGACCGCCCCATGACGATCCCAGCCAAGTCGGTCATGACGAAGGACGTCGTCACCGTCTTGCCCGAAACCACGGTGGCCGAGATCGCGCGGCGCATGCTGGCGCGCGGCGTCAGCGCCGTGCCGGTGGTGGATGCGCAGGACCGGCCGCTGGGCGTCATCAGCGAGGGCGATGTGCTCCGCTACTTCGGTGCCGAGTTCCAGGGCAAGCGCGCGCAATGGCTGCGCCACCTCGCCGAGGGCGAGGAACTCGCACCGCATTTCCTCGCGGCCATCGGACTGGATCAGCGGCAGGCGCGGGAGCTGATGCACAGCCCCGTCATCAGCGCGGGGGAGGAAGCCTCACTGGCCGAACTGGGCGACATCATGCTGAAGCAGAAGGTCAAGCGCGTGCTGATCCTGCGTGACGGCGTCCTGGTGGGCATCGTCAGCCGCGCCGATGTCGTCCGCGCCGTGGTCGAGAACCTGCAGGACCTCCTGGAGCCGACGAGCTGACGCCGCACGGGCGGGGCGGTGCCTGGCGACAAGGCGGGGCCGCACGGGAACCCGACCTTCCCGCTTGAGGGGGATGGCTGTCACGGCATCTGATGCCTGCGCCAGGGGCCGGGACACGGCCGGGCACGCATCGATCCGGGAGCGGCCCCCCATACCAGGCCTCCGATACCAGGCCCAAATACGGACCGATCCTCTGTCAGCCCGGCACCAAGAAGGCGCGCCACAATCGCCAGATGCCGAGAATGATCAGCAGCCAGAGTATCAGCGCGGCCAGTATGGCGCCGGTCAAACGCATCCATGGTCGCCCCCAACGCGGCGATCGGCCGATTGCCGATGGCATGGCCTCGTCCTGATCCTCGCCGTGCTTCATCTTTGGTGGCGGGCCATCGGCACTACACATGATGAAATTGGGATTATCGATAAAATACTGTTCGGCCTTTGTGTCAGTGATATTGCTCAAATGTGGAAGATAATTAACATTATATTTCAAAATATTCTATGCCGCAGAGGGGAGATTCAAAGCCACTGCATGAAGTGCAGGGCGCCCAACAGAATCGCTGCCCAGATCGTCAGGGATATGAAGGCCGCTAGGGCCAAGCGCGCCCAGGGCGGTCCCCAGCGTGCGGGCGGTGGGCTTGATCCTGGCGCTTCCTCGTTGCTGGCGGCCAGCCACAGACGCCGTCTCCCGCGGCTCGGCGCCAGCCTGTCCTCATGATCGCCGGATTGCGGCCCTTCGCGCTTCGGGTCTGTCATTGGGCCTGGAGGCTAGCACGCCGAAGCGCAGGAAGCCTCTCGCGATTGAGAGCCGTCCGCACGACGATCCATGAGCGTTCCGCGGCCGGATGCCGCCGCGCTCACCGCGGCAGCCCCATCGCCCGCGCCGCGAAGAAGCGCTTCAGCGCGGGCAGCCGATCCACCGCCGCGATGCCGAGGCGCCGGGCGACCCGCAGCGGCGGCAGGCGCGCCGTGAACAGCCGCTCGAGCAGATGCGTCGCCCCCAGCATCGCCAGGTTGTCGGGCCGCCGCGCCGCCTGGTACCGCGCGAGCAGGGCGGGGCCGCCCGGATCCTCGCCCGCCCGAACCGCTGCGACCACCAGGTCGGCCAGCGCGGTTGCGTCGCGGAAGCCGAGGTTGAGGCCCTGCCCGGCGATGGGATGGATGCCATGCGCGGCGTCGCCCACCAGGGCGAGGCGCTCGGCCGTGTAGCGCGCGACATGAAGGGCGGAGAGCGGATAGGACCAGCGCCGCCCGATCGGCGTCACCGCCCCGAGATGGTCCCCGATCCGCGCGGCGATCTGCCGGCCATAAGCCGCGTCGTCCAGCGCCAGGCAACGCCGGGCGAAGTCGGTCCGCTCGGTCCAGACGATGGCGCTGACATGGGGATGGCCTGGGATTCCCCGCATCGGAAGCTGCGCGAAGGGGCCGGAGGGCAGGAACTGCTCCAGCGCCATGTTGTGGTGTGGCTTCTCATGCGCCACGGCCCCGACGATGCCGAGGCAGTGATAGTCGATGCGCGCCGCCGGGATTCCCGCGGCGCGCCGCAACCGGGAGTTGCGCCCCACGGCGCCGACCACCAACCGTGCATGGATTTTATTCCC
>JAYSDS010000096.1:17078-24336 GCA_041914265.1 Roseomonas sp.
CGCGCCGGCTTGGGGGGGGTGTGCTCACACGCCCCCCCCGCCCCCGACGGCGCCGCCTTTGTTATCGCCGGGCCGCGGCGCGGGCCCCCCCGCGCCCCCCCGCAACGGGGAGTTGCGCCCCTCGGCGCCGACCACCAACCGTGCATGGATTTTCTGCCCTGTTGATAGGCGAATGACTGCGCCTTGGGCATGTCGAGTCACCGAGGCGGTGGCCGGCGCGAAGACCGCCAGTTCCGGCATCAGCGGCAGCCGGGCGTTGAGCGCGACGCGCAGTGCGCGGGCCTCGACCATCCAGCCGAAGGGGTCGGGACCGACCTCGGCGTGGTCGAAGGTCAGGGTGAGTGCGGAGGCACGCTCGCCCGGCCGGCTGTCGGCGACGCGGATCCCGAGGATCGGGCAGGGATCCTGCGGAAGCTGCGCCCAGACCCCGGCCCCGTCGAGCAGCCGCCGGGAGGCAAGGGCGATGGCATAGGCGCGCCCGTCGAATGCGGGCAATTCCATGGGCGGCAGCGGCGCGGCGTCCACCACGGCGGCCCGCACGCCCCCCGCCGCGAGCGCCGCGGCCAGGGTGGCGCCAACCGGCCCGGCGCCCAGAATGCAGACATCGGTGGACAGCGGCGTGTTCATGTCGGGCGGTCGGCCTCTCCTGGCTGGTCCCTGGACGCGGTTTCGCGGGCCGGCTGCCAGTCGCGGCGGCGGCCGGTCCAACCCGCCGCCGGCATGTGGCGCCGAACGGCGACCCGGCGCCAGGGGCAAAACCGCGCATCGCGCGACCTGCCTTCATGTTGTGCAATTGCCCGCCAACGGTGCGGTTCGCGGTGGCGCCATGCACGGCAGACAGGGCGGCGACGGGCGAGGTGTCTTTGGCACGGGTCTTGGAAGCCAGCCATTCCGTCCGCCGCAGAGAGGAACAGGACGGCGCCATGAAACTGGTGATGGCTGTGATCAAGCCCTTCAAGCTCGACGAGGTGCGCGAAGCGCTCACCCCGCTCGGCGTGCAGGGTCTTACGGTGACCGAGGTAAAGGGTTTCGGCCGGCAGAAGGGCCAGACCGAAATCTATCGCGGCGCCGAATACCATGTGAGCTTCCTGCCCAAGGTGAAGATCGAGGTCACCGTCCCGGCCGAGCTCGCCGATGCCGTTGTCGAGGCCATCGCCACGACCGCGCGCACCGGCAAGATCGGCGACGGCAAGATCTTCGTCCTGGATGTGGAGCGCGCGCTCCGTATCCGCACGGGCGAAACCGACAATTCGGCCCTGTGAGGCCGAAGCCATGATGCACGGAAAGGAACCCAAGACAGTGAAGCGCATGCTCGCGCGCGGCGGTTCGGCCGCTGCCGCCCTGCTGCTCGCGGCCGGCCCCGCGATGGCGCAGGACGCCAAGGTGGACACCGGCGACGCCGCCTGGATGCTCACCTCCACCGCCCTGGTGCTGATGATGACGGTCCCGGGCGTGGCGCTCTTCTATGCGGGTATGGTCCGCAAGAAGAACGTGCTCGCCACCATGATGCAGTCCTTCTTCATCTGCGCCCTGGTGTCGGTGCTGTGGGTGGTCGCGGGCTATTCCATCGCCTTCGGTGAAGGCGGGGCCTATTTCGGCGACTTCTCCCGCATGATGCTCGCGGGCCTGGCCGACAAGTGGGACCAGCCCTTCAGCCTGGGTACGGGTGACTCCGCCGTCGCCTTCACGGTCCCCGAGAGCATCTTCCTGACCTTCCAGATGACCTTCGCGATCATCACCGCGGCGCTGATCACCGGGGCCGTGGCGGATCGCATGAAGTTCTCGGCGCTGGTGCTCTTTGTCTGCCTCTGGTCGCTGCTGGTCTACTCGCCGATCGCGCATTGGGTGTGGCATCCGAATGGCTGGCTGTTCCAGGACGGCGCGCTCGACTTCGCCGGCGGCACGGTGGTGCACATCAATGCCGGCGTGGCCGGTCTGGTGGCGGCGATCGTGCTCGGCAAGCGCATCGGCTACGGCACCGAGAACATGTCGCCCTACAACCTCGCGCTCGCCGTGATCGGCGCCTCCCTGCTGTGGGTGGGCTGGTTCGGCTTCAACGCGGGTTCGGCCGCTTCCTCGGGTGGCGGGCGCGCGGGCATGGCCATGCTCGTCACGCAGGTTGCCGCCGCTGCCGCGACCCTCGCCTGGGTCTTCGCGGAGTGGATCACCAAGGGCAAGCCGTCTGTGCTGGGCGCCATCTCGGGCGCGGTGGCGGGCCTCGTCGCCATCACCCCGGCGGCCGGCTTCGTGCTGCCCGGTTCGGCGCTGATCATCGGCGTCGCCGCGGGCCTCGCGGGCTATTGGGGCGCGACGGGTCTCAAGCACGCGCTCGGCTATGACGACAGCCTGGACGCCTTCGGCGTGCATGGCATCTGCGGCATCGTCGGCGCGCTGCTGGTCGGCTTCCTCGCCTATGGTCCCCTTTCGGCCACGACGGCGTCGCCGGATGGCTCGGGCGGCTCGATGGCGCAGTTCATCAAGCAGTGCACGGCGGTGGGTGCCACCATCGTCTTCACCGCAGTCGCGACCTTCATTCTGCTGAAGATCGTGGACGTGATCGTCGGCCTGCGCGTGACCGAGGAAGAGGAGCGCGAAGGCCTCGACGTCACGCTGCATGGCGAGCGTCTGAACTGAGACGGTTCACGGCCGGCGGCGCGTTGCCGCCGGTCGTTCGGACCGGTGCATTGCGGGCGCGGGGGGAAACCCCCGCGCCCGTTTCTTATGGAGCGTGGACAGGATCATTCCGATTCCGTGTGATTCGTCTCACGGCGGCCTTCGCCGCGCCGTGCTGCGCTACGCCCGCAGCACAGGAGGTGGGGGCGTGGGCAAGAACCTCGTGGTGTGCTTCGACGGCACCTGGAACGCCGCTGACAGCGGCGATGGCGAGACCAACGTCTTCCGCCTGGCCCGCGCGGTCCAGGCGACCAGCGGCGGACAGCTCCAGATCACCCTGTACATCCGTGGCGTGGGCACCACCGGCAACGATATCCAGCGCTTCGTGGATGGCGCGACCGGGGATGGCGTCGATGACAACATTCGCTCCGGCTACATGTTCCTTGCGCAGAACTACCTGCCCGGGGATCGCATCTTCCTCTTCGGATTTTCGCGCGGCGCCTTCACGGCGCGCAGCCTGTCGGGCTTCCTCGGCGCCTGCGGGCTGCTCAAGCGCCTCAGCCTCACCCGCATCTCGGATGCCTGGCATTTCTACCGCACCGCGCCGGTCCGCCGGCCGGAGAAATTCGTCGAAGCCTGTCCGGGGACGGATACCCATGCCGATGTGAAGGTCGCCTTCCTCGGCGTCTGGGACACGGTTGGTGCCCTCGGCGTGCCGGGTACCTGGCTGAACACGGTGATCGCACCGCGCTACCAGTTCCATGACACGGAACCCTCGCGCATCGTCGAGGTCGGCCGCCATGCCCTGGCGATCGACGAGCATCGCGACGAATTCGTGCCGACGCTGTGGACCGGCACCGTGCCGCAGGGATGCGACATCGCGCAGGTATGGTTCGCCGGCGCGCATTCGGATGTGGGCGGCGGCTATGCCGTCCGGCAACTGGCCGACATCCCGCTGCATTGGATGGCGGCGGAAGCGCGCGGGGCGGGGCTGCTGCTCGACCCGGACCTCCTGCCGCTCGACGCCATGGCTGGGACCGACCCGCTGGCGCCGCAGCACGAATCCCGGCTCGGCTGGTCGCGCAAGGACCGGCTGACGCCCACCATCCGCATGGTCGGCGGGCGCGTCGCGAAGGTCGGCCTGCTCGAACGCCTCTACCGGCCGTTGGCGGAGGACGGTTCGCCCCTGGTTCCGGTCAATGAGCGGATCCATCCGAGCGTCGCCGCGCGCCACCGCAAACGGGTCCAGCTCCGCGCGCGCGACGAGAGCCAGACGGAGACGATCATCTACGCGCCGGAAAACCTCGCGCCGCATTTCCCATGAGGCGTCATGTCAGCGGAAGGCGTCATCCACCGGCACGCGCAGCGCCTCCGCGAGCCGGTTCGTCTCCGCCGCCATGCCGAGGATGGCGAGCAATTCGCCATGCATCTCGGGCGTCATGCCCTTCGCTGTCGCGGCTGCGGTGTGGGACGCGACGCAATAGGTGCATCCCGCCGCCGCCGAGGCGGCGAGATACAGCATCTCCTTCACCACCGGGTCGAGCGCGCCGGGCGCCATCACCTGCTTCAGGCTTTCCCAGGTGCGCGCGAGCGTCGGCGGATGCACCGCCAGCGCCTTCCAGAAATTGTTGACGTCGGCGACGCCGCGCGCCGCCTTGATGTCGTCGAACACCGCCCGTACCTCGGGCGGTGCCTCGTCATAGGATACGAGCCGCGTCATGCCGCTTCTCCCCTGCGCGGCGGAGGCGAAGCGGTCAGCCCGCCTCGGCCGGGCTGCCCAGCTCCAGGCGATAGCCGCCCGATTCCGTCACCAGCAGGCGCGTCTCGGCCGGGTTCGGCTCGATCTTCTGGCGCAGCCGGTAGATATGCGTCTCGAGCGTATGGGTCGTGACGTTGCTGTTGTAGCCCCAGACCTCGTTCAGCAGGATCTGCCGCGGCACCGGCTTGCCGCCGGCCCGGTAGAGGAACTTCAGGATCGCCGCTTCCTTCTCGGTCAGGCGCAGCCGCTTGCCGCTGGCCTGCTCGTGAAGCTGTTTCGCCGCCGGGCGGAACAGGTATGGCCCGATCTGGAAGATCGCATCCTCGCTGCTGTCATAGACGCGAAGCTGGGCGCGGATGCGCGCGAGCAGTTCCGCCAAGCGGAAGGGCTTTGCGATGTAGTCGTTCGCCCCCGCATCCAGCCCGCTGACGATATCGGCTTCCCCGTCCGATCCGGTGAGCATGATGACGGGCATGCGGAAGCCGCCGCGGCGCAGCCGCGTGCAGAATTCCCGGCCGTCGCCATCCGGCAGCGTCAGGTCCAGCAGTACCAGGTCGAAACGCGCGCCGGGCGCGTTCAGCAACGTTTCCGCCGCGGCCAGGCTGCTGGCCGCCACGGGCTCGAATTCACCTTCGAGCGCCAGCTGGTCAGTCAGGGTGCCAGCCAACGCCACGTCATCTTCGACGATCAAAACAGGACGCGGCCCCGCCATCCCTTGCCTATCCCCTCGGTTCGTGTGGTTGCGGCCGCCCCTCCGGCCAAACCGCACTGCATGCAAAGACGTATGACCCGGCGGCTACAGTTCTGCCAGGGTCCGCGCTGGCTCCGAAGCGAAATCTCGCATCTGTGATTGCCTGTTCACTCATCTGGACGACCGCGCCAAGCGTACCACATCCACATCTCGCATGGCCGCCTTCGGCGCGCCACATTCCGAGTGCGCCATCGACTGTAACCACGGAACGCGACCATGACGCCACACGGCAAGCTTGCCACCGCGCCCACTACCGGCACGGACCGCGACCCGCGCGTTGCGGCACTGCGGCAGGTACATCGCGCCGTTTCCGAACTGCGTCGCGGCACGCCCGTTCTGCTGCGTGGGCCTGATGCATGCCTTGCCGTTGCGGCGGCGGAAACGGTGGGGGCGCTCGGCCTATCGGAACTGGCGGAGATCGCACTCGGGACGCCCGTGCTGGTGCTTGCGCCGGTCCGCGCCGCGGCGGTCCTGCATCGGCCCGTTCCGCATGCGCCGGATGACGAAGGCGCGGTCGCGCTGCGCCTGCCGCCCACGCTGCTGGCGCCCGAGGCACTGCGCAGCCTGGCCGATCCCACCGCGGAACGCATCCTTCCCGAAACGCCCGAACGGCTGCCGGCGCCGCCACTGGCCCAGTCGGGCATCGCGCTGGCGAAGCTCGGGCGCCTGCTGCCCGCGCTGGTCGCGGCCCCGGCCACCGAGGCCGCCGCGGAGCGGAACGGCCTGATCTGCGTGGATGCCGCTGATATCCTGGCCTATCCGGCCACCGCCGCGACCTCGTTGACGCGCGTCGCGGAGGCGCGCGTGCCACTCGAAGCCGCGCATGAATCCCGCATCGTCGCCTTCCGCGCCGCCGAGGGCGGCATCGAGCACCTCGCCATCCTGGTGGGCACGCCCGAACGCACGGCGGCCGAAGGCGGGTCTCCGCTCGCGCGAGTCCATTCCGAATGCTTCACCGGCGACCTGCTCGGGTCGCTGCGCTGCGATTGTGGTCCGCAGCTTCGCGGGGCCATTGCCCGCATGGCGCAGGAAGCCGGTGGCGGCGTGCTGCTCTACCTGGCGCAGGAAGGGCGCGGCATCGGCCTCGTGAACAAGCTCCGCGCCTATGCGCTGCAGGATGGCGGGCTGGATACGCTCGATGCGAACCGCGCCCTCGGCTATGGGGCCGATGAGCGCAACTTCCTCGTCGCCGCCACCATGCTGCGCACCCTCGGCATCGAGCGCATCCGCCTGCTGACCAACAACCCGGACAAGATTGCTGGCCTCGCGGCGTGCGGCGTCGAGGTGACGGGGCGGGAGGCGCTGGTCTTCGACCCCAATGGCGTCAATGACGGCTACCTGAAGACCAAGGCCCTGCGCTTCGGCCACTTCCTGCCGGAATGACCGGCACGGCCCGCGTCACGGGGGACGGTCTCCTGCGCTTCCGTGGCGAAACCCTGCGCTGCGCCCTGGGCGCCGGCGGCATCCGCGCCGACAAATCCGAGGGCGACGGCGCGACGCCGGTCGGCCTGTTGGCGATCCGCCGCCTGCTGTGGCGCGCCGACCGTGGGCCACGTCCGGTCAGCGCCCTGCCGGCCGAACCGATCGCCCCCGCGGATGGCTGGTGCGACGACGCCGGTCACGCCGATTACAACCGTCCGGTTCGTCTGCCGCATGCGGCGCGGCACGAAACGCTGTGGCGCGAGGACGCGGTCTACGACGTGATCGGCGTGCTGGGATGGAACGATGCGCCGGTGCGCCGGGGACGCGGCAGCGCGATCTTCCTGCATCTGGCCCGGCCCGGCCTGCCGCCGACGGAAGGCTGCATCGCGCTGCCGGAGGACGATCTGCGGCGGCTGCTCGCGACGGGGATGGTGGCGATCGAGGTGATCGGCTGAGCGGGACCGGGGAGGGGCGTGTTTCTCTCCGTGGAACTCTGCATCGCCACTTGGGGCCGGCAGCCGAATAGCGGGGCTGATCGCGAGCCGGAGGGGCGCCGCCCCTACGTCCGCCAGGCCACAGCGTGGCCTGGACCGCCGGGACTTGGCGCCCGGCACCGCTGCCAGAACGGCGCCGAGAGACGCCTTTGCGCACGAAGGGCGTTTGGAGCGACTGTCTTAAGGGTCAAGCCGTGGTTGTTAGCCATGGTCTCCTGT
>JAYSDS010000097.1:0-9626 GCA_041914265.1 Roseomonas sp.
CCTCCACTTGGTACCGTGCGGCACTGACAGAATGGTGCCGAAATCCGCTCTTGCGCTCGAAGGGCGCGGTGCGGGTTCGGGACCGAGGTCGCGTCCTCCACCAAGTGCCGGCGGTCCAGGCCACATCGTGGCCTGGCGGGGAGGTTCGGAGGAGAGGCGGAGCCCCTCCGACTGCCACCACGGCGGAGGTGCGACGTGCATCGCACGCCCGCCATCCGGTGCCCCCCATGTCATGCAACGGTCTTCGGGCGTCCGTCGGGGTGAGTCCGGAGAGGAGCAATGCCCCTCACCGCGCCTCCGGTACCGCGTTGATCCCGAGGCTCTTCGCCGCATTCACCAGGTTTCCCCAGGTCGTGGCGTCCACGGGGATGCCGCCCGCCAGCCGCTTCGCCTTGGTGATGCGTTCCTTCTCCCCCGCCACCAGCACGGGGTTGTCCGGATCGGCGGCGGGCGAGGCCTTCACATCCGCGATCACCGCCGCGACCTCGGCGCGGAACTGCGACACATCCCCGAAGCGCGCCGGGTCCAGCACGAAGGCGAGCCAGGAATTGATGATCCCCTGGTCGCGCATCTCCGGCCGCCAGGCCGTCGCCCCGCCGAGCAGCGCGCCGGCCAGCAACTCGCACACCAGCGCAAGTCCGTAGCCCTTATGCGCCCCGAAGGAGAGCAGCGCTCCACGCGGCCCTTCCCGATACAGCACGCCGGGATCGGTAGTCGGCTGGCCCTTCGAATCCACCAGCGCATTGTCCGGCACCGAGCGTCCGGCATTGAACGCGACGCGGCACTTGCCGAGCGCGATGGCCGAGGTCGCGAAATCGAGTACCAGCGGCTGCCCGCCCTCGGTCGCCGGCGGGATGGTGATGCAGACCGGGTTGGTGGACAGCCGCCCATCCGACCCGCCGAAGGGCGCCACGGCGGGCGGCCCGGACACGCCGTTGACGAAATGGACGGAGATCATCCCCGCCGCGGCCGCCTGCTCGCCATAGGTGCCGACGCGGCCGATGTGGTGCACGTTGCGCAGCCCCATCACCGCATGGCCGTGCTGGCGCGCGGCGTCGATCGCCCAGTCCATGGCGATGCGCCCGACATGCTGGCCGTAGCCCATCCTCCCGTCGAACAGCGCCAGGGACGCATCCTGCCGGATCGGCACCGGCGCCGCGTTCGGCGTCAGCTTGCCTTCGCGCACATGCTGCACATAGCGCGGCAGCAGCATGATGCCGTGGCTGTCATGGCCCTGGAGATTGGCTTCCAGGAGGTGGGCGGCGACCTCCGCCGCCTCCTCCCGCGTGGCGCCCGTGGCCGCCACGATGCTGTGCAGGAAATCGCCGAGCGCACCGGCCTCGACGTGAACCGTCTCTGCTTCCGTCATGATTCCTTCCAGGGGCGGCGCTGCCACAGCCCCCGCAACTGCGTCTCCAGCGCCGCGACGTCGTTGCGGTAGTCGGCACCGATGCGCGGGGCGAGCGGCAGGCCGAGGCGTTCAGCCTCCCGCACGAAATCCGTATCCGCAAGGGCCGAGCGGAACGCGGCTTCCAGCTTCTCGCGGATCTCGGCCGGCAGGCCGGGCGGGGCGACGATGCCGCGCGTCGCGCCGCTGATCAGATCGATGCCCTGTTCCTTGAAGGTCGGCACCTCGGGCGTGCCCGCCCAGCGAGTCGCAGCCGCCTGGCCCAGGCTGCGGATGCGCCCGTCGCGCAACAGCGCCAGGCTCTCGCTCATGTTGAAGGCACCGACCTGCAGATGCTCGCCCACCAGCGCGGTGGCGAGCGGCGCCATGCCGTTGAAGGGCACATGGGTCATCGCCGGCATGCCCATCTTGTCCTCGAGCGCGATGACCAGCAGGTGGTCGTCCGAGCCGATGCCGGTGGTGCCGTAGCTGATCTGCCCGGGCCGCGCCTTGGCTGCGGCCACAAGGTCCGACAGGGTCCGCAGCGGCGAATTCGCCGCGACGAACAGCCCGCCCGGATCGTCCACCACATTGGCGATATAGGTGAAGTCGAGCGCGCGGTAGCGCGTCGTCCGTTCCATCGGATAGGTGACGAGCGCCGGCACGGAGGTCGCGGCCAGGGTGAAGCCGTCCGGCGCGGCGTTGAACACCGCCTCCCAGCCGAGCTGCCCGCCGGCGCCGGCGCGGTTCACGACCACGAAGCGGGCCCCGGGCAGGCGGGACTGCACCACGGGCAGGATGACCCGCGCCATGGTGTCCACGCCGCCGCCGGGCGGATAGGGCACGATCACTTCGATCGGCCGGTCCCCCGGCCAGGCGGCGAGCGCGATGCGCGGCGCGGCGAGCGCTGCCGCCGTGCCGGCGACGAACAGGGTGCGGCGGGTGCAGGTCATGACGTGTTTCCTCCGGATCATGTTGGTTGCGTGAAGAGTGACGGCTTGCCGCCCCTGCTGCAATCCATCGGGGGGCGCGCGGCCGAAAGGCTTCGTCTATGGTCCGCGCCCGCCAGACCTGTCCGGAGAGCCGCATGGCCTCGAATCGCCGATCCTTCCTCGCCCTTGGCGGCACCGGCCTGCTGGCCGGTTGCGACTTGCCGGTCCGCCATCCCGCCGTGCCGCGCGGCCGGATGATGCAAGCCTCGGTCCTTGGCCTGCCGAACGAACGCTTCAGCATCATGACCGCCGAGGGCGTGCAGGCATTGGGCCTCGAATTCGAGGCCGCGCAGGACCGCATGCGCCAGCGGCTGAACCTCCGCCCGACCGCGCCGCTGCCGCCGCTGAACCTGCTCGCCATCTCGGGCGGCGGGGAGAACGGGGCCTTCGGCGCCGGGCTGCTCTGCGGCTGGACCGAGGCCGGCAACCGCCCGGTCTTCAACCTGGTCACGGGGGTGAGCACGGGCGCGCTGACGGCGCCCTTCGCCTTCCTCGGCAGCGCCTACGACGCGCAGCTCCGGTCGGTGTACACGGAACTGACTCTGGCCGACGTGGCGCGTTCGCGCGGCGTGCTGCAGGCGGTCTTCTCGGACGGCCTGGCGGACAACACGCCGCTGTACCGCACCATCTCCCGCTACATGGACGAGACGATGCTCGCCGCCATCGCCGAGGCCTATCGCGGCGGGCGGCTGATGCTGATCGGCACGACGCAGCTCGACGCGCAGCTTCCGGTCATCTGGAACATGGGCGCGATCGCCGCGAGCGGGCATCCGCGCGCGCTGGATCTTTCCCGGCGCATCCTGCTGGCCTCGGCCGCGATCCCCGGCGCCTTCTCGCCCGTCATGATCGACGTGACGCTGGATGGCGAGGTGCGGCAGGAGATGCATGTGGATGGCGGCGCCTTCGCCCAGGCCTTCCTCTACCCGGCCGCGCTCGGCGCGCAGCGGCGGCAGCGCCTGCGGCGCGGCACTGCGGCGACGGACGTCGACGCCTTTGTCATCCGCAACGCGCGGCTCGATCCGGACTGGGCGGATGTGGAACGGCGGACCCTGGGCATCGCGGGGCGCGCCATTTCCACGATGATCGCGGCAAGCGGCTACAACGACGTGCTGCGCATCTACGCCAACACGCAGCGCGACGGCATCGGCTTCCACCTGGCCTTCATCGGGTCGGATTTCGATCAGCAACTGCCCGCGCCCTTCGACCAGCCCTATATGCGCGCGCTCTTCGAGTACGGCCTCGACAAGGCACGGCGCGGCTATCCCTGGGCGACGCAGCCGCCGGCGTAGTGCTCGCGGCTTCTTTTCCGGCAAAGCCTTTCGAGAGCCGGAGGGGCGGAGCCGCTCTCCATCGCCGCCCATCTTTCCTGTTCCTTGCGGCGCACGATACTTTGCGCCCATGCGATGGAATCCAAGCCCGATGAGCGTCAGCCGGCGCGTGCTGCTCGGCAGCGCGGTGGCCGCGCTCGGCGGATGCGAGCTTGGCCAGCGCGGCGCGCCGGTGCCGACCTCCGATGTGCGCCTGGCCACCGTTCTCGACCTGCCGAATGAGCGCTTCTGCGTCACCGACCCCCACGACCTGCCGCGCATCGTCGAGGAGTTCAACATGGCCGGGCGGCGGCAGCGTGCCGCCTTCGGCCTCGGTCCGCGCGATCCGCTGCCGCCGAGTTCCATCATCGCCTTCTCGGGCGGCGGGGAGAACGGGGCCTTCGGCGCCGGCCTGTCCTGCGGCTGGACCGACGCCGGCACGCGGCCCGTCTTCAACGTCGTCACCGGCATCTCGACCGGGGCGCTGACCGCGCCGATGGTCTTTGCCGGACCGCATCGCGACCCTGAGCTGCGCGAGGCCTATACCGGCCTGCGGGGCGCGGTGGACGTGCTGCGCGAACGCGGAATGCTCGCGGCGCTGCTCGACGATGCGGTGTCGGACAGCACGCCGCTCGCCGCCACCATCGCGCGCTACATGACCGCGGACCTGCTCGCCGAGATCGCGGCGGGGTATCGCCGCGGCCGCCAGCTCATCATCGCCACCACCAATCTCGACGCGCAGCGGCCTGTCGGCTGGAACATCGGCGCCATCGCGGCGAGTGGCGACCCGCGTGCGCTCGACCTGACGCGCCAGGTGCTGCTCGCCTCGGCCGCCGTGCCCGGCATCTTCCCGCCGGTGATGATCGACGTGACGGTCAATGGCCGCCCGCACCAGGAGATGCATGTGGATGGCGGCACCTATGCCCAGGCCTATCTCTACCCTCCGGGCCTCGGCGAGAACCGCCCCGAACGCATCCGCCAGGGCCTGACCCCGGCCGAGGTCACCGCCTACATCGTGCGCAACGGTCGCCTCGGCGGCAGTGGCGGGCCGGTGCGCCGGCGCACGCTCGACATCGCCGGGCGGGCCATCTCGACGCTGATCAACGCGGCGAGCCTCGGGGACATCTTCCGCATCCAGACCACGGTGCGCCGGCACGGCATCGCCTTCCGCCTGGCCTATATCGAGGACGACTTCACCGCCGAGGAAACCGAGCCCTTCGATCCGGTCTTCCTGCGCGCGCTGTTCGACTACGGCTTCGGCAAGGCGCGGCACGGCTATCCCTGGAAGCTGGCGCTGCCGGGCTGACGGCGCGATCAGGGCTTCATGAATCGTCCTGGCGGCATGCCGGGCGCGTGCACGCGTTCGAAGATCGCTGGGCGGCCTGCGCGGCGTCCGTCACGACGGTCATGGCAGCTTTCGAGGCCATGATCCGCCGTTCGACGGCCCCCGCCCCACGGAAACGGCCCGGGCTGCTGTGCCCGATGCCTCCTTGCTCCAGGGACTGTGGAACCCGAGGCAGCGCGCATGCGGCCTGCCAGCCCGGGGCCGGAAGCCCCTCCTCAAGCGCCCGGCGCAGCACCGCCTGACGTAACCGCCCCCTCCCCCCCTTGGCAGACGCCTTCCGCGCCGTCAGCCTTCGGCGACCAGAAGGGGGAGGAAGCATCGCATGCGGCTCGACCGGACCTGCCTGCCGGCGGATCTCGCGGCCGGCGCTTTCGCCGCGCGTATCATGACCGCCGAAGGCCCCTGCATCGTGGGCATCATCGGCGGCGCCGCCTTCGACATGACGCTCGCCTTCGGCACCATGGCGCGCTGGATGGAACGCGAATCGCCGGCCGCCTGCATCCGCCATCACGGGGCGCCCATGGCCCTCGATCTCGACGCGCTGCTCGCGAATTCCGCCCATGATGCGCGCGACCCGGCGAAGCCCTGGCTGCTGTCGCCCATCGACCTGCAGGCGGTGAAAGCCGCCGGCGTCACCTATGTCCGCTCCATGCTCGAACGCGTCATCGAGGAACGCTGCCGCGGCGATGCCTCCCGCGCCGAGGCGGTGCGGGCCGAGGTCCGCGCCATCATCGGCGACGACCTCGCCAGCCTGGTCCCCGGCAGCGCCGAGGCCACGAAGGTCAAGGCCGCGCTGGTCGAAAAAGGCTGGTGGAGCCAATACCTTGAGGTCGGCATCGGCGCGGATGCCGAAATCTTCACGAAATGCCCGCCCATGGCCTCGGTCGGGATCGGGTCGAAGGTCGGCGTGCACCCGAATTCGCAATGGTCCAACCCGGAGCCGGAATGCGTGCTGGTGGTGAACAGCCGCGGCCGCATCCAGGGGGCGACGCTCGGCAACGACGTGAACCTGCGCGACGTGGAAGGGCGCAGCGCGCTGCTGCTCGGGCGCGCCAAGGACAACAACGCCTCGGCCGCGCTGGGGCCAATGATCCGGTTGTTCGACGAAGGCTTCACCATCGAGGACATCCGCCACGCGGAGATCTCGCTGACCATCAGCGGCCCCGACGGCTTCGCGCTGGAGGAACGCGGCGCGGTCGGCTCCATCAGCCGCGACCCCACGGACCTGGTCGCCCAGATGATCGGGGCGCATCACCAGTATCCGGACGGGGCGGTGCTGTATCTCGGCACGCCCTTCTCGCCCGCCAAGGATCGCGGGGCAGCCGGCATGGGGTTCACGCACCGGGAAGGCGACGTGGTGCGGATCGGCAGCCCAAGGCTCGGCACGCTGGTGAACGAAGTGGACCGGACGGATGAATGCCCACCCTGGAGCTTCGGGACGGGGGCGCTCTTCGCGTCGCTGATGCGGCGCGGGCTGCCGCGGCCGTGATGGCGGGACGGTTCGCGGAGAGGGGCGTTGCCCCTCTCCACACCTCACCCCACCAAAGGCCGAAAGGCCTTTGGAAACCTCGACCTGGCGCCCGGCACCGCAGTCAGGATCAACGCCGAGACCCGCTTTTGCGCATAGCAGGCGTTGAGAGGGTGCTGCGTGCCGACGGTGCCCATCGCCAGATGCCGGCTTTCCAAATGACACGGTCATTTGGTGGGGAGGGTCCGGGAGGGGCAAAGCCCTTCCCGGTTCCACAGAGCCCATGAAGGGCCTCCTCGATCGCGGCGACGGCGTCCGCCTGGCCTGGCATCGCGTCCCGGGCCGTGGCATCGGCGTCGTCTTCCTCGGCGGATTCATGTCCGACATGACCGGCAGCAAGGCGGAGTTCCTCGCCGGCTGGTGCGAGGCCCACGGCACGCCCTTCCTGCGCTTCGACTATTCGGGCCATGGCGCGTCGGAAGGCCGCTTCGTCGATGGGACGATCGGCCGCTGGGCCGAGGATGCCGCGACCGTCATCGCCGCGCAGACGGAAGGCCCGCAGGTGCTGGTGGGGTCGTCCATGGGCGGCTGGATCGCGCTGCTGCTTGCGGCGCGGCGGCGCGTGGCGCTGCGGGCTCTGGTCGGCATCGCCCCCGCGCCCGACTTCACTGAAGACCTGATGTGGGCCGAATTCACGCCGGAACAGCGCGAGGTGATCCTGCGCGAGGGCGTCTGGCACCGGCCAAGCGAGTACGGCGACCCCTACCCCATCACCCGCGCGCTGATCGAGGATGGGCGGGACCACCTGTTGCTGCGCGGGCCGCTGCCGGTGGACGCGCCGATTCGCATCCTGCAGGGCCAGCGCGACCCGGACGTACCCTGGCAGCACGCGCTGCGCATCGCCGAGGCCGCGACCGGCGAGGATGTCCGCATCCATCTGATCAAGGATGGCGACCACCGGCTGTCGCGGCCGCAGGATTTGGCGCTGCTCGGCGAGACCCTGGCGCCGCTGCTCGACCCGCCGGCGTGACCTTGGTCGTGTGATCCGCCGCTCAACGCTCCGCCGCGAGGATCGCCGCCAAGCCTTCGCGATAGGACGGATAGAGCCAGGCGATGCCGAGCGCCGCCTTGGTCGCGGCATTGCCCACGCGGCGACGTTCCGCCCAGAAGGACAGCGCCATGGGCGACATGGTCGCGCGCGCTTCGTCGAAGGGTATCGCGGGCGGCGGTTCGATGCCGAGCAAGCGGGCGGCATATTCGGTGACGGCGGCGCTTTCGGCCGGCTCGTCATCGACCAGATGCAGCACGCGCGGGGCGGGCGGGCGGTCCTGTGCCATGGCCGCCAGGGCCGCGCGGGCGATGTCGTCGACATGGATACGCGTGAAGACATGGCCGGGACGGATCACGCGCCGCGCCGTGCCCGCGCGCAGGTCGTCCAACACGGAGCGGCCGGGGCCGTAGATGCCGCCCGCGCGCATCAGGTCGAGCGCGGCGCACCCAGCCGTGACGTCCCGCCAGGCCTGCTCGGCGGCCAAGCGCCGGCGGCTGCGCGGCTGGCCCGGTGCGGGCTCCGTTGTTTCATCCACCGTGGCGCCGCCGCGATCACCATAGACGCCCGTCGTCGAGACATATCCCACCCAACGCAGGCGTCCCGCGGCCAGCGCGGCCTCCACCGCCGCGTGATGCGCCGCGAGAACGGGGTCGCCCGCTTCGCCAGGCGGCGCGGTCACGAGGAGATGGGTGGCGCTACGGATCGCATCGCCGGCTTCGGCGAAGGGAATGACGTCCGGCGCGCTGGGGGCGCGTGCCGTCCCGGCCACCGCCCAGCCGGCCGCGCGCGCCAAACGTGCGGCGGCGGCGCCCGAATGGCCCAAGCCGAGGACGAGAAGCATGTCTGCCTGCATGCTGGTGATCTGGCACGGGCGCGGAGCGGGCACTAGATTGCATTGCATGATGCCCCTTCGCCTCATGCTGGCAGGCGCTGCGATCGTGCTGCTCGCCGCAGGGGGAGGCGCGTGGTGGTTCCTGTCCGGCCCGGATGGCGAGGAGTTCTTGCCGACGCCGCCGGATCCGCCCCGGTTGGTCGACGTGCCCGAATATGAACGCTGCCTGCAGATGCTGGACGAGGACCCCGAAGGCGCGCGCAGCTTCGCGGATTCCTGGGCCATGCAGGGCGGCGGCGAAGGCGCGGCCCATTGCGCAGCATTGGCCCTGCTGAACCTGGGCGAGGCCGAACGCGCCGCCGAGGCGCTGGAACGCATCGCCGCGCGCAGCCAGGCCGGCATCGCCGCGCGCGCGGCCGTCTTTGGCCAGGCGGGCGAGGCCTGGATCGCCGCGGGCCGACCGCTTCAGGCCCATGCGGCGCTGACCCTGGCCCTCGCCCTGACGCCGACCGACCCCGACCTGCTGACCGAGCGGGCCATGGCCTCCCTCGCCCTGAACCGGCCAGCCGAGGCGCTGGCGGATATCGAGACGGTGGTGACGGCCGATGCCTCGCGCGCCGAGGCGTGGATCCTGCACGCCGCGGCGCTGCGGCGAATGGAACGCCTGTCGCCCGCCGTGGAAAGCGTGGCCCAGGCGCTGCGGCTGGAACCGGACAATGTCGAAGGGCTGCTCGAACGCGGCATCATTCGCCAGGCACAGGGCGATGCCGCAGGCGCGCGGATGGATTGGGAACGGGTGATGGAGCTCGCCCCGGACAGCGCCGCCGCGGATCTCGCTGCACAGAACATGGCGCTGATCGAAGCGGGGCCGGCTCGCCGGTAGGCTTCGCGCCTGGAGAGGAACGCTAACCGCCACCAAGCGGCGCCGTGACTGGGGGGGTCCTGATGACGCCGCGGTTGGAGTGGGAGGGGCGTTGCCCCTCCAAGCCTCCCCAGCAAAGGCCGAAAGGCCTTTGCAAACCTCAACTTGGCACTTTGCACCGCTGGCAGAACGGCGCCAAAACCCGCTCTCGCGCCCGAAACGCGCTGCGAGGGGTTGAGATGGGCGCTGTGCCCGGCGCCAAATGCCGGCGGTCCAGGCCACACTGTGGCCTGGCGGGGTGGTCCGGGGGGGGGGCGCCCCCCCCCCACACACCACAACCCCGACGGCCAACGGAAAAACACCCCCCCCCCCCCCCCCCCGC
>JAYSDS010000097.1:9636-24263 GCA_041914265.1 Roseomonas sp.
GGTGGGGGGGGGGGGCGGGGCCCCCGCCCCCCGCGGCGGCCCGCCGCGCGGCGGGGGGGGGGGGGGGGGGGCGGGGGGGGCCCCCCCCCCCCCCCCCGCTCCTATCCGTCGAGGCTCAGGCAGACTTCGGCGTTCGCTGGCCTGATACCCCCGGGGAGAAACAAAGCCTCTCTCGGATGCAGCAGCGGCACGATTCAGAAATCGAGATCCGCGTAGTGCGGCGGCGGCGTCACGCCGCTGACGCGGTCGGTCAGCAGCGGGCGGAAGGATGGGCGCGACTTCATTCGCGCATACCAGTCCTTGGCCGCTTCATTCAGTGACCAGTCGACATCGCCGATGAAGTCCAGCACCGACAGATGCGCTGCCGCCGCGATGTCGGCGAGGGTCAGCGAGGTGCCCGCGAGCCACGGCCGCGTTTCCGCCAGCCAACCGATGTATTCCAGATGCGGGCGCAGATTGGCGTATCCCGCGCGGATCGCCGTCGCGTCCGGGTTGCCGCGGCCCATCAGCCGTTTCATCTGCTTTTCGTAATGCAGGTTGGCGCCGACCTCGGCGTGGAACTTGCCGTCGAACCAGGCGACCAGGCGCCGAACCTCGACCCGCTCCGCGAGGGTGCGGCCGAGCAGCGGCATGTCCGGATAGGCCTCATCGAGATATTCGCAGATCGCGTTGGAATCCGCGATGGTCAGGCCGTTGTCCTCGACCAGCACCGGCACGGTGCAGGCGGGGTTCATGGTCAGGAAATCGTCCCGCCTCTCCCAGACGCGCTCGATGCGCATGTCGAAGGGAATGCGCTTCTCGGCCAGGGCGAGCCGCACCTTGCGGGAGAATGGCGAGAGGGGGAGGTGGAACAGCAGTCTCACAACCCGCCGCTTATGCCACCCACCCCGCCGCGAGACCAGGGCTTGGACGCGATGTTTCGCCCGCTTCCCGGTAAAGTCAGATGCGGCGGACGCAGGCCAGGAAGGCTTCGGTCACAGCGCGCGTGCCGCGCAGATCGGCCGACCAGGGGTTCACATTCTCGCCCGGGAAGCTGACCTGCATGCGATAGCCGCCGGCGAAGGCCTCGACGAAGTTCAGGAAATTGTCGAAGGCCCCGCGATAGGACGCCTCGATCATGTCGGGGCGGCTGGTGCCGGTGTAGTTGAGCTCGGCGCGCTGGCGGTCGATGCCGACGACGATGCGGCCCGTCGCGCCCTGGCGGACGTTCCAGCTCCGGTCGCCGACCTGGATGAAGCCATGCAGGTCGCCATTCAGCCGTTCGAGCTTGATCCAGAAGAAGCGGCCGGCGGAATTCGCCTCGGTCCCCATGCCGCAGAGCGGGCCGGCATTGCTTTGCGCGATATAGGCGACCCAGCCATTGATCGCGGCGAGGTTGCGCACCTGCTGCGCCGAGGCCGGCGCGGCCAGGGCAATGACGGCCCCGAGGACCAGGACGAGACGGCGCACGATTCGTAACCCCTCCTGCGATGCGGCGATGGCTGGCATCGGTCGGGGAGCAGATTAACGCGAAGTCACGCAAACGGAAGTAACGCGGCGCACGGCCCGGTGAAATCCTTCACCGGGCCGTGGCGCAGGTCACTCAGCGGCGGCGCGTGCCTCGGACATCGGCACGGGCAGGTACTTCGCATATTCCTTCGGCACGACGTGCCAGAAGCGTGTCCGTTCCACCGCCCATTCGTTCAGCAGGCGGGCGGCGTAGCGGCTGCCGGTCTCGGCGACGTGACGGGCGATGAGGTCGCACAGCACGCCCTCCCAATGCGGATGCGCGAGGCGATCCCACAGCAGGGTTTCCGGGTTGATGCGCAGACCGAAGGTGTCGTCGGCGTCGTAGACGAAGGCGTGGCCGCCGGTGAAACCGGCACCGAAATTGTCACCCACCGCGCCGAGGATCGCGACGGTGCCGCCGGTCATGTACTCGGCGCCATTGGCCCCGCAGCCTTCCACCACCGCGGTCGCGCCGGAATTGCGCACCGCGAAGCGCTCGCCCGCCTGCCCGGCGGCGAAGAGCTCACCGGCCGTCGCACCATAAAGACAGGTGTTGCCGATGATGGTGTTGTCGTTCCAGACCAGCGGCGAGGACGGCGCCGGACGGACCACGATGGTCGCGCCCGACAGGCCCTTGCCGACATAGTCGTTGGCGTCGCCGAAGACCTCGAGCTTCAGGCCCCGCACCGCGAAGGCGCCGAGCGACTGACCCGCCGTGCCGCGCAGCCGCACGGTCAGGTGGCCCGGCTGCAGCCCCGACATCCCGAACTGCCGCGTGATGCGCGACGACACCTTGGTGCCGATGGCGCGATGCGTGTTCCGGATGTTGTACTGGAGCTGCATCTTCTCGCCATGGTCAAACAGCGCGCGGGCATCGCGGATCATCTCCGCATCCAGCGTCTCCGGCACCTCGTTGCGGCCGTCCATGGTCCAGTAGGCCGCATGCGGACCGGCATCGGCCTGCACCAGCAGCGGGTTGAGGTCGAGGTCGTCGAGGTCCTCCGACCCGCGGCTGACCTGCTGCAGCAGGTCGGTGCGGCCGATGATGTCGGTCAGCTTGCGAACGCCGAGCGAGGCCAGGATCTCGCGCACTTCCTCCGCCACGAAGGAGAAGAGGTTGATCACCTTCTCCGGCGTGCCGGTGAACTTCTCGCGCAGGGCTTCATCCTGCACGCAGACGCCGACCGGACAGGTGTTGGAGTGGCACTGCCGCACCATGATGCAGCCCATCGCGACCAGGGACGCCGTGCCGATACCGAATTCCTCGGCGCCCAGCATCGCGGCGATGACCACGTCGCGCCCGGTCTTGAGACCGCCATCGGTGCGCAGCTTCACCCGGTGCCGCAGCCGGTTGAGCTGCAGCACCTGGTGCGTCTCGGACAGCCCCATCTCCCAAGGCAGGCCGGCATACTTGATCGAGGATTGCGGGGAGGCACCCGTGCCACCGGAATGACCGGAGACCAGGATCGCATCCGCCTTCGCCTTGGCGACGCCGGCCGCGATGGTGCCGATGCCCGAGCGCGACACCAGCTTCACGCAGACCGACGCATCCGGGTTGATCTGCTTGAGGTCGTAGATGAGCTGCGCGAGGTCCTCGATCGAATAGATGTCGTGATGCGGCGGGGGCGAGATCAGCGTCACCCCCGGCGTCGAATGCCGCAGCTTCGCGATCAGCCCCGTCACCTTGAAGCCGGGGAGCTGGCCGCCCTCGCCGGGCTTCGCGCCCTGCGCGACCTTGATCTCGATCTCGCGGCAGTTGTTGAGGTATTCCGCGGTCACGCCAAAGCGGCCTGAGGCGATCTGCTTGATCGCGGAATTGGCGTTGTCGCCATTAGCCCGCGGCTTGGCGCGCGACGGGTCCTCGCCGCCCTCGCCGCTGTCGGACTTGGCGCCGATGCGGTTCATGGCGATCGACAGCGTCTCATGCGCCTCGGGGGAGAGCGCGCCGAGCGAGATGCCGGGGGCGACCAGCCGCTTGCGGATCTCGGTGATGCTCTCGACTTCCTCGATCGCGACCGGGGTACGGCCTTCGAGGCGGAAGTCGAGCAGGTCGCGCAGCGCGACCGGCGGCATCTTCCGCACCGCATCCGAATACCGCTTGAAGGTCTGGTAGCTGTCCGTCTCCACCGCCTTCTGCAGCGTGTGGATCAGGCCGCCGTCGAAGGCATGCACCTCGCCACGGCGGCGCAGCTTGTACAGGCCACCGACCGGCAGGGCGACCGCGCCCTCGGCCCAGGCCTTGTCGTGCAGCGCCAGCACGCGCCGCGCGATGCCCGACAGGCCGATGCCCGAGATGCGCGAGGGCGTGCCGGGGAAGAACTCGGCGATGAGGGCGCGGGACAGCCCGATCGCCTCGAAGTTCATGCCGCCGCGATACGACGACAGCACGCCGATGCCCATCTTGGACATGACCTTCAGCAGGCCCTTGTCCACCGCCTTCTTGTACTTCGCGACGGCGTCGCCCAGGCCGACATTGCCGAACAGCCCGCGGCGATGGCGGTCGGCGATGCTCTCCTGAGCGAGGTACGCATTCACCGTCGTCGCACCGGCGCCGATCAGCACGGCGAAGTAGTGCACGTCCATGCACTCCGCCGCGCGCACGTTCAGGGAGGTGAAGGTGCGCAGGCCATGGCGGATCAGATGCGTCTGCACCGCACCCACCGCGAGGATCATCGGGATCGCCGCGCGGTCGAAGCCCTGCGCCTCATCGGTCAGGATGACGTGGGCGCAGCCGGACCGCACGCCTTCCTCGGCCTCGCGCCGGATGCGCTCGATGGCGCGGCGCAGGCCGGTCTCGCCGTCCTTGATCGGCCAGGTGCAGTCCACGGTGCAGACAGTGCTGCCCATGTAGCCGCGCATCGCCTCGAACTGCGCATTGGACAGGACCGGGCTATCCAGCATCAGCATGTCGCACTGGGTCGGGTCCTCGTCGAGGATGTTCCCGAGATTCCCAAGGCGCGTCTTCAGCGTCATCACCCGCGTCTCGCGCAGCGAGTCGATGGGCGGGTTCGTCACCTGGCTGAAGGTCTGGCGGAAATAGTGGTGCAGGCCACGATACTGGTTCGACAGCACCGCGATGGGCGTGTCGTCCCCCATCGACCCCACCGCCTCAGCCGCATCCTCGGCCATGGGATGAAGGATCTGCTCCAGCTCCTCAAGCGTATAGCCCATGGCGAGCTGGCGGCGGCGCAGTTCCTCGATGGCGAAATGCGCGCGCTCGTCGGCCTCGGCCTTGACGATCTCGTCGATGCGGGTGGTCAGCGCCGTCCACTTGCCGAAGGGCTTGCGCGCCGCAAGCATGTCCTTCAGCGCGCCATCCTCGTAGAAGCGCGCCTCCTCCAGGTCCACGCCGATGCACTGCCCGGGCCCGAGGCGGCCCTTGCGCACGACGCGGTCCTCCGCGACCTTCACCATGCCGGTCTCGGAACCGACGATCAGCAGACCGTCATCGGTGATGGTGTAGCGCATCGGGCGCAGCCCGTTGCGGTCGAGGCCGCCCACGACCCAGCGGCCATCGGTCGCGGCGATCGCGGCGGGCCCGTCCCAGGGTTCCATCACGGCGTTGCAGTACATGAAGAGCTCGCGATGGCTCTCCGGCATCGTCGCGTTGTTGCCCACGCTTTCGGGGATCAGCAGCGCCTTGGCCATGGGCGCGTCGCGACCGGCGCGCACCAGCAGCTCGAAGACGTTGTCGAGCGTCGCGGTATCCGACCCGCCCGCCTGCACGATGGGCTTCAGGTCATCCATGTAGTCGTCGAGCAGCGAATGGGCGAGCCGCGTCTCGTGGCTCTTCATCCAGTTGGCGTTGCCGTGCAGCGTGTTGATCTCGCCATTGTGGGCGAGCATGCGGAAGGGCTGCGCGAGGCGCCAGGTCGGGAAGGTATTGGTCGAATAGCGCTGGTGGTAGATCGCGAAGCGCGACACGAAGCGCTCGTCGAGCAGGTCCGGATAGAACTCCGTCAGGCTCTCGGCGAGGAACATGCCCTTGTAGATGAGCGAGCGGGTGGACAGCGAGCACAGGTACAGCTCGGGGATCTGCGCCGCGATGGCCTGCTTCTCGATGCGCCGGCGGATGACGAACATGTCGCGCTCGGCGGTCGCGATGTCACGCTGCTCGGGGTCCCAGATCAGGATCTGCTCGATCTCGGGGCGCGTCGCGTTCGCCTTCTCGCCGATCACGGTGACGTTGATCGGCACCTGGCGCCAGCCATAGATGTGGTAGCCGGCGTTCAGGATCTCGGTCTCGATGATCTGGCGGCAGCGCTCCTGCGCGCCGAGATCGGTCTTGGGCAGGAAGACCATGCCCACCGCGATCCGGCCCGGCCGCACGCGGTCGCCGCCGCGCTGCACGACCTCGGCGAAGAAATCCTGCGGGATCTCGACATGGATACCCGCGCCGTCGCCGGTCTTGCCATCCGCATCGACCGCGCCGCGATGCCACACGGCCTTCAGCGCGTCGATGCCCGCCTGCACCACCTTGCGCGAGGCGACGCCATCGAGCGCGGCAACCAGGCCGACGCCGCAGGCGTCATGCTCGGTCAGGTCCAGATGCGCGGCGGATTCCAGCGCCGCGCGGCCGGCGGCGTAGGATTGGACGAAATCGGAACCGGATTCTTCGATCTGCGACATGGTGGCTTCACTCCGCCGCGATGGCCGGGCTCTCGGCCTTGGCCTGGATATAGCTGTGGATCTGGTCGGCAACGTCGCGCCCGTCGCGGATGCCCCAGACGACGAGGGACGCGCCGCGCACGATGTCACCCGCCGCGAAGACGCCCGGCAGCGCCGTCATCATCGTGCGGTAGTCGACCTTCAGGGTGCCCCAGCGCGTGACCGACAGCGCCGGCTCGTCGAAGGCCTGGGGCAGGTCCTCGGGGTCGAAGCCGAGCGCCTTGATCACGAGATCGGCCTTGAGGTCGAAGGTCGCGCCGGGGATCGGCTCGATCTGCTGGCGGCCGGTCGCATCCGGCAGGCCGAGATGCATGCGCTGGGCGCGGACACCCTCCACCTTGCCGGTGCCGAGGAACGCCTCCGGCGCGCCGAGCCACTCGAACACCACGCCTTCTTCCTCGGCGTTCTTCACCTCGCGCATCGAGCCCGGCATGTTCGCCTTGTCGCGGCGATAGAGACAAACGACGGAAGCCGCGCCCTGCCGCACCGCGGTGCGCACGCAGTCCATCGCCGTGTCGCCGCCGCCGACCACCACGACATGCTTGCCTTCGGCATTCAGCGCACCGGAATCGTAGTCCGGCACCGCATCGCCGAGGCCCTTGCGGTTCGACGCGATCAGGTAGTCCAGCGCCGGCACCACGCCATCGAGGTCGCTGCCCGGATTGGTGATGTCGCGCGCCTTGTACACACCGGTCGCGACCAGCACCGCGGCATGCTTCGCCCGTAGCTCGGCGAGCGGGACGTCCTGCCCGACCGCGACGTTCAGGCTGAAGGCGATGCCGCCATCCTCGTACTGCTTCTGCCGGCGAAGGACGACTTCCTTCTCCAGCTTGAAGTTCGGGATGCCGTAGATCATCAGACCGCCGGCACGATCATGCCGATCATAGACGGTGACCTGGTAGCCCATGGTCCGCAGCCGCTCGGCCGCGGCCATGCCGGCGGGGCCGGCGCCAATGATGCCGACGCTCTCGGCGCGCTCGCGCACCGGCTTGGGCGGCTTCACCCAGCCCTTTTCCCAGGCGGTGTCGGTGATGAACTTCTCGACCGCGCCGATGGTGACGCTGTCGAAGCCCTTCTCGATGACGCAATTGCCTTCGCAGAGCCGGTCCTGCGGGCAGACGCGGCCGCAGATCTCGGGGAAGGTGTTGGTCGCCGCGGCGATCTCATAGGCTTCCTCGATCCGGCCTTCGGCGGTCAGCTTCAGCCAGTCGGGGATGTTGTTGTTCAGCGGGCAATGCACCTGGCAGAAGGGCACGCCGCATTGGGAGCAGCGCGAGGCCTGCGACGAGGCGGCCTCCTTCGCGAAGGGCTGATAGACCTCGCCCCAATCGGCGCGTCGGGCCGCCGCGTCGCGCTTCTCGGGCTGGCGCTGCTGCAGACGGACGAACTGGAGCATCTTCTCGGCCATGCGAACCCCCGCGGCGGCATCGGTCTTGCATCAAAACGGTTTGCGTCCGGCCAGGACGCGGGCCGCATCACGGGCGGTCATGCCAAAGGCATGATCGGTCCTGCGAGGATCGGCCTTGCGTCACATACGGCATGCAAAATGGCAGTGCGAGTCCTTTCTGGGCCGAAGGGTCAGTTTTCTTGTCCTAAAATTCCCTCGGAAATCCCCATCGCCATAATGCGGCGCAACATTACGGGCGATTATGGTCCGATTCGGATCTAATTGCTGCTGCGCCGCCGAACAGGCCGGAATCGCGCGAGATAGGAGGGCGCGATCGCCTCCGCCGCCTTGGGCACGATCCCCAGCGCCGCCAGCCCGGCCGCCTCCGCCCCCACCACATTGTCGCGGGAGAGCAGCAGGAGCTGATCGCGCGTCAGCGGCGGGTTCGGCAGCCATTCCCCCAGCCGCGCCTGCAGCGCGACGAGCCCATGCGGCAACGGCATGAGCGGGCGACGGCGCTGCGTCTGCTCCAGCACGAATTCCAGCACCTCACGCATCGTCATCACGCGCGGGCCACCGAGCTCATAGATACGCCCCCGCGCCTCCTCCTGCGCGATGGCGGTCATCACCGCGTCGGCCACGTCGCCGACATAGACCGGCTGGAAGCGCGTTCCGCCCTCGATCACCGGCATCACCGGCAACAGCGCGGCGAGGCCCGCGAAGCGGTTGAAGAACTGGTCGTCCGGCCCGAACACCACGGAGGGGCGCAGGATGGTCGCCGCCGGGAAGGCCTCGCGCACCGCCGCCTCGCCCTCCCCCTTGGTCCGCGCGTAGAGGCTAGGACTCGCCGCATCCGCGCCGAGGGCGGAGATATGCACGAGGCGCTGCACCCCGGCCGCGGCGGCCTGCCGCGCGACGCGGCCCGCGCCCTCAGTGTGGATGCGACGGAAGTCGCCTTTCTTCCGCTCGAACAGGATGCCGACCAGGTTCACCACCACATCGGCCCCGGCGACCGCCCGCACCACCGAGGCATCGTCGGTGACCGAGGCGGCGACCGGCACGATCTGCCCGACATCGCCGAGCGGACGCTGCCTTCCGGCCTTCTCCGTGTCGCGCCCGGCGATTCGCACCGTGAATCCCTGCCGCGCCAGGCGCTGGACGACGTGCCGGCCGATGAAACCCGCCCCTCCGAATACCGTTGCGATGTCGTTGCCGATCATGCCCGCCTCCTGTCGGAAATCGTGGCGGAACCTGGGGTCCGCACCGTGCTTCCCCCATATTGGCGGGGACGCTGCCACTCAACCACCACACCCCCGCTTGACGCCCTGCCCGACCGCGCGTAAACGCCCGGCCTCGCCGCAAGGCGCCGGCCTCCTTGCCCAGGTGGCGGAATTGGTAGACGCGCAGGTTTCAGGTACCTGTGGCCGCAAGGCTGTGAAGGTTCGAGTCCTTTCCTGGGCACCAGGCACCGGAAGTTCCTTCCGGTCCACAGTTGGCATAGCGTTTCGCCCCATTCAGCGGAGCCACCCGCGGGTGGTGCCGTTCATGAGCGCGACGTGCCACCGATAGGCGGCTGAACGCAGTCTCAACCCTGGTTCGCTGACTGGCGATCCGGCTGCCGCGGCCCCTCCTTCCTCGATGATATGATGACCCGGGATCGGCTGCTGACTCGCACGGTCAACGCTGCCCGCGCTGACGTCGAGGGCATCTCGGGATGCGCGATTTGAGGGGCGGTCCGGAAGTCCAAGCCAAGATCGGTTGCGTCATTGCCGCTTCCGAACAGGCAATGGCGGGCAATCGTGACCTGGTGTGCCGGATGAGCCCCACCTCCAAATCCGTCTTTGCACTGGAGAAGACCGCCAGTTTCCAGGCCTTCATCACCAAAGGCGATCAATGGCATCATCGCTCAAATACACAATGATTAAATTACCATACCTTCCATTGATGATTATTCCGACCAGAAGCCGAGTACCGCAGCAGGCAAGATAGCAGAATTATTCAACTTATTGGCGATCGAGGCACGATCGAGGGCGCAGACGAAGGAGTGAAATAGTTCAGAAGGAGAAGGATCAGGCCCTCCTCATTGGCGCCCCGCCTCTGCACACTCGTGCCATCGAGAGTCGTTGCCGAACAGGAGCATCCGATCTCGACCCAACGGGAGGCGACAGTGAGAGTGCAGGGCTACGAAAAGACCTTCGCGATGGATCAGGGTGCAGTGCTCAGTAACGATCAGGAGTTCCACGCCCTGTTCAACGCGCCCCTCACCGACGCCAAGCGGCAGGGCATCTGCTGCGGCCTGTCAATGATTTGGGTCGCGCGGCGCATGATGTACCACGATGAGACGCCCGAGCAGCGCAAGCAGGCGCTGGTGAGTCACGGCGGGTTCCGCTTCGGCGGCCGCAGCCAGGACATCATGATGGCGAGCGACGGTTCCGGAAGCACCGAGGAGCTGTACCGCGGCTGGTTCGGCGATGCCCTGGCCACCTATGTCCTGAGGATCGTCGGCGGCACTGTCGTGGACAACCCGCGGCCTGCCTCGATCGAAGCGCTGGTCCGTGGAGCGACCACGACAGGCGCGTACTGCCTCTACAACATGGGACTGAGCACGGCCGGGGGCGGCGCGGCCCACATGATGGCGTCCTATTGCTCGCACGGCACCTTCGGGCTCGGGTTCAACCGGAGCTTCTATTTCTTCGATCCGAACATGGGCGAGTACCGCATCGGCACCGATGACGTCGTGCCCTTCCTGCGCGCCATGAAGACTGCCTATGAAGGCTCGTTCCTCGGCGTGAACGACATCGACCAGTTTCAGGTGGAGCGCGGCTGAACGCTGCGGCGCCGACCAGATGAAGGCTCCGGAATCCCTGGGGTTCCGAAGCGTCCCGCGCGCCGCTCAAGCGCTGGCTCGGCCTGCCAGCCGGACTGCCTTCCCGGGCACCATTGCGGCAAGGCCGGCGCGGCGCCTCGATGGATTCGTTGCGAAATCGGTATCGTGCTTGATTTTGCGCAACCGGCTCATCCCGCCGGCAGGTTAAGCTTCCCGAACAATCCATCGGGAGGAAGCGTTGCCATGAATCGACGCGGCCTTGTGCTGGGCGTGCTTGCCGTTGCGGCATGCTCGCCCGCGGAACCCCCGCCCACCTTGCCCGCAGCGGAATCCGGCGCCGTCACGGCGGACCCGATCCGCTCGGCGATCCAGAATGCCACCGGCTACTTCCGGCGCCCGCAGGCAAACCAGCCTGCGGCAGCGGCGCGCGCCATCGCGGATATCGAGTTCCTCACCGCGGCCATACCACGCGACCCGCGCTGGCAGGCAGCGCCCGCCCAGGCGCAGACGCAATTGCAGCAGGCCCGCAACGAGGCGCGCAGCGCCCTCGGCATTCCGGCATCCGCGCCAACGCAATCGGTCATCGACGGGCTCTCGGCGGCCGCCCAGGCCCTCGACGCCAATGACCGCACGGCGCTGGCGCAGGCCCTGCCCCGGTCGGTCTTCACCGCGGGCCCCGAAGCCACCGTGCAACGCCTGTCGCGCCCCCCACGCATCCCGAGCGCGGGCGCAGCCCTCGTCGGTCTCGCCGGCGGGCCCAGCACGCAGCGTTGAGCAGCGACGGGTTGGGGGGCGGCTGAGGCGAGCCGCCCCCCCTCACCCCGCTGCGCCCTTCGAGCACGCCGCAGCGCCACGGCAGGATACGCCGTGCCCCGGCGGGCGTGCTTGCGCCGCTGCATCCCTCGCCGTAAGAGCATCAGGAAATCCGTGGGATTGAAGCGCATTCGACCGGCGTGGCGGAAGCCGATCGCGGGACGATCCGTCGCAGCATTCCCGTCCACTCCCGTCACGACGAGGCACCGCGCATTCCGTGGGCACCACCCTTTTCACCCATGCCGGCGTGACCATCCGGCTGCACCGCAACGACCTGCCGGACGGGCTCGACCTCGGCCGCATCGTCGCCATCGACACCGAGACGATGGGCCTCAACCCGCATCGCGACCGGCTCTGCCTCGTGCAGCTCTCCTCGGGGGACGGGTCGGCGCACCTGGTGCAGCTCGTTCCCGAATCCCTCGGCGGGCAGGGCTATGCGGCGCCGAACCTCAAGAAGCTGCTGACCGATCCGGCGGTGACGAAGCTGTTCCACTTCGCCCGCTTCGATGTCGCGGCGCTGTACCAGTATCTGGGCGTCACGGTCGCGCCGGTGGTCTGCACCAAGGTCGCGGCCAAGCTGGTGCGTACCTTCACCGACCGTCACGGTCTGAAGGACCTGTGCCGCGAGCTGCTCGGCGTCGATTTGTCGAAGCAGCAGCAGACCTCGGATTGGGGCGCGCCGGAACTCACCACGGAACAGCTCGCCTATGCCGCCTCCGACGTGCTGCACCTGCATGCGCTCTGGGCAAAGCTCGAAGGGCTGCTGAAGCGGGAGGGCCGGCTCGACCTCGCCGAGGCCTGCTTCCGCTTCCTCCCCGCCCGCGGAAAGCTCGACCTGCTGGGCTACGAGGACCCTGACATCCTCAGCCACTGACGATGGCCGCCGAGGAAACCGTGCCCATGGGTGCAAGCCTGCAAGGCCCCGTGCTGGGCCTCGAGAGCAGTTGCGACGAGACGGCCGCGGCCGTGCTCGCCCCCGACGGCACCATCCTGGCCGAGGCGGTGCTGAGCCAGGAGAAGGAACACGCCGCCTTCGGAGGCGTGGTGCCCGAGATCGCGGCGCGGGCGCATCTCGCCGCCCTGCCCGGCCTGGCGGAAACCGTGCTGCGCCGCGCCGGCCTGCGGGCGTCGGATCTCGGCGCGGTGGCCGCGACCTCCGGCCCCGGCCTGATCGGCGGGCTGATCGTGGGGGCGAGCTTCGGCAAGGGCGTCGCCATTGCTCGGGGCCTCCCCTTCGTCGCGGTGAATCACCTCGAAGCCCATGCGCTGACGGCACGGCTGCCGGGGCTGCTGCCCGAGGGCGCGCCGGCCTTCCCCTATCTTTTGCTGCTGGTCTCGGGCGGGCATTGCCAATGTGTGGCGGTGGACGGGCTCGGCCAATACCGCCGTCTCGGCACCACGCTGGACGATGCAGTGGGCGAGGCCTTCGACAAGGCCGCCAAGCTGATGGGCCTGCCCTGGCCCGGCGGGCCGCATCTCGAACGCCTAGCCGCGCAAGGCGATGCGCGGGCGGTGCCACTGCCGCGCCCGCTGTTCGGGCGCCCCGGCTGCGACTTCTCCTTCTCCGGCCTCAAGACCGCGGTCGCGCGTGCCCTGGCCCAGGGCGCGCGGCGCGAGGACGTGGCCGCTTCCTTCCAGGCCTCCGTCGCCGCGGTGCTGGCGGACCGCGCACGCCACGCATTGGCCATGCTGCCGCCGGCGACGGCGGTCGTCGTGGCCGGCGGCGTCGCGGCCAATGGCGCGGTGCGCGCGGCCCTGGCCGGGGCCGCGGCTGGCGCGGGCGTGCCCATGCTCGCCCCGCCGCTGCGCTACTGCACGGACAATGCCGTCATGGTCGCCTGGGCCGGCATCGAGCGCCTGCGCGCGGGGCTGACCGATCCGCTCGACCACAGCCCACGGCCACGCTGGCCGCTGGCGGAACTCGCCGGCGCATGACCGGCCCCGCCATCGCGGGCGAGGGCATCCGGCTCGACCGCCCGCTGCGCGAGGACGCTGCCCCGCTGATCGCCGCCCACCAGGCAAGCCGCGACCTGCACCGCCCCTGGGTGGAGCCCTTCACCGACCAGGCCGGATTCGACGCCTGGTTCCTGCGCGGCCTGACCGGGGCGAACATCTCCCTGATCGTACGCCGCATGAATGACGCGACGCCCGTCGGCATCGTCAATCTCAACGAGATCGTCGGCGGCGCCTTCCTCAGCGCCTATCTCGGCTATTGGGCCATGGCCGGACAGGACGGGCGCGGCGTGATGCGCGTCGCGCTCGGCCTGGCCATCGCCCATGCCTTCGGCGCGCTCGGGCTCCATCGGCTGGAAGCCAACATCCAGCCCGGCAATGGGCGCTCCATCGCCCTGGTCCGGCGGCTCGGCTTCCGGCAGGAAGGATTCTCGCCCCGCTACCTGCGCATCGGCGGCGAATGGCGCGATCACGAACGCTGGGCGATCCTCGCCGACGAGGCCCCATGAATTACCGCCACGCCTTCCATGCCGGCAACCACGCGGACTGCCTGAAGCACGCGCTGCTGCTGTTGCTGCTCGATGCGCTGAAGCGGAAGGCGACGCCCTTCGCCGTGCTCGACACCCATGCGGGGCGCGGGATCTACGATCTCTCGGCCGATGAGGCCGCGCGGACCGGCGAGGCGCTGCGCGGCGCGCTGCGCCTGCAGGGTATCGTGGAAGGCCCCCTCGCCCCCTTCGTCGCGGCACTTGCGGCGCAGGGCTTCCCGGCGCGCTACCCCGGCTCCCCTGCCCTGATCCGCGCCGCGCTGCGCCCCCAGGACCGGCTGGTCTGCTGCGAACTTCACCCCGAGGACCACGACGCGCTGCGCGCCTTCTTCGCGCGCGACCGCCAGGTCGCGGTGCATCGCCGCGATGCGTATGAGGCCATCCGCGCCCTGACGCCCTTTCCCGAGCGCCGCGGCCTGGTGCTGATGGACCCGCCCTTCGAGCAGGAGGCGGAATTCGACCGCCTCGCCGGCGCCATCACCGAATTGCAGCGCCGCTTCCGCGCGGGCGTCATCGCCGCCTGGTATCCGGTGAAGCACCGCGCACCGGTGCGCGACTTTCACGATGCGCTGCGCGCGGCCGGGGTGCGGGACGCGATCGCCGCGGAGCTCTGGCTGCGCGAACCGACCGACCCGCGCCGGCTGAATGGCAGCGGGCTGCTGGTGGTCAACGCGCCCTTCGGGTTCGAGGATGCGGCGCGGGAGACGCTGGACGCCCTGCTGGCCGGGCTGGAAACCGAGGCTGGAGCGGGAATCGGCGTGACGCGGGTGACGGAGGAATGACCATGGGCGGCATGACCGGCCAGAGAGGGGCTTTGCCGCTCTCCGGACCTCACCCCACCGAAGGCCGAAAGGCCTTTCTGATTCCTGGCCTGGTTCCGCTGACGACGATCGGAGGAGGGCTCTGCCCTCCTCCGAGCCTCCTCCCGCCAGGATGCTGGGCA
>JAYSDS010000098.1:0-24169 GCA_041914265.1 Roseomonas sp.
CGCCGCCCCTCCGGACCACCCCGCCAGGCCACAGTGTGGCCTGGACCGCCGGGACCTGGCGCCGGGCATCACGCCAGTACAAAACCCACACAGCAGCGCTTCCTGTGCAGGACCAGATTTCGGCACCATTCTGCCTGATGCGCACATTACCAGGTTGAGGTTTCCAAAGGCCTTTCGGCCTTTGGTGGGGTGAGGCTTGGAGAGGGGCCAAGCCCCTCTCCAATCCCTGTCCACGCCGAAGACTCACACGCGTGGGGCAAAGCCCCCCCGCCGATCGTCATGCGTCAGTAGACATCCCGCCGATATCGCCCTGCCGCCGTCAGTTCCTCCAACTGTTCCTCGCCGAGTGCCTCCCGCAGCACCGCATGCACCGCCGGCGCCATGCCTTGCAGGCTGCCGCAGACGAGGATGACGGCGCCGTCCGCGACCCAGCGCCGCAGCTCCGGTACGGCGTCGCGCAGCGCGTCCTGGACGTAGCGGCGCGGCTCCTCGCGCGAGAAGGCGAGGTCGAGCCGAGCGAGGTCGCCGGCGGCCAGCCAGGCCTCGATTTCCGCGCCGCACGGGAAATCGCGCGCACGGCTGCGTTCGCCGAAGAGCAACCAGTTCCGCCGCCGCCCCAGGCGCAGCCGCGCCTGCAGATGCGCCCGCAGTCCGGCGATGCCGGTGCCGTTGCCGATCAGGATCATCGGCGCGTCCTGGTCCGGCGCGCGGAAGGATGGGTTCGCGCGCAGCCGCAGGGCGACCTCGCCGCCGAGCGGCACATGCGCGGTCAGCCAACCGGAACCGAGGCCATAGCGGCCATCGGGAAAGCGCACCTGGCGCACCAGCAGTTCCAGCCGCCCGGTCTCCGGCGTGCTGGCAATGGAATAATCCCGCCGCGGCAGCGCCGGCAGGCTTTCGAACAGTGCTGCCGGGGAAAGGCCGCTCAGCGCCGCCGGGTCGGCGGGCAGTTGCCGCGTCGCGAGCGCCTCGGCCAGCGTGTCGGACAGCCTTGCGCTCGCCAGGGCCTCCGTCACGGCGGCCGGGGCATTGCGCGGCGCCAGGACGGCGATGTCACCGGCCTGCCAATCCATCAGGCCCTGGGAGGGCATGAAGGCCAGCCGATAGACCGGTGCGCCAAGGCCGTCCGGATTCAGCACCTCCCGCTCCACCAGGCGCCAGGGCTGGAACTCCTCCTCAGCGGCCAGGTCGATGCCGTCGGCGGAGGCGCCGGCCAGCATCTCGACCTGCGTCTGCCAGTGCCGCAGGGCTTCGGGGGCGGCCGCATCGACCTCGATGCGGTCAAAGAGCGGGCGCGCGCCCTGCGCCCGCAGCCAGTCATCCAGGCGACGGCCGAAGGCGCAATACGCCGCGTAGCTCGTGTCGCCCAGCGCGAGCAGACCGTATTCCAGCCCGTCCAGCCCGGTGGTGCCGCCCATCACCTTGCGCACGAAGGCGGCGGCGCTGTCCGGCGCATCGCCCTCGCCGGTCGTGCTGACCAGGAACAGCGCACGACGCGCCTGGGCCAGCGCTGCCGGCGCGACGCCGTCGAGGCCGGTCAGGCGCACCGGGACCGCACCGGCATGCAGGAGGCCCGCCGTGCGCCGCGCCAGCTCCTCGGCGAAGCCCGTCTGGCTGGCGAAGGCGACCAGCACCGGCGCCGCGCCGGCGGCGCCGCCGACGACCTCCCCGCCCCGTCGGCGCCGCGCCGCGCGCCAGAAGACCACGCCGCAGAAGAGGAGATAGGCGACAAGAACGGCCGATGCGGCGAACAGCCGTTCGGTCTCGGGCGACATGATCGGCTCCGTGCTTCAGTCGAGCATGGCGCGCAGCGCGGGGGAGAGGCGCTCCACGAAGCGACCCTCGGCCTCGCGCACGACGATCAGCGCCGCGATGCCGTGCCGCGTCGCGTGCTCGAGACCCGCCGGCAGGCCGAGCACCGCGATCGCCGTCGCCAGCGCATCGGCCTGCATGCATTGGCGATGCAGCACGGTGACGGCGGCGATCTCGGCCCCGATGGGCCAGCCGGTGCGCGGGTCGATCGTGTGGCCGTAAAGCACGCCGTCGTGACGGAAGCCGCGGCGATAGTCGCCCGATGTCGCAATGGCGAGATCATGCAGCCCGACGACATAGTCGGGCGTCTCCGCCCCGGTCGCGGAGGGTCGTTCCACCGCAACCCACCAAGGCGAGCCATCCGGTTTCACGCCCCGCCCGCGCAGTTCGCCACCGATCTCGACGAGGAAGGAATCGATGCCCGCGGCGGCGAGCCCCTCGGCGACGAGATCGACCGCATATCCCTTCGCGATGCCGCTGAAATCCAGCGCGACGGCCCCCGGCTGGCGCAGCCGGCCCGATGCGGCATCGTAGTCGAGCCGCCGCCAGTCGACGCGCGCGCGCGCCGCCGCGACGCGTTCAGGCGGCGGCGGCCCGTCCTGCTCGGCGGGAAGCGGCCCGAAGCCCCACAGATCCACCAACGGCCCGATCGTCGGGTCGAAGGCGCCGCCGCTGGCCTCGGCCGTCGCCAATGCACAGGCCAGCACGGTCTGGAAGGACGCCGGCAGGCATTCCGTCGCGCCCGCTGGAAGGGCGTTGAAGCGGCTGAGGTCGGAATCCTCGCGCCAGGTGCTCATCTGCTGATCGACATGAGCGAGACGCGCTTCGATGCCGGCGCGCAGGCGGCCGGGATCGCCGCCCACGCAGCGCACCGTCCAGCTCGTGCCCATCGTCTCGCCGTGCAACGCCTGCACGGGAAGGGCACGCGGCGGGGCGGGCGGCGCGAAGACCTGCGGGATCAGGACCTGATACACGCCGCCTTGCCTTCCTGCCGCGCCATCCGTCAGGGCAGGACTTCGAGCGTCGCGACGTAGCTCGCATTGCGCTGCACGTTGGGCAGGCCGGAATTGCCGTCGCGGACCGAGGCGTTCAGCCAGAACATCCCCGGGCCGGGCCAGGAGACGCTGAAGCTGCCATCCTCCTCCGTGCGGATCTTCATCTCGCCGAGCTGGTCGCGATAGCGATTGCCGCCCGGGATCACCGTGACCTCGATCCCCGAGGCCGGCTTGCCGTCCAGCACCATGCGGAAGCGCGCCGGCTCACCGGCAACGAGGTCGTTGGGGTGCGTGATCGGCACCATCTCCAGCCCCTCGTTCAGCGGCTGGAGCACGCGATCGGTCGGCGCCCCGCGGGTCACGAAGAACTCGACGCGGCGCTGGCCGAGCATGACGCGCAGGTTCTCGGCACCCGAGGGGACCTCGCTGGCGAAGGCCTCGCGCGTGCCGCGCCAGCGGCGCATCTGGCCGTTCTCGCGCCAGGAGGCGTTCAGCCCCTCCCCCGCCACGGCGATGCGATAGGTGCCGGGCACGGCGAGGCGCACGTCGAAGGTGCTGCGGTAACGGCCGCGCGCCTGGTTCGCCGCCTCGGCCGCCGAGCCATCCGGCGTCATCACCGTCAGGCCGTCGAGCGGCATGGGGAAATGCTCGAAGTAGAAGAGGTCGTTCGAGATCGCGGCATCGACGGCGACCCAGGGGTCCTCGCCCGACAGCACGGTCGCCGAGGGCAGCATCCAGGCCCGGTGCGCCACCGCGGCGGTGGTCACGGGCACGACCAGCATGGCGGCGAGCGCCAGGCGCTTCAGGGAGCGGAATGTCATCCGAGCCTCCTTCATCTCACGGGTTCACTTGGACGGTGATGGCGCCGAGTTCGTGGCTGCCCTGCGCGGTGCCGCTCTGCGGCGCGGCGGGCGGCCACTGGAACGGGACGCGCAGCAATTCGCGGCCGCCGACCTCGCGCGCCGCCTCGACGACCAGGTTGTAGTCGCCCGGCGGAAGCTGGGAGAGTGCGGAGCGCGCCGCCTCGAAGCGCAGCGTATGCGTGCCGGGGGCGCGCGTCGCGCCGGTCACGCCATCGATGGGCACCTGCAGCGTGCGGCCGCTGCGGCGCCACCACTGGCGCAGGTCCTTGAGCCACTTCTCGCCTTCCCGGTTGCGCATCGCCGCGTCGTACCAGACGGACAGGTTGGCGACGGCCTGCTGGTCGGGTTTCTCGACCCAGATCGCGACGTAGGGGCGGTGATATTCGGCGACGGACAGGCGGGGGATCTCGACGGTGACCGTCATCTCGGGGGCGGCGCGCGCGGCGGTCACGGGTGCCGCGGCGAGACCGAGGACGGCCAGGGAGGAGGCGATGCGCATGCGGCTTCTCGGGTCAGTGGATGAAGAGGATGGCGAGGATCAGCGGCGCCACGAGCCCGAGCCCGACCAAAGGCCAGGTGGACGGGCGCGCGCGGGCATGCAGCCACAGCAGCACCAGCCCCGTGATGCAGAAGACGAGGCAGGCGACGGCGAAGACGTCGATGAACCAGCTCCAGGCGGCGCCGGTGTTGCGGCCCTTGTGCAGGTCGTTGAGGTAGGAGATCCAGCCGCGCGTCGTGACCTCATGCGTCGCGAGGCCGCCATCGCGCTCGATGGTCAGCCAGGCATCGCCGCCGGGGCGCGGCAGGGGCAGGTAGATCTCGTCCGCCGACCATTCGGCCAGGCGTTCGCCCGGGCTGATGCCGAAGGCGGTGCCGATCCAGGCGCGCAGCGCCGGCGGCAGGGGTTGCTTCGCATCGCCCGACAGGTCGGGAAGCTGGGCCAGGAGGTCGGGTGGCACGGTCGCGGTGCGCGACGTGACCTGCGGCGCGCCCTCGATCTCGCCGGCATGGTTCAGCGTGATGCCCGTGGCGGCGAAGAGCAGCATGCCGATCAGGCTGGCGGCCGCGCTGATCCAGTGCCAGCGGTGCAGATGCTTCAGCCAGAATGCCCGCCCGCCGAGGGAGAAGGCGCGGCGTGCCGGAAGCAGCAGCGCGCCGGCGGACGCCGCTGGACCGTCCGGGCGTGAGAAGCTGGCGCGGGTCACGGTTGCTCAGTCCGCGCAGTGGCGGCGTTGCCGCCAACCGCGTGGATTGGTTGCACGTCGAACCTTCCCGAGGGGGGTCGCGAGGGCGCCGGATTGCTGCATTGCACTGTACGTGAACGAACCGCCACCTAATCGCAAGTCAGAGTCATTTGCAATCTGACGCTCGACGCAACAATGCAACGGATTGCAACAGGCCGCCGCTCCCGCATCAGCGCCCCGATTCCCAGATGACATGGCGTCCGATATCCGCCAGCCGCGCGCAGCCCGTCAGCGCCATCGCCATCTCGAACTCGATGCGCAGCAGGTGCACGGCATGCGCCACGCCGGCCGGGCCCGCCACGGCCAGGGCGAAGACATAGGGGCGGCCGATCATCACCGCCGTCGCCCCGAAGGCGAGCGCCTTCAGCACATCCGTGCCGCGCCGGATGCCGCCATCCACCAGTACCGGGACCCGCCCGGCGACGGCAGCCACGACGCCGGGCAGCGCCTCGATCGTGGGCGGCAGGGTGTCGAGCACGCGCCCGCCGTGATTTGACACCACGATGCCGTCGGCGCCTTCGGCGATGGCCCGCGCCGCGTCTTCCGGCGCCATGATGCCCTTGAGCAGCAGGGGCAGCCTGGTCGCGTCCCGCAGCCGGGCGATGTCGTCCCATCGCGCGGCACTGTCGAGGAAACCATCGAAGAGCAGGCTTGCCCCGAGAGGCGCCTGCGCGACCGGGGCCGGGCCAAGGCCGCGGAGATTCGCCGCCTCCCCCAGGCTGCCGGGCGTGATGCCCGCGCGCTGCTCCTGGTTGCGCACGCCGCTCACCGGCGCGTCGACGGTCACGACGATCGCCTTCGCGCCGGCACGTTCCGCCCGCCGCAGCAGATCGAGGGTGAAGGCGCGATCATGCTGGATAGTGAGCTGGAACCAGAAGCCCGCCCTGGACGCGGCGGCGATGTCTTCGAGGGACGAGTCGGCCTCGGTGCTGACGACGAGATTCGCGCCCGCTGCTTCGGCGCCGACGACGGTCGCGACTTCGGCGGCCGGACAGGCCAGGCCGTGATGCGCCACCGGGGCAAGTAGGATCGGGTGGGCATGGCCATGCCCGAATAGATCGAGGCGCGTATTGCCTCCGGCAAAATCGACCAGAACGCGATTCCTGAGCTGGATCGCATCATAGGCAGCGCGGTTGCGCTGCATGGTCAGGCCATCCGCCGCCCCGCCCGCGACATAGGCCCAGGCCCTGGCGGAGAGGCGATTGCGCGCGTGCTCCTCATAGTCGGCCAGGCAGGCGATGCCGGGTGGAATCCGATAGGCGTCGGACATGCGTCGTTCCTGCTCCTGTTCCCGTGATCGCTGCTGGACCGGCCTTGCGCCAGTGTTGCGAGAATGTCACCCGTCTCGCTGACGGACACATTTTCCGACACGTCGTTAATCAGTGTATTGATAACGCTTCGCAATTGCATATCGTGCCCGGGCTTGGCCATAGGCGTGCGGCGCGCGCCCGGAGATTCAACAATGACCCATCCTTCCGCGTTACGATCCACACTCTCGCGCACAGCCTTCGGCGCGAGCCTTGTTGCCGGCTCCGTCTTCGGAGCGTCCGGCGCCGCCGAAGCCCAATCCACCGACAGCACCCAACCCACCGGCACGGTCGGTCTGCCGCAGATCAGTATCGAAGGCCAGCAGCCGGAGAACACGCTCGAAGGCACGACGGGACTCGGCCGCATGCCCGGCCGCATCCAGGACATCCCGCAGACCATCCAGGTCGTGCCGCGGGAAGTGATGCAGCAGCAGAACGTGACCACCCTGCAGGAAGCGCTGCGCAATGTCCCCGGCATCACCTCCTCGATCGGCGAGGGCAATGGCGGCGTCAACGGCGACCAGCTCCGCATCCGCGGCTTCAACTCGCAGAACGACCTCTATGTCGACGGCATGCGCGACTTCGGCAGCTTCCGCCGCGACGCCTTCACCTTCGAGGAAGTCCAGGCGCTGCTCGGCCCCTCGGGCGTGAACTTCGGTTCCGGCGCCGCGGGCGGTGTCGTCAACGTCACCAGCCGCACCCCGCGCCTGGGCAACTTCTTCAACGCCGATGTCACCAGCGGCATGACCTGGATGCTGCGCGGCACCGCCGACGCGAACTACCAGATCGGCGAGACCACGGCGCTGCGCCTCAACATGATGTACCAGCAGCAGCGCATCACCGACCGCAACCTGCCGCAGGGTGAGCGCTGGGGCATCGCGCCGTCGGTGGCCTTCGGCCTCGGCACGGATACGACCCTCACCCTCGAATACCTGTACTACCGCTACGACGAACCGGCCGATGCCGGCGTTCCCGTCGTGACGCGGCCCGGTGCCACGGTCGGCCGGCCGGTGACGGAATACGGTGTCAACCGGGCCACCTGGTATGGCAGCAACGACACGGATCGCGACCAGGCCACGATCAACCGCGTGACGGCCCGGCTGCAGCACCGCGCCAATGACTGGTTCACGGTCTACAACGACACGCGCCTCGGCTTCGCCGACAAGTCGTACAGCTTCTCGATCGCGTCCTGCGATGCGACCTGCGTGAACCGGCTGTTCAACGGCGGCGGGGTTCCCCAGTACAGCCTGAGCGGCGGCGGCTCGCCCTACACCACGCAGACCTGGGGCGTGCAGAACATCACCACCGGCGTATTCCGCTTCAACACCTGGTCGCTGCGGCACGAAGCGACGCTCGGCCTCGACCTGTGGTACGAGGATTTCGAGCGCACGACCTACACCTATGGCACCGACCGCACGAATTATCGGGGCAACCTCTTCGCGCCGGTCAACGACCTGAACTTCGCCTATGCGCTCAGCACCGGTGCCACCGCGCAGCGGCAGAACGAAACCACCCAGGCCGCCGTCTTCGCCTCCGACCGCATCTGGTTCACGCCGGAGATCTCGGTCCTGGCCGGCCTGCGCTGGACGCGCCAGAACTCCGACTACACCGCGTACGGCGGCACCAACCCGGTCACCACGCTGAACGCCGACAACAGCTTCGTCGACCCGCGCGTGTCGCTCGTCTGGGAACCGACGCCGGAATACACGGTCTATGCGTCCTACGCGCAGTCCACCTTCGCGCCGGGGTCGAACTGGGCCACGCAGCCCGGCCAGGCGAGCGCCGCCAATGCGAGCCTCAATCCCGAACAGAACACTATCTACGAAGTCGGCGCGCGGGCGAGCGTCCTCGATGGTCGCCTCGGCCTCAGCGCCTCCGTCTACCAGATCGAGAAGAACAACGCGACGGAGACCGATCCGCTCACCGGCACGGTCTACTCGACGGGTGACCAGCAGCGGATCCGCGGCGTCGATCTCGGCGTGACGGGGCGCGTCACGCCGGCCTGGCTCATCAATGCGCGCTACAGCTACATGAACAGCGAGACGACGAGTTCGCTGACCGCCGCCAATGTCGGCAAGCGCGTCCCCTACGTGCCGGAGAACTCCGCCACGCTGTGGACGAGCTACGACCTGTTCCAGGATACGCCGTGGAACGTCACGGTCGGCGGCGGCATCACCTGGAGCGGCCAGACCTACCTGAACGCCGCGAACACTGGCGAGGTGCCGGACAACTTCTCGCTGGACGCCTTCATCCAGCACCGCATCAACGACCAGCTCATGGTGCGGATCAACGGCTACAACCTCACCGACCACCGCAACTACGTCTCGCTTTTCGGCAATCGCGCCGTGATGGGCGCCGGGCGCGCGGTGACCGCGACGGTCGGCGTCACCTTCTGACACGCCACAAGGCGTGCAGCAGACAGGGCCGTCCGGATCCCGAAAGGGTCCGGGCGGCCTTCCCGTTTTCACGCGCGGCAGCGGCGGGGCACGCTCGATGCCCACAGGCGCTGCCGCGGGAGATCAGAGATGCTCCTTCACATTCCCGAAGTCCTGACCGCCGAGGAGGTCGCCCTCTGCCGTCAGCGGCTCGAGGCAGCCGATTGGGTGGATGGCCGCGCGACGGCAGGCGACCAGTCCGCCAAGGTGAAGCACAACCTCCAGGTGCCCGAGAACAGCGCGGCCGGGCGAGAGCTGGGCGACATCGTCCTGCGCGCCCTCGGTCGCAATCCGATGTTCGCCTCGGCGGTCATGCCGCTGCGCGTCTATCCGCCGATGTTCAACCGCTATGACGTGGGCATGACCTTCAACACCCATGTCGACAACGCGATCCGCAACGTCGCGGGCGGTGGCCGCATGCGCACCGACGTCTCGACGACGCTCTTCCTCACACCGCCGGAGGATTACGACGGCGGGGAGCTGGTGATCGAGGACACCTACGGCACCCAGGCGGTGAAGCTGCCGGCCGGCGACGCGGTGGTCTATCCGGGCACCAGCCTGCACCGCGTGAACCCGGTGACACGCGGCAGCCGCTGGGCGTCCTTCTTCTGGACCCAGTCGATGATCGACGACGACCGCAAGCGGCGGATGCTGTTCGAGATGGACATGTCGATCATCCAGCTCCGGATGACCGTGCCGGACGACCACCCCGGCATCCTCGGACTGACCGGCTGCTACCACAACCTCATGCGCATGTGGTGCAAGCTCTGAGGGAACGGGCGTTCGATGCGCCCGCCGGGTAGTGCCTCAAAGGCCTCCCGGATCGCGCCTCTTCTTGCGCGGTGGAACTGGAGAGGCAGCGCCCCTCCGGTTTCCGTCACACCCTCGGGCCATGGCGAGATCCGGAGAGGCGACTGCCGCCGCGACGGGCCCTCAGGGCCGGATCAGCGTCCCCGGCCCGGCATCGGTGAAGAGTTCCGCCAGGATCGCGTGCGGCACGCGGCCGTCCAGGATCACCGCGCCCTTCACGCCGCGTTCGATCGCGTAGATGCAGGTCTCGACCTTCGGGATCATGCCGCCCGAGATCCAGCCCGCATCGATGCCGGCCTTCACTTCGGCGACCGTCATCTCGGGGATCAGCTGCTTTTCGGTGTCCAGCACGCCCGGCACGTCCGTCAGCATCAGAAGCCGTTCGGCCGCGAGCGCGCCGGCGATGGCACCGGCCGCCGTATCGGCGTTGATGTTGTAGGTCTGCCCGTCCGCGCCGACGCCGACCGGGGCGACCACCGGCACGATATCGGCGCCGATCAGGAGCTGCAGCACCTTCGGATCGACGCTCTCGGGCTCGCCGACGAAGCCGAGGTCGAGCACCTTCTCGATGTTGCTGTCGGGGTCGCGATAGGTGCGCTGGAGCTTGCGTGCCCGGATCAGCCCGCCATCCTTGCCGGAGATACCCACGGCGAGCACGCCGGAACGCGTGATGGCCTCGGCCACCTGCTTGTTGACCGGGCCGGCGAGGACCATCTCGACCACGTCGAGCATCTCGTCATCCGTCACGCGCAGTCCCTGGACGAAGGTGGACTTCACGTTCAGGCGCTTGAGCATCGCGTTGATCTGCGGCCCGCCGCCATGCACCACGACCGGGTTCACGCCCACCTGTTCCAGCAGCGCGATGTCGCGGCCGAAGCGCAGCGCCGTCTCTTCCTCGCCCATCGCGTGGCCGCCGTACTTCACCACCACCGTGGCGTCGTCGTAGCGCTTCAGGAAAGGCAGGGCGCCCGCCAGAATATGCATGGCGTCGGGCGTCTGGTCAGGCTCGGTCATTGGGCATTCCTCGCCCCGCTCGCAGGGGGTGCCGGTTTCTGGCGGGGCGGGGCTGGTCGGTCAAGCCGGCGAGAGCAGCGATATACGCTGATGCAGCATATCGCGTCATAGGTTAATAGGTTCTCTATGGACAACCAGAGGTAGCATTTTCATGCGTCGACTCGCCTTCGTCCTGGCGGCCGCCGTCACCGCCTGTGGCCCGCGAACCGCGCCTGGCCGCGTCGAATCAGGCCCGCAATTCTGGCGACCGCCCGCCGCAAAGGAGACCTGGCGCATCGCCGGCCACCTGGACACTCGCCGCAGTTGGGGCGTGCTGGGCACCCGTCCGGAACATGAAGTTGTCGTGACGGTGAACGGCCAGGTCGCGATGCAGGGCGACATGCCGCGCGACGAGCCGATCGAGCTCTCCGGTACCGCCGAGGGCGCCAACGTCTCGGCCATCTGCACGCCGCGCATGGTCTCCCGCGCCACGCTGCAGGTGACCTGCATGGTGATGGTGGCGAATGAGCGGGCGGCGACGCTCTCCCTCGTCGCCGGCACTCAACGGCCGCGGGGATAACCCAGCCGCGTGCGGCCGGCCCTTGCTTGTCGGGACCGGGGCCGGACCGCATAGTCGGCGCAAGACCAACGAACGCCCGCGCGGCCAACCGGAGACCGGAGGTCCCATGGCCTGTCCTTCCGTCACCCTGCCCCACAGGATCGCCGCCGCATGAGCGGACGCCGCATGAATCTGGTCGCCTATCTCAAGACCGGACCGACCGCGAATCACCCGGGCGCCTGGCGTCACGCCGAATCGCCGCTGCACGACATCTTCTCTCCCTCCCGCTACGAGCACATCGCCCGCGTGCTGGAAGATGCGCGCTTCGATGCCTGCTTCTATGCCGACACCTTCGGCATCGCCGACATCCATGGCGGGACCTTCGACGCCTATCTGCGGATGGGCGGGCAGATCTCCTACCTCGACCCGCTGGTGGTGCTGCCGGTGATGGCGCGGGTGACGAAGCATCTCGGCCTCGGCGCGACGCTGTCGACCACGCTGTCGCACCCCTATTACCTCGCGCGGACGCTCGCCTCGCTCGACATGCTGACCGGCGGGCGCATGGCGTGGAACATCGTCACCTCGGCCACCAACCTCGAGGCGAAGAATTTCGGGATGGATGGCATCCCGCCCAAGGATGAGCGCTACGACCGCGCCGATGAGGTGGTCGAGGCCTGCAACGCCCTGTGGGAATCCTGGGACGAGGACGCGATGGTCCTCGACAAGGAAGGCGGCCTCTTCGTCGATTCCTCCAAGGTCCGCTACACGGATTTCGAAGGGAAGTGGGTGAAGACGCGCGGACCGCTGTCGATCCCGCGCACCCCACAGGTGAAGCCGGTCTTCCTGCAGGCGGGATCGTCCGATCGCGGGCGCGAATTCGCCGCGCGCTGGGCCGAGATCATCTTCTGCACGCCCCACAGCAAGGCCGACACCATCGCCTTCTACAACGACGTGAAGTCGCGCATGGAGAAGTACGGGCGCCCATCCGACGCCTGCAAGATCCTGCCGAGCTTTGGCGTCGTCGTCGGCGAGACGGAGTCCATCGCGCAGGAGAAGTTCGAATACCTGCAGTCGCTGATCGACCCCGAGGCGCAGCTCATGCTGAATTCCTCGCTGATGGGCGCGGATCTGTCGAAGCATCGCGACGTGGCGTCCTTCGCCTCGGCGATGGGAAACCAGGGCATCAGCGGATCGATCGACCGCGTGATGCAGTTGATGCAGCAGGAAGGGCTCAGCTTCACCGAGGCGACGAAGAAGCCGCGCGGTCTGCTGGTCGGCACGGCCAAGACCATCGCCGACCACCTGGAGGACTTCTTCGTCTCCGGCGCGAGCGACGGCTTCATCATCTGGCCGACCATCCATCCGCGGATGTTCGAGGAATTCGCGCGCTATGTGGTGCCCGAACTGCAGCGGCGCGGCCTCTTTCGCAAGGAATATGCCGGGACGACGCTGCGGGAGAACCTGGCCAATCCGTGACGCGGCATGCCCCGGCTTCAGGGGCGCCGTATCTGGAAGAACGTCTTGGTGCCGCGTTCGAAGCCGGCCTGCTCGTAGAAGCGCAGCGTCTCCTCCTGCCGCGAGCCGCTGGCGAGCATCACCTTGTAGCAATCCGCGGCCCAGGCGGCCTCCAGCGCCGCCCGCAGGACGCGCTGGCCAAGGCCGCGCCGGCGGTGATCGGCATGCGTCACCACATTCTCGATCACCGCATAGGGCCGGCCGCTCCGCGTGAGGTTGGGCACGATGACGAGGGTGCAGGAGGATACCGGCTGCCCTGCTGCCTCCGCTACGAAGACGGTGGTCAGGCCCGAGCCCAGCAGCGCCTTCCATGATGCCTCGACATGCGCGGGCAGAAGGATGGGATCGTCCGGATTGAGGTGCCGGTAGAGGTCGAGCAGCCCGGGCAGGTCGCCGGGCCGGGCGGGACGGATGATGGCGTCAGGCATGCCGTTCCTCTTGGCGTGGCGGGCCGCGCTCTCCCGATCAGGCGATCCCGACCACCCGATAGACGAAATCCTGCCCGTCCGGCTCGGTCACGGTCACGTATTCGCCCGGGCGCACCGGCTCCGGCCCGAAGGCCAGCCGGCTTTCCGGCACGTCCGGGCTGTCGGGCGCCGCGCCATAGAAGCGGATGCTCCAGCCATGGTCGGGATCGTGCTGCACATCGCCTTCCATCGGCGCGGCATCCGGGGCGATGCGCCGCGCGCGCCAGGGCTCGGGATCGGCGGCCCAGGCCGCGCCATCGGGGTGGCCGGCCGCATCCAGCACCATCCCGATTTCGTAGCGGTGCTCCGGGCTTCCGTTGGGAAAGCCCGGCCCGGCCGACAATGCCAGCAGCACCGTGACCATGGTCAGATCGCCACGCGCACGCCGAGCTCGACCACGCGATCGGACGGGATCCGGAAGAATTCCGTCGCCGGCACGGCGTTGCGCGACATGATGGTGAACAGCCATTGCCGCCAGCGCGACATCTTCGGCACCGCCGCCGCCACCACGGTTTCGCGGCCTAGGAAGTAGGAGGTCTGCATCGCCTCGAAGGGAATGCCGACATCCTTCAGCGCCTCGAGCTCCTTCGGGATGTTCGGGCTTTCCTGGAAGCCGTAGCGGAGGAAGACGCGGTGGATGTCGGGGGCGAGGGATTCCACCTCCCGCCGGCGTTCGGGCGGTACGGCGGGGATGCCCTCATTCTGCACGGTCACGAACAGCACGCGCTCATGCAGCACCTTGTTGTGCTTGAGGTTATGCAGCAGCGCGCCGGGCAGGAAATCCGCCTGGCTGGTCATGAACACCGCCGTGCCCGGTACGCGGATGGTGCGCGACTGCGGCAGCCGGGCGATGAAGGATTTGAGCGGCAGCCCATCCTGCCGGAAGCGCGCGAAGAGCAGCTCCCGCCCACGATGCCAGGTCGTCATCATCGCGAAAAGCGCCGCGCCCAGCACCAGCGGCACATATCCTCCCTGCGGGATCTTCAGCACGTTGGACAGGAAGAAGAGCAGGTCGAGGATCAGCAGCGGCGCGAACACGCCGATCACCAGCGGCCAGGCCCAGCCGAAGCGGCGGCGGAACACGATGATGGCGAGGAAGGAGGTGCAGACGAAGGTCCCCGTCACCGCGATGCCATAGGCAGCGGCGAGATTGTCCGAAGTGTGGAAGGCCATGACCAGGATGAGCACGCCGATCAGCAGCAGCGTGTTGACCTGGGGCATGTAGATCTGGCCTTCCTCGGTCTCGCTGGTGTGCTGCACCTCGAGCCGGGGGATGAAGCCGAGCTGCACGCATTGCCGCGCGATGGTGTAGGCGCCCGAGATCATCGCTTGGCTCGCGATGATGGTCGCCGCCGTGGCCAGGAAGACCATGGGCAGCCGGAACCATTCCGGTGCCAGCAGGTAGAACGGGTTCTCGAGGGCCGAGGGCTCATTCAGGATCAACGCGCCCTGGCCGAGATAGTTGAGCGTCAGCGCCGGCAGCACCAGCCACAGCCAGGCCCAGCGGATCGGCCGGCGGCCGAAATGGCCCATATCGGCGTAAAGCGCCTCCGCCCCCGTCACGGCCAGCACGACCGAGCCGAAGGCGATGAAGGCAGCGAACTTGTAGTTCAGGCAGAACTGCACCGCGTAATGCGGCGACAGGGCCACGAGCACCTGCGGCTCGCGGGCGATCTCGATCAGCCCGAGCACGCCGAGGACGAGGAACCACAGCGAGCAGATCGGCCCGAACACCGCGCCTATCTTCCCCGTGCCGCGGAATTGCACCAGGAACAGGCCGACCAGGATGACGACCGCGATCGGGATGACCGCGCGCTCGAAGGCTTCGTCCACCACCTTCAGCCCCTCCACCGCCGAGAGCACGGAAATGGCCGGGGTGATGATGCCGTCGCCGAAGAACAGGCAGGCGCCGGTGATGCCGAGCAGCGCGAGGCTCCATCGGGCGCGCGGCGACTCGACGCTGCGCTGGGCGAGCGCCATCAGCGCGAGGATGCCGCCCTCCCCCCGGTTGTCGGCCTGGAGGATGAAGACGACGTATTTCACCGTGACGGTGAGGACCAGCGACCAGATGATCAGGCTGAGGATGCCGAGGATCTCCCAGCGTTCGAGCCCGTCATCGGAGAAATGCAGCAGCGCGGCACGCAGCGCATAGAGCGGCGAGGTGCCGATATCCCCATAGACCACGCCGAGCACGCCCAGGATCAGGGCAGGTGTCAGCGGTTGCAGTTTGTCCGGGGTGGAAGCGTGGGCGGTCACGGAGCCTCGCTGCGGTGGGACAGGGCGGCAGTGATATGCCGACCAGGCCATTTGCCGCAATCGCGCCGCAATATCCGCCGGCCGGGCCCTGACGGCACCGCCCGAGCGCGGCGCGAGCGGACCCCTGCCCCGCCCGGCGGCGTCATCCGGATAGCCAATACCTGCCGCGCGGCAGGACAGGCGCGCAGGCGGCGCGGTCCGGGGGAGGCAGACCCCATCCCCCGGCCCATCACCCCCTGCCCTGTCAGTGCCCGCGCAGGATCTGGCTGAGGAAGAGCTTCAGCCGTTCGGTCTTCGGGTCGTTGAAGACCTCGTCGGGCGTGCCGGATTCCACCACCTCGCCCCGATCCATGAACACCACGCGGTCGGCGACCTGCCGCGCGAAGCCCATTTCGTGCGTCACGCAGATCATGGTCATGCCTTCCGCGGCGAGCATGACCATGGTGTCCAGCACCTCCTTGATCATTTCGGGGTCAAGGGCGGAGGTGGGTTCGTCGAACAGCATGATCTTGGGCTTCATGCAGAGCGAACGGGCGATGGCGACGCGCTGCTGCTGCCCACCCGAAAGCTGGCCGGGATACTTCTTCGCCTGCTCCGGGATCTTCACCCGGGTCAGGTATTCCATGGCCAGTTCCTCGGCCTGCTTCTTCGGCATCTTGCGCACCCAGATCGGCGCGAGGGTGCAGTTCTCGAGCACCGTCAGATGCGGAAACAGGTTGAAGGACTGGAACACCATCCCGACCTCGCGGCGGATGGCGTCGAGCGCGCGGAGGTCGTCCGACAGCTCGATGCCGTCCACCAGGATGCGCCCTTCCTGATGCGTCTCCAGCCGGTTGATGCAGCGGATCATGGTGGACTTGCCGGAGCCCGAAGGCCCGCAGACCACCACGCGCTCGCCGAGCGCGACCTGCAGGTCGACGTCGCGCAGCACGTGCAGCGCGCCGAACCATTTGTTGACCTTGTCGAGCACGATCGCCGGCGGGGCGTCGGTGCGGACCGAGGAGGCGACATAGACCTCCGTCTCGATGGCAGCGCTCATGTGGTCACATGTCCCAGGGTGTTGTTGTCGTTCATCATCCGATGCCTCAGCGCCGGCGGTGGCGGTTCAGCTCCGCCTCCAGCCCCTGGCTGTACTTCGACATGGCGAAGCAGAAGGCCAGGTAGATCAGGCCGACGAAGACGTAGACCTCGACGCCGAAGCCCTGCCAGGAGGGTTCGACGATCGCGGTCTTGCCCGCCGTCAGCAGATCGAAGATGCCGATGATCAGCACCAGCGAGGTGTCCTTGAAGAAGCCGATGAAGGTGTTGACCAGCGGCGGGATCACCAGGCGCAGCGCCTGCGGCAGGATGATCAGCCCGGTCTTCTGCCAGTAGGACAGGCCCATGGCGTCGGCCGCCTCGTACTGGCCCTTGGGCAGGGCCTGCAGGCCGGCGCGCACCACTTCCGCCAGATAGGCCCCGGCGAAGAGGATGATGGCGATCTGCGCGCGCAGCAGCTTGTCGATGTTCATCCCTTCGGGAAGGAAGAGCGGGAACATCACCGATGCCATGAAGAGCAGCGAGATCAGCGGCACGCCGCGGATCAGCTCGACATACAGCACGCAGAGCACCTTGATCGCCGGCAGGTTCGACCGCCGCCCGAGCGCGACGAGGATCGACAGCGGGAAGGCGAAGGCCAGCCCGAAGGTCGCGAGGATCAGGGTGATCGGCAGGCCGCCCCAGCGCTCCTGCGGGACATAGGACAGGCCGAGAATGCCGCCCCACATCAGCACGCCGATCGCCGTCAGCGTCACCGCCCAGATCGGGATCAGCGTCCAGTTCCAGAAGCGCCGCATCGCCGAGACGATGTAGAGCGCGATGAACAGCAGGCAGACGATGGCCGGCCGCCAATGCTGTTCATACGGGTAGGTGCCGAACAGCATGAAGCGGTGCTTCTCGGTCACCACGGCCCAGCAGGCGCCCGCCCCCTGCAGGTCGCGGCAGACCTGGGTCTGCGCCACGCCGGTGGGCGACAGGGGCACCGACCAGACGGCGTTGATGAAGGCCCAGTCGACCACGCCGACGATGGCGCGGATGATCAGGTAGCCGAGCAGCAGCGTGACGGCGGTGGACAGCCAGCCCGAGAAGAGGTTGGTCCGCAACCAGGCGATGAGCCCGGTGGTTGCGATCGGCGCGGCGCGCGGCGCGCTGCCGATCGGGGTATTGGCGGTGATGTCGCTCATGGCCGGCTCCTCACCGTTCCACCAACGCGATCTTCGCGTTGTACCAGTTCATGAAGAGGCTGATGGACAGGCTGATCGTCAGGTAGACCATCATGATGATGGCGATGCCCTCGATCGCCTGGCCGGTCTGGTTCAGCGTGGTGTTGGCGATCGAGACGATGTCCTGGTAGCCGATCGCCACCGCCAGGGAGGAGTTCTTAGTCAGGTTCAGGTAGTTCGACGTCATCGGCGGGATGATGACGCGCAGCGCCTGCGGCAGCACGATCAGCCGCAGCACGGAACCGTGCCGGAGGCCGAGCGCCTGCGCCGCTTCCCACTGCCCCTGGTTGACCGAGAGGATGCCGGCGCGCACCACCTCGGCGATGAAGCCGGCGGTATAGGTGACGAGGCCGATCAGCAGCGCCGCGTATTCGGGGCTGACCGCCATGCCGCCGCGGAAGTTGAAGCCGCGCAGCGCCGGCCAGTCGATGGTCCAGGGCGCGCCCATCGCCATCCACACGAGGACCGGCAGGCCGAGGATCAGCACCATCGCCACCGGCCAGACCCGGCGCGGCTGGCCATCGGCCATCTGCTTCGCGCGCGCGGCGCGGGAATACAGCCAGGTCAGCACCATGCCGGCGATGCTGGCGAGCAGGGCGGCGGTGTGCGCCTCTTCCCATTCCAGCGCCGGGAAGCGGAAGCCGCGGTTGGAGAAGTACACGCCTTCGGCCGGATGGAAGGCCTGCCGGGGACCGGGCAGCCCCTGCATGATGGTGTACCAGAACAGGAGCTGCAGCAGCAGCGGCAGGTCGCGGATCACCTCGACGTAGAAGGCGGCGATCTTCGAGACCAGGAAGTTCTTCGACAACCGCGCGATGCCGACGGCGGTGCCGAGGATGGTGGCGAGCACGATGCCCACCACCGCGACCTTCAACGTGTTCAGCACGCCGACGGTGAGCGCGCGGAAATAGGTGTCGGTGGGCTCGTAGGGAATCACGTGCTCGGCGATCGGCAACCCTGCCTCGCGCCAGAGGAAGCCGAAGCCGGTGGCAATGCGGCGGACCTCGAGGTTGTGGACCGTGTTCGACCACAGCCAGTACAGAATGCTGACGACGATGCCGACGACCAGCACCTGCCACACGATGCCGCGGACGCGCTCATCGGCCCAGGAGAGACGGATTGGTCGTTTCGGCGGCTTGCGCCGGAAGCGGGGATCGACTGTTGCGTCGGACATCGATTGTTGGCCTCACCTGAACCTGTTGCCCGCCCGCCAGGGCGGGATAGCGCCGCGGGGGGGGGGGGGGGCCCCCCGGCCCCCCCCCCCCGCGGCCCTGTCGCTCACCGGAAGGGCGGCGCGTATTGCTGGCCGCCCGGCGTCGTCCACAGCGCGTTCGGGCCGCGCTGGATGCCGATCGGCGTCAGGTTGCGCTCGAAGACCTCGCCATAGTTGCCGACGGCGCGGAGGATGTTGACCAGCCAGGCATTGTCCACGCCGAGCATGCGGCCGAGATCGCCATTGCGCCCCAGCATGCGCTGCACTTCCGGCCGGGCGTCATTGGCCGCGAGCTGCTGGACATTGGCGGCGGTGATGCCGAACTCCTCGGCCGCGACCAGGCCGAAATGCACCCAGCGCACGAGATCGGTCAGACGCTGGTCGCCATGGCGCACCAGCGGGCCCAGCGGTTCCTTGCTGATCACGTCGGGCAGGATGACGTAGTCCGCCGGGCGGGGCTGGGCGGCGCGCGTGGCGGCCAGGCCGGACACGTCGGTCGTGTAGGCGTCGCAGCGGCCGGCCACGAAGGCGCCGACCACTTCCTCGAGCCGCTCGATCACCACCGGGGTGAAGTTCACGCGGTTGGCGCGCGCCCAGTCGGTCAGGTTCTGCTCGGTGGTGGTGCCGGGCTGCACGCAGATCGTCGCGCCATCGAGCTCGCGCGCCGTGCGCACGCCAAGCGAGGCCTTCACCATGAAGCCCTGCCCGTCGAAGAAGCTGATCGCGGGGAAGTCGAAGCCCAACGAGGTGTCGCGCGACAGCGTCCAGGTCGTGTTGCGCGACAGCATGTCCACCTCGCCCGACTGCAGCGCGGTGAAGCGGTTCTGCGCCGTGGTCGGCACGTAGCGGACCTTCGAGGCATCGTTGAACAGCGCGACGGCGACCGCGCGGCAGTAATCCACGTCGAAGCCGCGCCAGACGCCCTGGCTGTCGGGCTGCGCGAATCCGGCCAGGCCGGTGTTCACGCCGCAGACGAGGGTGCCGCGGGCGCGGATCGCATCGAGCGTCGCCGCAGCCGGCGCCGGCTGCTGCTGCGCCATCGCGGGCAACGCCGCCACCGAGGCGACAAATGCCGCCCCCAGCATGCGCAGGAACGAGGGCCGTGAAACCTGTGTCACCGATTGTCTCCCAAAGCTTCGGCGCCGCCCTGCCAGGTCATGCGCCGTCCGTTGCCCAACATGCAGGCATGCTGCGCTACCACGCGGCACGGATCAACGAGCATGACAAACCTGGCCCAGGGGCAGTCCTCCATCCGGCAAGGTCTAGCAAATGGCGGGCCGGGCGGGCACATCTGACTGGCCTTGCCGCCCTCCCGCGGCGCGGCGGGAAGGGGATCGGCATGTTGCACCTGGATCGGGCGGCCCTGCGCCGGGCCCTGCCCTGGGACGACCTCGTCTCAGCACTTGAGACGATGTTCCGGCAGGGCTGCGATTCGCCGCTGCGGCACCGCCACGTCATGCCCGGACCCGATGGGCGGGAAAACACCCTCCTCCTGATGCCTGCCTGGCGCGCGGGGGAACACACCGGGGTCAAGATCGTCCATGTCGCCCCGGCCAATGCCGCGCGGGGAGAGCCGGCCGTCCATGCCGCCTATCTGCTCTCCGACGCCGCGACCGGGGCGCCGCTCGCGCTGATGGATGGCGGGGAACTGACCGACCGGCGGACCGCGGCGGCAAGCCTGCTGGCCGCACACTACCTGGCGCGGCCGGACAGCGCGCGGCTGCTGCTGCTCGGCAGCGGCAAGGTCGCCCGGGCCCTGGCCGAGGGCTATGCGGCGCGCTTCCCCATCACCGACATCGCCATCTGGTCGCCCACCGCCGCAAATGCGGAGCGCCTCGCCCGCCACCTGGCGGAGGAAGGCCTGCCGGCCCGCGCGGTGGCGAGGCCGGATCCTGCCGGGGCCGACATCGTCGCCGCGGCGACCCTGTCCACGGTGCCGCTGGTGCGCGGTGTGGACCTTCGCCCGGGCACCCATGTCGACCTGGTCGGGGCCTTCCGCGCCGACATGCGCGAATCGGACGGCGCGGCCCTCGCCCGGGCGTCGGTGGTGGTGGACACCCGCGCCGGCGCGCTGACCGAGGCCGGCGACGTGGTCCAGGCGATCGCCGAGGGTGCGATCAGCGAAGCCTCGATCGCGGCGGAGCTGGCGGAGCTGTGCCGCGGCGGCCACCCCGGCCGGCGCAGCGCCGAGGAAATCACGCTGTTCAAATCCGTGGGCTGGGCGGGCGAGGACCTGGCGGCGGCGGTGCTCGCCTATCGGACGGCCGTTGGCGGCTGAGGCGACGCGGCATCTCGGCCAGCAGAACGGGATTCCCCTGTGTCGGGTGCCCGCCTAACCTTGCCGCCATGACGCATTTCACCCTGCTGCTGACGGCCGTCGGCATGGTTCTTCCCCTCGCGATGGCCTGGGGCCAGGCCGAACCCGTCTTCAGCGCGGCACCCGCCGGCGACCCCGTCGCCGTGGCGCAGCGCATCATCCGGGCGAATTTCGACCGTACCGCCTGCCCGCGCGTGACGCGGGCCGAACGGCTCGAGGGCGGCTCCATCCGGGCCACATGCGCCAATGGCGAGACCTTCCGCGCCTTCGAGATCGACGGCCGGCCGGTCGCGCTGCGCTGCTCGGCGGCGGCACGGCGCGGAATCCAGGGCTGCTGAAGCAGATCCCGATCGGGTGGAATCACTCGGGCGGGCAAGGATTTTTGCGAAAACAAGCGCTCCGCCGTTCAGCGCGCCCCGGCCCGCTCAGCCCGGCGTGTGGCAGACGGCCTCGATATTGTAGCCGTCCGGGTCGTGGATGAAGGCGGCGTAGTAGTGGGGATGGTACTTCTCCCGGATGCCCGGGGCGCCGTTGTCCCGCCCGCCCGCGGCGAGCGCCGCCTTGTGGAAGGCATCCACCGCGGCGTGCGAGGCCGCGCTGAAGGCTACATGCACGACCCGCGGATGCGGTTCGCCCTTGGCCACCCAGAATTCTCCACCGGGGTCGGAGGATTTCTTCTCGCCCGCCGGCACGCCGAAGCCGGCCGCCGCGCCGAAATCCCGCATCATCACATAGCCGAGCGGCGCCAGCGCCGCCGCGTAGAAGCGCTTGCTTCGGTCGATGTCGGCGACGTCGATGCCGATGTGATCCAGCATGGATGACCCTCCGTCACGCTGCAGGCGCGAAGTGTAGCGCATGCCGCCCGCCGCCGCCCCGGCAGCGGCCAACCCCTGGCCGCGGCACCGCCCTTCCGCTAAACGACCCCCTTTCGCGGGACGCCGAGAGAGACCCTTGAACAAGCAGCTCCCCAATTCGCTTCGCCAGGGCCCCGATACGCGGGGCCGCTTCGGCATCTTCGGCGGCCGCTTCGTCGCCGAGACGCTGATGCCGCTCATCCTCGAGGTCGAGAAAGCCTATGAGGAAGCCAAGAACGACGTCGCCTTCATGGCGGAATGGCGCCGGCTGCTGACGCATTACGTCGGCCGCCCCTCGCCCCTGTGGTTCGCGGAGCGGATGACGAAGCACCTCGACGGCGCGAAGGTGTACTTCAAGCGCGAGGAGCTGAACCACACCGGCGCGCACAAGATCAACGCGGTGCTGGGACAGATCCTGCTCGCGAAGAAGATGGGCAAGACGCGCATCATCGCCGAGACCGGCGCTGGCCAGCATGGCGTCGCGACGGCCACGGCCTGCGCGCTGTTCGACCTGCCCTGCACGGTCTTCATGGGCGCGACCGACGTTGCCCGCCAGCAGCCCAACGTGTTTCGCATGAAGCTGCTGGGCGCGGAGGTGGAATCCGTCACCTCCGGCGCCGCGACGCTGAAGGACGCGATGAACGAGGCACTGCGCCACTGGGTCGCGAATGTCCACGACACCTATTACTGCATCGGCACCGTCGCCGGGCCGCACCCCTATCCGCAGATGGTGCGCGACTTCCAATGCGTGATCGGCGACGAGACGAAGGAACAGATCCTCGCCGCCGAAGGGCGCCTGCCGGATGCGCTGGTCTGTGCCGTCGGCGGCGGGTCGTCCGCCATGGGGCTGTTCCACCCCTTCCTCGATGACGAAGGCGTGGCGATGTACGGGGTCGAGGCCGCCGGTCGCGGCGTCGATACCGAGGAGCATGCCGCGTCGATCAACCGCGGCCGGCCCGGCGTCCTGCACGGCAATCGGACCTATCTGCTGCAGGACGGCCACGGCCAGATCATCGAAGCCCATTCGATCAGCGCCGGCCTCGATTACCCCGGCATCGGCCCGGAGCACGCCTGGCTGCATGAGAAAGGCCGGGTGAACTACGTCACCGCGACCGATGACGAGGCGCTGGAGGCGTTCCAGCTCTGCTCGCGGCTCGAGGGCATCATCCCCGCGCTGGAATCCGCGCATGGTCTCGCGCAGGTCATCAAGCTCGCCCCGACCATGCCGAAGGATGCGATCATCGTCCTCAACCTCTCGGGCCGCGGCGACAAGGACATCTTCACCGTGGCGCATCACCTGGGGGTGAAGCTGTGAGCCGGATTGCCGCACGTTTTGCCGCGCTGAAGGCCGAGGGGCGCGGGGCGCTCGTCACCTTCCTCGAAGGCTATGATCCCGATCCGAAGACCTCGCTCGCCATCCTGCGCGGCCTGCCCGGCGCGGGGGCGGACATCATCGAGATCGGCGTGCCCTTCACCGACCCGATGGCCGATGGCCCGTCCATCCAGCGCGGCGGCCTGCGCGCGCTGAAGGCGGGCGCGACCCTCGCCGGGGTGCTCGCCCTGGTCCGCGATATCCGCAAGGATGACGACGCCACGCCGATCGTGCTGATGGGATACTACAACCCGATCCTGTCCTATGGCGTGGACGGCTTCTGCAACGATGCGGCGTCCTCGGGCGTCGATGGCCTCATCATCGTCGACGTCCCGCCCGAGGAAGCCGACGAGATCGAGCCCCAGGCCAAGGCGAACGGCCTCGACCTGATCCGGCTGATCGCGCCGACTACCGATGACGAGCGCCTGCCGCGCGTGCTCGCGGCGACGTCCGGCTTCGTCTACTACGTCTCGATCGCCGGCATCACCGGGACGAAGAGCGCGTCCGGCGCCGACTTGTCCGCCGCCATCCCACGCCTGCGCAAGGTGACGGACCTGCCGATCTGCATCGGCTTCGGCATCCGCACGCCGGAAGCCGCCGCCGAGGCCGCGCGCATCGGCGACGGCGCCGTGGTGGGCACGGCGCTGGTGGATACCCTCGCCGCGAGCCTCGACGAGCAGGGCCGCGCCAAGCCGGATACGGTGCGCAAGGTGCTGGACCAGGTGCGCGGCCTGGCCGAGGCGATCCGGGCGAAGAAGGCGGCGTAGCGGGAGAGGGGCATCGTGCTTCTCCAGACCTTGCCGCGCCCGTCATTCCTGATGGCCGAGCGGCTCTCGCTGTAGAATTGGAGGGGCTTTGCCCCTCCAAACCACCCCAGCAAAGGCCGAAAGGCCTTT
>JAYSDS010000099.1:0-24126 GCA_041914265.1 Roseomonas sp.
AGAATCACACCCCGCCGCGTCGCTTCAAGGATTTAACGGGTCCTGAGCCTAGACGTTTGTTTTTGTGAGCATCTTCACCTGTCCGGATGAGTTCGTCCGGACAGGATCTGCTCTAGCCGGCGTTGCGCAAATTCTCGCGCAGCGTCCGTCCGGCGTAGTCGGTGCGGAACAGGCCGCGCCGCTGCAGTTCCGGCACGACCATCCGGCCGAATTCCTCGAAGGTCGTCGGCGAGACGGTGGGCGGGAGGATGAAGCCGTCCGCAGCCCCGGAGATGAACCAGTCCTCCATCATGTCGGCAATGGTACTGGGCGATCCGGCGACCAGCGCGCGCGGGCGCCGCACCGCCTCGGCGAAGGTGATCCCCTTCTCCCGCGCCACCTGCATCATGCGGTCGCGATGGCCGGCCACGCCCTGGTTGCTGCCCGGCATATCGAGCGCCTCCGGCGTGTCGATCTTCGACAGGTCCGCCACGACGGACCAGGAGGAGGAAGCGATCACCAGTTCCGGATCCACGAGGGATTCCAGATAGGCCGCCTTCTCCCGCGCGATGGCGTCCGTCTCTCCCACCACGACGGTGAAGGACGGCAGGACCTTGCATTCATCGGGATCGCGCCCGATCGCCTCCATCCGCGCCCGGATGTCCGACCGATAGGCGAGCGCATCCGCCTTGGTCGCCGGCGTGGCGAAGAGCATCTCGCCCCATCGCGCCGCGAAGGCCCGCCCGCGCGGCGAGGAGCCCGCCTGCATGATGGCCGGGCGCCCCTGTGGCGACCGCGGAATCGACAGCGGCCCGCGCACGCTGACATGCCGCCCCGCATAATGCGCGTACCGCACCTTGGCAGGGTCGGCGAAGACGCCGGAGGCCTTGTCCAGCACCAGCGCGTCCGGCTCCCAGCCATGCCAGAGCGCGTCGCAGGCCTCGAGCACCTCATCGGCCATGTCGTAGCGCTGGTCCTTGGGCGGCAGGCCTTCATGGCCGCAATTCTGCGCCTCGAAGTCGCGGGCGGTGGTCACCACGTTCCAGGCCGCGCGGCCGTTGCTCAGCAGGTCGATGGAGCCGAGATACCGCGCGATCATGTAGGCCGGCATGAAGGTGGTGGACAGCGTGACGCCGAGGCCGAGATGCGTCGTCACGCGCGCCATCAGCGGCAGCAACGCCATGGGGTCGAGCAGCGAGAGCTGCCCGCCGCGCCCGAGATAATCGTCGTAGCTCCCCTTGTAGAGATCGGGGATGCCGAGCCCGTCGGCGAAGAAGAAGGCGTCGAACCGCGCGGCTTCCAGCGTGCGGGCGATGTGCTCCCATCGCTCCGGCGAGAAGAGGTCGTCGAGCGGGGCCGAGGGGTGGCGCCAGGTGCTCGGATAGCTCGCGGACGGGCCCGCCTTGAGATAGGCGACCAGGTGCATCTTCTTCGACATGGCCGGCAGCCTAGGCGGTCAGCGACGGCCTGTCATGGCGGCAGCACGATCGGCACCAGCAGCACGCAGACCAGCATGACGACCACCGTGAAGGGCACGCCGACCTTCACGAAATCCGCGAAGCCGTAATTGCCGGGGCCCACCACCAGCGTGTTCACCGGTGAGGAGACCGGAGTCATGAAGGCCGCCGAAGCCGCCAGCGCCACGATCATCGCGAAGGGATAGGGCGAGGCCCCGATCTCGCCGGCCACCGCAAGCGCCACGGGCGCCATCAGCACCGCCGTAGCCGTGTTGGAGATGAATAGCCCAAGCAGGGCCGTGATGGTGAAGATCACGGCCAAGAGCACGCGCGGCGAAGCCTCCCCGGCCAGCGCGACCACCGCATCGGCGGCGAGATCCACGCCCCCGGTCCGTTGCAGCGCGATCGAGAAGGGCAGCATGCCCACGATCAGCACCAGCGTCTTCCAGGAGATCGACTTGTAGGCGCTGTTCATGTCCACGCAGCCAAAGAGGCCCATCAGCAAGCAGCCGATCAGCGCCGCGTGGACATTGGGGATCCAGCCGCTGATCATCAGCCCGACGGTGAGCCCCAGGATCGCGATGGCCTGCGGCATGCGCCCCGCCGCAGGCAGCAGCTCGGCGTGTTCCGCCGGCAGGTTCAGCACCAGCAGCATGCTGCCATCGGCCTGCAGCTTGCGGATGTCGGACCAGAAGCCGGTCAGCAGCAGCGTGTCGCCGGCCTTGAGGGTCTGTTCGAGCAGATCGGCACCGGCCACTTCCTTGCGATGGCGCAGGCCGATGACGGTCAGGCGATGCTCGGCACGCATGCGTGCCTGCAGGACCGTGCTGCCGACCAGCGGCGAATCAGGCGGGATGATCGCCTCCACCATGCCGATCTGCTGCGAGCGATCGAGGAAGTAACCGCCTTCCTCCAGCGGCAGGTTCTCGACCTTGTATTCCTCATGCAGGGAGTCGACGCGCTCCGGCGCCGCCCTGACGTCAAGCAACAGGACGTCGCCGACGCCGAGTTCCGTCGTGGCATCCGGCCGGATCACCTCCGTGCCGAAATGGTCGCGGCGCTCGATGGCGAGGATATTCACCCCTTCCTTGCGCAGGGAGAGCTGTTCCAGCCGCAACCCCGCGAGCGGCGAACCCGGTGCGACGCGCACCCGGAAGGCGCGCCCCGCGAGGCCATAGATCCTGACCCATTCGGCGAGGCGCGGCGCCCGCCGCGGGTCGGCCTCCGCCGCACGGCGGCCGGGCAGCAACCGGCGCGCATAGAGCATGTAGAGAATGGCGAGCGCGAGCACCGGGATGCCGAAGGGCGTGAAGGCGAAGAAGCTGAATCCGGCATGGCCCTGCCGCACCAGTTCCGCGCTGACGACGAGGTTCGGTGCCGTCGCGACCAGCGTCATCATGCCACTGATCAGCGCGGCGACCGACAACGGCATCATGAGCTGGCTCGGCGCACTGCCGGCATTGCGGCAGATGCGCAGCACGATGGGGATGAAGATCGCGACCACCGCGGTCGAGCTCATGAAGGCGCCGAGCCCGGCGCCGGCGATCATCAGCAACACGAGCATGCGCGTCTCGCTGCTGCCGGCCTTGCGGCTGAGCAGGTCGCCGATGCTCTGCGCGGCGCCGCTGCGCACCAGGCCTTCGCCGATCACGAACAGCGCGGCAAGCAACAGGATGGAGGAATCCGAGAAGCCGGCCAGCGCCTCGTTGATCGTCATCACCCCTGTGAAGGGCAGCAGGACGATCATCAGCAGGCCGACCGCGTCCATGCGCGGCCGGTTGGCGATGAACATCGCGATGGCCGCGGCGAGAAGCGCCAGGACGAGAAGCAATTGCGTGGTCATCGCGGGACCCTCCGGGCAGTCGGTCGCGGGTTCAACGGGCCGCCGCGATCAGCGGGCGCAGCGCGTCGGAGGCACCGGTCAGCATGATCTGCACGCCGATGCACAGGAGAAGGAAGGCGGTCAGCTTGGTCGCGATCAGCGTGCCCTGCGTGCCGATCCGCCGTGCGATCGGCTCGGCATAGGCATAGGCGAGCCAGACGCAGGCGCCGACCGAGGCCGCGATCATCAGCGCCGACAGGGCGCTGATCAGCAGCACGTCGCCCCCGCCGTCGCTGCGTTCCGCACCGAGCGCGATGGCGGCCGCGATGGAACCCGGCCCGGTCGTCAATGGCAGGGTCAGGGGGAAGAAAGCCATGCGTTCGATCGGTGCCGTGTCCATCGCGGCAGGCGGCGACTTCGATTCCGTCGGTTCCGCACGCAGCATGGACCAGCCCGCCGCCGCCACCGCCAGCCCGCCACCGATCCGCAACGCCTCGAGCGAAATGCCGAAGAAGGACAGCACGCGCGAGCCAAGGAACATCGCGACGACCAGCACGATGAAGGAATTGATCCCGATCTGCCGCGCCAGCCGCGCGCGCTCGCTGTTCGTCAGCCACCGCGTCATGTCGTGGAAGACGAAGGCGATGCCGAAGGGGTTGATGATGCTCAGCATCGTCGAGAAGCCGAACAGCCACAGCGAAATGAGCTTGGCGATGAGGAAGCCGTCGATCATCCGCCACGCCCCGTCACCGCAACTCGATGGTCACCCCGGCGTCGTTGATGCGGAACTGGCCGCCGGCGCGCTCGGTGCGCAGGCGCAGCTCCACCCCGGCCGCATTGCGCAGCCAGCGCGTCTCCGGCCCCGACTGGCCTTCCACCCTCTGCCGTGGGACGACCTGTTCGGTGTAGCGGCCCGGGAAATCCTGCAGACGGCGCAGGCCGAAGACCTCGCCCCGGGCCGAGAGCGAGGAAACGCCGACGCTGCCGAATTCGATGCCGCGGACGGAGAAGCGATATTCCTCCCCCCGGAAATGCAGCCTGCCGCCGCCGACCGAGGCGCCGACCGCCAGCACGCCGACGCGCACCTGCTCGATCTCGATCGAGGCATCGGGATTGGGGTCCGGGCGGTTGCGCTGCGCGCGCGCCGGCAGTGCCGCGCCAAGCGCGACCCATGCCGTCCATGCTGCGACCAGGCGACGACCGATCATCCAAGACTTCCCCGGCCCGTATCCTGTTGGGGGCCCTCATTCGCGAAGGCCCCTTATGCACGATCCGGATCGCGGCGTCGCCCCTGCCGGCAGCCACCCGCTAGAGGCCCCAGGGCAGGCCCAACAGGTGCCAACCCGCCAGGAACACCGTCCAGATGATCGAGATCCAGATGACGTAGGGCAGCATCAGCGCGATGACCGTGCCGACGCCCGCATCCTTCTGGTACTTGATGGCGAAGGTGACGATCATCGCGAAATAGGCGTTGAGCGGCGTGATCGCATTCATGGGGCTGTCGCCAACGCGATAGGCCGCGAGCACCGCCTCAGGCTCCACGCCAAGCTGCATCAGCAGCGGCACGAAGATGGGCGCGAAGATCGCCCATTTCGCGATGGCTGCGGTGATGATGAGGTCGAGCAGGAAGACCACGAAGACGAAGCCGATCAGCAGCCACAGCGCGTCGAGGTTCATCGCCTGCAGCACGCGGCCGAGGGAAACCGCAGCCAGTGTCGCCATGTTGGTGTAGTTGAAGAAGGCGATGAACTGGCTGATCACCAGCAACAGCAGGATCAGCCCGGCCAGGCCCGTGATCGCCTTCTGCATCGCCGCGATCACGTCGTTGGTGTGCTTCATCGTCCGCGCGCCGAAGCCATAGGCCGCGCCACAGACCAGGAAGATCAGCGCGATCGACACGATCAGGCTGGTCATGAAGGGCGAGTTGCCGATGATCGCCCCGGTTTCCGGATGACGCAGCGGCGCGCCCGGTGGCAGCACCAGCAACCCGATGAAGGCGAAGGAAGCCAGCATCCCCCACAGCGCATAGCGCAGGCCGCGCTGCTCGTCGTCCGATAGCCCGGTCTCCCCCGGCACGACATAATCGCCCGTATAGGGGCCGAGGCGCGGCTCCACGACCTTCTCGGTGATGACAGCGATCAGCAAGGTCAGCATCACGACCGATCCGATCGAGAACCACACATTGGCCGCGAGGTCGATCGATCGCGTCGGGTTCACCAGGCGGATGGCGTCGTTGGTGATCTCGGTGAGGATGCCGTCCACCGGCACGATCAGGACGTTCACCAGGAAGGCCGAGGCCACCGCCGCGAAGGCCGCGGCGAGGCCGGCCAGCGGGTGCCGCCCCACGCTGATGAAGGCCGCCGCGGCCAGCGGGATCAGCACCAGATATCCCGCATCGGCCGCGATGGAGGAGATGATGCCGACGAAGACGAGGATGTAGGTCAGCGCCTTGGGCGGCGCGACCACCACCAGCTTGCGGATCAACGCCTTGACCAGCCCCGCTTCCTCGGCGACGCCGACGCCGACCATCGCGACGATGATCACGCCCACCGCGTTGAAGTTCATGAAGTTCTGAACGACGCCGGTGAACATGAAGCGGATGCCGTCGGCCGTCAGCAGGCTGCGGGCATGGGTGCTGGCCGGTTCGATGTCTCCCGTCGCCGGGTTGTAGGCCTGGTAGGTGACGTGCACGCCCATCGCGCCGAACACGGCCGACAGCGCGATCACCGCGAGGATCAGGTAGACGAAGATCATTACCGGATGCGGCACGCGGTTGCCCGCGCGCTCCACCGCATCGAGGATCTTCTGCATCGTCGTCTTGGACGGGTCCGCCAGCACGGTCATGGCCGCTTCCTCACTGTGCCAGGGCGTGGAGGATCCGGGCCCAGGAGCGCATCCCCTTGCGGAAGGAGTGCAGGTCGTACTTCTCGTTCGGGCTGTGGATGCGGTCATCCTCCAGCGCGAAGCCGGCGAGGATCACATCCATGCCCAGCGCCTTCTTCAGCTCGGCGGTGACCGGGATCGACCCGCCGCCGCCGATGAAGACCGCCGGCTTGCCCCATTCGGCCGTCAACGCGTCGCGCGCCTTGCCGAAGGCGGCGTCGCCGATCGGGAAGCGGATGGCGCTGCCCGAACCGTGTTCGATGAACTCGACCTTGCAATCGGCCGGGATGCGGGCGCGGACGAAGTCGCGGAAGGCGGCACGGATCTTGTGCGGATCCTGGTCGAAGACCAGCCGGAAGGAGATCTTCGCCGAGGCCACCGAGGGGATCACGGTCTTGAAGCCGGCGCCTTGGTAGCCGCCGCCCATGCCGTTCACCTCGCAGGTCGGGCGCGACCAGGTCATCTCCAGCACCGAACGGCCCTTCTCGCCCGCCGGCACCGACAGGCCGATCGCGCCGAGGAAGGCGCCGGCGTCGAAGTTCAGGCTGTCCCACTGCTGCTTCAGCGCATCGGGCAGTTCGGGCACGCCGTCATAGAAGCCTGGCAGGGTGATGCGGCCATCCGCATCGCGCAGGTCGGCAATGATGCGCGCCAGGATATGATTCGGGTTCGCCGCCGCCGAGCCGTAGAAGCCCGAATGCAGGTCGCGGTCGGCCGCGGTGATGATGATCTCCTCCCCGCACAATCCGCGCAGCATGGTCTGGATCGCGGGCGTCGCGGCATTCCACATGTTGGTGTCGCAGATCAGCCCGATATCGGCCTTCAGCTCCGCGGCATGCTGCTTCAGGAAGGGCGGCAGGTTCACCCCGCCCGATTCCTCCTCCCCTTCCAGCAGCACCGTCACGGGAATGGGCAGGGCGCCGGCGACCTCCTTCCAGGCGCGGCACGCCTCGATGAAGGTCATCACCTGGCCCTTGTCGTCCGAGGCGCCGCGGGCGCGGATCACCTTCGAGCCGTCAGGGCGTGTCTCGATCTTCGGCTCGAAGGGATCATGCTCCCACAGTTCCAGCGGATCGACCGGCTGGACGTCGTAATGCCCGTAGAACAGCGCGGAGGGGCCGCTCGCACCGCGGTCATGCGCGACGACGATCGGGTGCCCCGGCGTCGCCCGCGCCTCGGCGGCAAAGCCGATCGAGGCAAGGTCCGCCGCATGCCAGTCCGCGCAGGCCTTGCACTCGGCGGCATAGGCCGGGTCCGTCGAGATGGACTTGATGCGCAGCAGCGCAAACAGGCGGTCAAGCGCCGCATCGGCATTGGCGTCGATGCGGGCGAGGACGGCGTCGAGCTTGTCCATGGCAGGTCCCGGGTGTGCGTGTTCAGCGAGGGGAGGACGAGGGGATGGGTCGAGCCCATAAGGCACGCGCCGAGGTGCATCCGCCGGTCATCAGCCTTCCTTCCCCTTCCCGGCCCATGGCGTGATGTCGCGGACCGGTTTGATCTTGCGGCGCGCCATTGCGTACCACCCGAAAGACTAGGCCCGTTTGCCCCAACCGCGCACCGGTTTCCCGTTCCGCGCCTTGACGGCCCGTCCCACGCCCCGAATCAGAAGCGCGCGATGGCCGCGAAGAGGATACGGTTGGCGATGCCGTACCCGTCGCCGGCGGGACCGGTCGCGATCGACCCTCCATAGATGTCCCGCCGGGTGAACAGGTACTCGATGCCGAGGTCGAGCCAGCCGGCATTGAAGGTCCCGTCGCGGATCTCGCCAAAGGGGCTCCAGATCAGGTTGACGAAGACCTGCTGCAGATCCCGGTTCAACGAGGTGGCCGAGGCCGAACCCGGCGTGAAGCCGAGCGCATAGGACGGATAGTCGTTGCGCGCATAGGCATAGGAGACATTGCTGCGCAGCGTCGGCGTCCAGAAGCGCCGATAGGCAATGGTCGCCCCGTAGGACGGGATGGTGTCGAGGCTCGGGTTCAGAACCCCCGGCAGGCCGAGATTGGTCAGCGCATCCTGCCCCGATGTCTGGCCCGCGAAGTAGCGCCCGATGCCCTCCCCATAGAAGGCCATCGCGCTGACCTCGTCGGGGCCCAGCGCCTCCCACAGCATGCGCATCGGGAAGCGCAGCGTGCCCGCCACACCCCAGGCGGGCGCGGTGTCCGACACGCTCGGCGTGGCCGCCGTGCCGGCGGTGCGGATTTCGATCTGGCGCAGCAGGCCGCGCAGATTGAATTCCAGCCCGTCCTGCCGCCAGGTCAACCGCCCCAACAGATCGGGCACCGAGCTGAAGGCCGGGCTCGCCCCGCCCTGGAGGCTCGTGGTCGGCCCGAAGACGCCGGCCACGGAGGTGTAGGTCGTCTCCGGCGCCTCGATCGAGATCATGCCGGTAAGGTTGTCGGCCAGCCTGCCCGTGGCGCGGATCTGCGCCTGACGCACGAAGGACTGGTTGAGGTTGGTCGCGTCGATCAGCGTCTCGAAGACGCCTTCGTTCCACAGGCTGTTCGCCTGGCCGACAAGCACGCGGAAATGCTCGTCGCCCAGTTCCGCCCAGGCCTGGCGCAGGCGGAAGACGGCATTGCTGGAATTCGCGGCCCCACCGCCGAAATCGCCCTCGAGCCGCGTCTCGAGCGTGCCCCAGCCCGTCAGGCTGCGCGTGTCGATGCCGAAGCGGCTGAAGCGCGCGGTCATGGCGAAGTCGCCGCCCTGTTCGTCCGCCGGGCTGCCGGTCAGGGGAATGGTCTGGGGCGGCGGCGCGTCGGTCTGGTTGCGCGGGCCGAAATCGTAATAGCCGGTCAGCTTGGCGAAGCCATAGAGGCGCACCTGCATATCGGTGCCCGGCACACGGAAGGCGACGCCAGGCAGATCCGGGCGCAGGGCCTCTTCCGTCGCGTAGTAGTCGCCCATCCGCTCGGGCGGGTCGAGGCCCGGCACGGCGGCCGTCATCGCCGGCGAGGCAGCCAGCGCCTGTTGCGCCGCACGGGCCTCGGCGGCCGCGGCGCGTGCCTCGGCGGCGGCGGCCCGCGCTTCGGCCTGGGCCGTGGCGGGCGTAGCGGCCACGGGCGGTGCCGTTGGCGCCGTTGCGGGTTGTGGTGCGCGGCGCGCGACGGGGCGGGCCGGCGACGGCGATGCGGCGGCCCGCGCCTCGAGCTGTTCGAGCCTCTGACGCATCTCGTCGAGCTGACGGCGGAGCTCGGCAATGACGGCGGCATCGGAGCCGGCGGCCTGCGCGAGTGCCGCGGCCGGCCACGCGCCCAACCCCAGCGCCGCGACGAGCCGGAGACGACCCAAAAGACGTGCGGCACCGCCCGCGCGCGGGGACGCCTTCCTGCCCTGCATCGTCGTTTCCCCCATCATGCGTCGACCACAGGACGCTAGAGGAAGGTGCTCGCCGGCAACAATATGATGACAATCTGCGGGTTATGCCGAGCGTCCCTGATCGGCGCCCGGCAGACCCGCCCGTGTCGCATGGCCCTGGCGCGGCGGCGGCGGGGACGCGCCGCAACCTAGCCGGCGGTCGATCCCTCGCCGCGGAGATAGGCCAGGTAGCCATCCATGTCGTTCTGGAGACGCGCGAGCCCGGCCCGGAAGATCGGCTCGTTCTTCTCACGCGCGACGGCATGCCGGGCCATCATCTCGTCCTTCCCCTGCGCCCCCTGGAGATCGAAGCGAAAGACCTTGGCACGGTTGGCACCGCCGAAGTGAAAGGCGATGTCCCCGTAGATCCCGGCCATGATGGGATGGTCGTCCCTCGCATTGGATCGCAGCAGCGGGGCCCAGGATCGCCCGGACCGGTGCGCGGCGACGGCGAATCCGCTTCCGGTGTCGAGGACCTGCTGGTGATCACGGCGATACCGTCGGAACGCCGGTGACGTGCGATCGGGAAAGAAGCCCGGCTGCTCGGCGCGGATGAAGTCGGCGCTGCTGAACAGGAAACTCGGATGCGGCAGGTCCGTGTCGCCATTCTCGACCCGAAGCGGCGCGACGAAAGCATGCCCCGCGGCCAAATGGTCGAGTGCGACCGCACACCAATCCGCCCGCACCGGAAAGCTGTCGTCGTCGAGCGTGCAGATATGCGTCGCGCCGGCGTCAAGCGCGCGCGCCACCAGCGCATCGAGATACGCCGCGTGCTCCAGGCTGCCGCCCTGCTGCACCGGCGGAATGCTGTCCGGACCGTGCAGCCGGACATAGGGCTTGCTGCGCAGCCGGTCCCGCACCTCCTCCGATGCCCGGTGCGCGACGGCGTCGATCCACCATTCGCCCGGCGGCGCGTATCGCTCGATGTATTCCAGATGACGCTCGAAGACGGGCCGGTACGGCTCCTTTGCCAGATAGACCACCAGGAATGCCAGACGGATCCCGTTTGGCATCAGATCCTCCAGGAAATTCGTTGCTACGATAGATATGCGCGAGAGAGGCTGTCCATATGCCGCAGCGGCAGCGGCTCCGGATGCATTTTCGGCGTCTTGGCGCTCTCTCCTGCGAGACATGCCTCACTCGGCTGGCATGCGTCGAGGCACCTTGTCCTTCGCCTGGAATACGATCGGGGCTGCATGCCGGGAAGCGGGCCGCCTTCTTGCCGGCACCGTCCATCAAGATGCTTGCACCGGCTGACCAAGCCCTGCTTTCCTCGCTCCCCGGGATGAATCGCAAGTCACCGACGGCAACGCCGCTCGGGAGCTTGCGTGATGCGTCGACGACATCTTCTGGCCGCCATGGGGGCCCCGCTACTCGGGAGTCCCGCCTTCGCCCAACCTGCCGCGTCGCGCACCCTGCGCTACGTGCCGCAAACGGATCTCACGGTTCTCGATCCCGTCTTCACCACCGCCTACATCACGCGACACCACTCGCTGATGATCTACGATCAGCTTTTCGGCCTCGACGCCCAGCTTCGCCCGCAGCCGCAGATGGTCGAATCCTACGATGCCAGCAGCGACGGCCTGCTCTGGAGCTTCCGCCTGCGCGACGGCCTGCTGTTCCACGATGGCGAGCCCGTCCGGGGGCGGGACTGCATCGCCTCCATCCGGCGCTGGGGGCAGCGCGATTCGCTCGGCCAGGTGCTGCTGTCGCGCACCGCCGAGATGACTGCGCCGGACGACCGCAGCTTCACCATCCGCCTCACCAAGCCCTTCGGCCCGATGCTGGACGCGCTGGGAAAGGTCGGCCCGTCGGCGTTGTTCGTGATGCCGGAAAGGATCGCCGCCACCGACGCCAATACCCAGATCCGCGAGACGATCGGCAGCGGTCCCTTCCGCTTCGTCGCCAATGAGCGGATCGTCGGCTCCCGCGTCGTCTACGAGCGCAACCCCGCCTATCGCCCACGCGAAGACGGCACGGTGAGCTGGGCCGCCGGCCCCAAGCGCGTGCATTTCGACCGTGTCGAATGGACCGTGATGCCCGATCCGGGCACGGCCGCCGCCGCCATCCGCAACGGGGAGGTGGATTGGTGGGAGAACCCGCCAAACGATCTCGCCCCCGTGCTGCGGCGCTCGCGCGATATCATGGTCAAGCGGTCGAGCCCGCTCGGCACCTTCGGCACCGGCATCTTCAACTGCCTCCATCCGCCCTTCGACAAGCCGGCGGTGCGCCGTGTCATCCTCAACGCCATGTCGCAGGAGGACTTCATGACCGCGGCCGCGGGCGCCGATCCCGCCCTGTGGAATGCGAAGACCGGCGTCTTCACCCCGGGCTCGCCGCTCGCCAACGACGCCGGCATGGCAGCCATCACGGGGCCACGCGACATCGAACGCTCCAAGCGCGAGTTGCGCGAGGCCGGGTACAATGGCGAGACCATCGTCATGCTGGCCCCGTCGGACCAGCAGGCGCTGATGGGCATCGCCGAGGTCGGCCGGGACCTCTTCGTGCGGCTCGGGATGGAGGTGGACTACCGCGTCTCGGACTGGGGCACGCTGGTCCAGCGGCGCGCCAGCCGCGAAACGCCGGACAAGGGCGGCTGGAATTTCTTCCACACCACATGGAACGGGCTGGACGGCATCAATCCCGGCGTCATGACCTTCCTGCGCGCCAACGGCACCCGGGCCTGGTTTGGCTGGCCGACGGTGCCCGCGCTGGATACGCTGCGCGAGCAATGGTTCGATGCGCCCGACCTTGCCGCCCAGCGCGCGGCCGCCTCGGAGATCCAGCGCACCGTGCTCGAGGAAGCGCCATACCTGCCCTCCGGCCAGTATTTCGGCAACACGGCCTTCCGCCGCTCGATTACCGAGCCGATCTCCGAAGTCTTCGCCTTCTGGGACGTCAGGCGGGCCTGATCCCGCTTGGCCTATCGGCCGGCTCCGTCCCCGGCTCCCGGTTTCGCGCGCGGCCGCCCCGCCAGCCCCGCGCGCGATACCGCCTGCTGTGCCCCGAGCCTACGGGGCGGGACGCCCATGCGGGATGCCCCGCCAACGGGAAAAGCACACGACAAGGTGTCTCCCCGCATGGGCCCTTAGCCGCGCGGAAGGGAGACGGCTAGTATCAGGTCCCGTCCCAGCCGATCGGAGAGTCCGCCTTGAACCTGCCCGACGCCATCCCGCCCGTCGATGCCCTGGCCCTGCGAGACCTCATTCTCCGCAAGCTGACCTACACCCTGGGCAAGCTGCCCGCCGAGGCCCGCGACCGCGACTGGTTCATGGCCACCGCCCTCGCGGTCCGGGACCGGGTGGTGGAGCGCTTCCTGCGCCAGATGGAACGCACCCGTGGCAAGCCGGCCAAGCATGTCTACTACCTGTCGCTGGAATTCCTGATCGGCCGGCTGCTGCGGGAAAATGTGAGCAATCTCGGCCTGGTCGAGGAGATCCGCGTCGCGCTCGCCGAGCTCGGCGTCACGCCGGACCAGGCGCGCTTCGCGGAACCGGACGCGGCGCTGGGCAATGGCGGCCTCGGCCGGCTCGCAGCCTGCTTCATGGAGAGCATGTCGAGCCTTGCCATCCCGGCCTTCGGCTACGGCATCCGCTACGACCATGGCCTGTTCCGCCAGATCCTGCGCGACGGATGGCAGCAGGAATTCCCCGAGGATTGGCTTTCCTTCGGCAACCCGTGGGAATTTGCCCGGCCGGAATTCCGCTACCGCGTCGGCTTCGGCGGCGAGGTCGCGATCGAGACCCGGCCCGACGGCACCGAGCGGCATCTCTGGCAGCCAGGCGAATGGGTGGACGCCGTCGCCTATGACACCCCGATCGTGGGCTGGCGCGGGGAGCATGTGAACGTGCTGCGGCTGTGGCACGCGCAATCGCCCGATCCGCTGCGCCTCGATGCCTTCAACCGCGGCGACCATCACGGCGCGCTCGCCGAACAGGTCCGGGCCGAGGCGATCTCGAAGGTGCTCTATCCCGCGGATGACAGCCCGGCGGGCCAGGAACTGCGCCTGCGGCAGGAGTACTTCTTCACCGCGGCCGCGCTGCGCGACGTGCTGCGCCGCCAGCTCCGCCAGTCGGGCACGGTGGACAACCTGGCCGATCGCGCGGCGATCCAGCTCAACGACACCCACCCCGCCATCGCCGTGGCGGAACTGATGCGCCTGCTGGTCGACGAATTCGAACAGCCCTGGGAAAAGGCCTGGGAGATCACCCGCGGCACCATCTCCTACACCAATCACACCCTGCTGCCCGAGGCGCTGGAATCCTGGCCGGTGCCGCTGATGGAACGGCTGCTGCCGCGCCACATGCAGATCATCTACCGCATCAATGCGGACCATCTTGACGCGGTGCGCGCCGCCCATCCGGGCGATGACCGGCTGCTCTCCTCGGTCTCGCTGATCGGGGAGGATCACGGCCGGCGTGTGCGCATGGGCCATCTCGCCTTCGTGGGCTCGCACAAGGTCAATGGCGTCTCGGCGCTTCATACCGGGCTGATGCGGCAGACCGTGTTCCACGACTTCAACACGCTCTTCCCCGGCCGCATCGTGAACAAGACCAACGGCATCTCCTTCCGCCGCTGGCTGTTCCAGTGCAATCCGAGGCTGACCGGGCTGCTCGCCGAGGCGCTCGGCCCGCGCGTGATGGACGATCCCATGGCCCTGGCCGACCTCCGCCCCCATGCCGAGGACGCCATCTTCCAGGGCCGCTACGCCGCCGTGAAGCGGGCGAACAAGGAAGCGCTCGCGGTCATGATCCAGGAACAGGCGGGGGTGAAGGTCGATCCCGCCGCGCTGTTCGACGTGCAGATCAAGCGCATCCACGAATACAAGCGGCAGCTCCTGAACGTGCTGCAGACCGTCGCGCTCTATGAGGCGATGCGCGCCCATCCGATGCGCGACTGGACGCCGGTGGTGAAGGTCTTCGCGGGCAAGGCGGCGCCTGGCTATCACCGCGCCAAGCTGATCATCAAGCTCGCCTGGGACGTGGCGCGCGTGGTCAATCGCGACCCCGCCGTGCGCGGGCTGCTGAAGGTCGCCTTCCTGCCGAACTACAACGTCTCGGCGGCCGAGGTGATCGTGCCCGCGGCGGATCTGTCGGAACAGATTTCCACCGCGGGGATGGAAGCGTCCGGCACCGGCAACATGAAGCTGGCGCTGAACGGCGCGCTGACCATCGGCACGCTGGACGGCGCGACGGTCGAGATGGCCGACCACATCGGCAAGGAGAACCTCTTCCTCTTCGGCCTCTCCGCCCAGGAGGTCGCCGACCGCCGCGCTGCCGGCTGGCGCGGTGAACAGGCGGTCGAAGCCTCGGACACACTGGGCGAGGTTCTGGACGCGGTGGCCGGTGGCGTCTTCTCACCCGACGATCGCGGGCGCTACCATGATCTCGTCGCCTCGCTGCGGGCCGAGGACTGGTTCATGGTGGCGGCGGATTTCGACAGCTACCTGGCCGCGCAGAAGGACGCCATGACGCTGTATCGCGACACCGAGGCCTGGCGGCGCAAGGCCGTGCTGAATACCGCGGGCATGGGCTGGTTCTCGGCCGATCGCAGCATCGCGGAGTACGCGGCCGACATCTGGAAGGTGCCCGTCGCCCGATGAGCGGATGGCGTGCGGCAGAGCGGGAGATCGATGCGCTCCTCGCCGCGCGCCATGCCGATCCCTTCGCGCTGCTCGGCCCGCATGCGGTGCCGGGCGGCGTCGTGCTGCGCGCCTTCATCCCCGGCGCGGACACGCTGGACGCACTGTGCGGCGACACGGCATGGCCCCTGGCGCGCCGGCACGCTGACGGCTTCTTCGAGAGGCTGATCCCCGACGCCGCGTGGCCGCTGGCCTATCGGCTGCGGGCCCGGCGCGGCGCCGATCACTGGGACGTGACCGACCCCTATGCCTTCGGTCCGACGCTCGGGCCGCTCGACGACCATCTTTTCGTCGAGGGTACGCATGCGCGGCTGTTCGATCGGCTCGGCGCACACCCCTGCATGCATGAAGGCGTCGCCGGCGTCCGCTTCGCCGTCTGGGCGCCGGAAGCACGGCGCGTATCGGTGGTCGGTGACTTCAACGGCTGGGACGGTCGCCGGCATCCGATGCGCAAGCGCGTGGATTCCGGCCTGTGGGAAATCTTCCTGCCCGACCTGGCCGCGGGCGCGCGCTACAAATTCGAGATCCTTGGCCGCGACGGACGGCTCTGTCCGCTGAAGGCGGATCCGGTGGGGTTCGCGGCGGAACTGCGGCCGGCCACGGCCTCCGTCGTCACGCCCAGCGACCATCATGCCTTCACCGACGCCGCATGGATGGAAGCCCGTGCGCAGCGCGACGCGCGGCGCGAACCCATGGCGATCTACGAGGTCCATGCCGGGTCCTGGCGCCGCCACCCCGATGGCCGCTTCTACAACTGGGATGAGCTGGCCGAGGCGCTGATCCCCTACGTCCTCGACCTCGGCTTCACCCATGTCGAGCTGATGCCGGTCAGCGAGCATCCGCTCGATGCCTCCTGGGGCTACCAGCCGCTCGGCCTTTATGCCGTCACGGCGCGCTTCGGCCCGCCGGAGGGTCTGGCGCGCTTCATCGACCGCGCGCACGCCGCGGGGATCGGCGTTATCCTCGACTGGGTGCCGGCGCATTTTCCGCTCGATGCGGCGGGGTTGTCGCGCTTCGATGGCGGCCCACTCTACGAACCGCCCGATCCGCGCCGCGGCTTCCTGCCAGGCTGGGGCACCGCCGTCTTCGATTTCGGCAGGCGGGAGGTCGCCGCCTTCCTCGCCGCCAACGCGTTGTTCTGGCTGCAGCGCTACCATGCGGATGGGCTGCGCGTGGATGCGGTCTCCTCCATGCTCTACCTCGACTACGATCGGCCCGCGGATGCCTGGGCACCGAACGAGGATGGCAGCAATGTGAACCGCGAGGCGGTCACCTTCCTCCGCCAGGTCAACGACCTGATCGCGCGGGAAGCCCCGGGCGCGCTGACCGCGGCCGAGGAGGCCTCCGCCTGGAAAGGCATCACCGCGCCCACCGCAACCGATGGCCTGGGGTTCCGTTTCAAGTGGAACATGGGCTGGATGAACGACACGCTGCGCTATGTGGCGAAGGACCCCGTCCATCGCCGTTGGCACCACGACCTCGTCACCTTCGGGCTGATGTATGCCTGGAACGAGGCCTTCATCCTGCCGCTCAGCCATGATGAGGTGGTGCATGGCAAGGGCACGCTGCTGGGCCGCCTGCCGGGCGACGACTGGCAGCGCTTCGCCACGCTGCGCTGCTACTACGCCTTCATGTGGGGGCATCCGGGCAAGAAGCTGCTCTTCATGGGCCAGGAATTCGGCCCCTGGCGCGAATGGTCGGAAGAGCGCGAATGCGACTGGTGGCTGTTGCAGCACGCGCCCCATCGCGGCTTGCAGGGCCTGGTGCGCCGCTTGAACGAGCTGCATCGCACCCAGCCCGCCCTGCACGCGCGCGACTGCGAACCCGAAGGCTTCCAGTGGATCGAAGCGGATGACGCGGAGCATTCCACCTTCTCCTGGCTGCGCTGGGATGGCGGCGGCGGGCCGCCGGTCGCGGTGATCTGCAACTTCACGGCAGCGCGGCGGCGGATGCGCGTCGGCCTGCCCGTCGCTGGGCCCTGGCGCGTGCTGCTCAGCACCGACGATGAAGGCTATGGCGGCACGGGCGATGCCATCGATGGCGAACCCATGGCCGAAACGCTGCCCTGGCAACGGCAGCCGGCCTCGGCCGTGCTCGACCTGCCGCCGCTCGGCGCGCTCTACCTGCAACCCGCGACATGGCCTGCGCCGGCGCTTGATCCAGCGCAGGATGCCACGGCGGAAGGCGTGGCGTGATGGGGGGGGATGGATGCTTGCCGTGGCGACCGAGAGGGGCCTTGCCCCTCTCGGGCTCTCCCCACCAAAGGCCGAAAGGCCTTTGGAAACCAATACCTGGTGCCGGGCGGCAGCCGCGCGCTGCGCCCCCTCACCGCGCGCCGTGCGCAGAGGCGAATCTCGGCGAGCAGATGGCCCGCGGCGCCCAATACCAAATCGAGGTTTCCAAAGGCCTTTCGGCCTTTGGCGGGGGAGGTCCGGAGGGGGCAGAGCCCCCTCCGTCGACAAACCCGCAAGCACGATCAGGGAGGCCGCAATGCCCGATGACCGCCCCGTGACCGGCCCGCCCTATGCGCGCCACGCCATGGCCTATGTGCTCGCCGGCGGCCGTGGCTCACGGCTGATGGAGCTGACGGACCGCCGCGCCAAGCCCGCGGTCTTCTTCGGCGGCAAGTCGCGCATCATCGATTTCGCGCTGTCCAACGCGATCAATTCCGGCATTCGCCGTATCGCCGTCGCGACGCAGTACAAGGCGCATTCGCTGATCCGGCACCTGCAACGCGGCTGGAACTTCCTCCGCCCCGAACGCAACGAGACCTTCGACATCCTGCCTGCCAGCCAGCGCGTGGACGAACGCAACTGGTATCTCGGCACGGCCGATGCGGTGTTCCAGAACCTCGACATCATCGAGGATTACGGGCCGCGCTACATGGTGATCCTGGCCGGCGACCACATCTACAAGATGGATTACGAGAAGATGCTCGCCCAGCACGTTGAGTCGGGCGCCGACGTCACGGTGGGCTGCTTCACCGTCCCGCGGATGGAAGCGACCGGCTTCGGCGTGATGCATGTGGACGACGCCGACCGCATCACTGATTTCTTCGAAAAACCCGCCGACCCGCCCGGCATTCCGGGCAGCCCGGATCTCGCCCTGGCATCCATGGGCATCTACGTCTTCGATTTCCGCTTCCTCGCCGACCAGCTTCGCCGCGATGCGCAGGATGACGACTCCAGCCACGATTTCGGCAAGGACATCATCCCCCACATCGTCCGGCACGGCCACGCCGTGGCCCACCGCTTCGAGAGTTCCTGCGTCCGCTCCGGCGCCGAGGCCGCGCCCTACTGGCGCGATGTCGGCACGGTGGATGCCTATTGGCAGGCCAATGTCGACCTGACCGACGTGGTGCCGGACCTCGACCTCTACGACCGCGCCTGGCCGATCTGGACGAATGCCGAGGTCACGCCGCCCGCGAAGTTCGTCCATGACGTGGAGGGCCGGCGCGGCGAGGCGGTGGCCTCCCTCGTCTCCGGCGGCTGCATCGTCTCCGGCGCGCTGGCGCGACGGTCGCTGCTCTTCACCGGCGTCCACCTGCATTCCCACGCGATGCTGGAAGGCGCGGTGCTGCTGCCGCAGGTCGATGTCGCGCGCGGCGCGCGGCTGACCAACGTGGTCGTCGATCGCGGCGTGCACATTCCGCCCGGCCTCGTGGTGGGCGAGGACCCGATCGAGGATGCGGCCCGCTTCCGGCGCACCGCCAACGGCATCTGCCTGATCACGCAACCCATGATCGACCGGCTTTCCTGACGCATGCCACTTCCCGTTCTCGCTGTCGCTTCCGAGCTCTATCCCCTGATCAAGACCGGCGGCCTCGCGGATGCGGCGGGCGCCTTGCCGGGCGCGCTGCTCGCGCAGGACGTCGCGGTGCGCACGCTGATCCCCGGCTATCCGAAGGTGCTCGCCGCGCTGACGGCGCCCCGCAGCCTGCTGGACCTGCCGGACCTCTACGGCGCGCCGGTCCGCGTGCTGGAGGCGAAGGCCGCCGGGCTCGACCTGCTGGTGCTCGACGCGCCGCATCTCTTCGACCGGCCTGGCGGTCCCTATGTCGCGCCGGATGGCGGGGAATGGGGCGACAACGCCATCCGCTTCGCGGCGCTCGGTCGCGTCGCGGCCCATGTGGCGCAGCATCTCGGCGTCGCCGCGGTGCATGCGCATGACTGGCAGGCGGGGCTGGTGCCGGCCTATCTGCGCTTCGCGCCGCGCCGGATTCCCTGCCTCTTCACCATCCACAACCTGGCCTATCAGGGGAAGTTCGACGCTTCGCTGTTCCCGCTGCTCGGCCTGCCGCCCGAGGCGATGTCCACCCAGGGCCTCGAATACTTCGGCGCCCTCGGCTTCCTGAAGGCGGGGCTGTGGTACGCGGATGCGATCAACACCGTCTCCCCCAGCTATGCCGAGGAGATCCTGACGCCCGAGGGCGGCATGGGCCTCGATGGGCTGCTGCTCGGCCGGACCGGCGATCTGCACGGCATCCTGAACGGGCTCGATACGCAGGACTGGAACCCGGAGACCGATCCGCACCTCGCCGGCAACTTCTCGACGCGCGCGCTGGCGGGGCGCGCGGCCAACCGGCGGGCACTGCAGGAACGGCTCGGCCTCGCGCCCAACCCCAGCGCGCCGCTCTTTGCCTTCATCGGCCGGCTGGCCTGGCAGAAGGGCGCGGACCTTCTGCTCGCCGCCGCGCCCGTGCTGATGGAAGGCGGCGCGCAGCTCGCGATCCTGGGCTCGGGCGAACCCGGCCTCGAACATGCCTGCCGCGGCGTTGCGGACGCCTGGCCCGGCCGGGCCGGCGCCTTCATCGGCTTCGACGAGGGCCTCGCACGGCTCGTCTATGGCGGAAGCGACGCGCTCATCGTGCCGTCGCGCTTCGAGCCCTGCGGCCTCGCGCAGCTCGCCGCCCTGCGTTATGGCGCGCCGCCCATCGTCGCGCGGACGGGCGGCCTGGCCGATACCGTGATCGACACCAACCACGCGGCCCGCATCGCGGGATGCGGCACCGGGCTGCAGGTGGCGCCAGGCAGCGCGGATGCCCTGGCGGCGGGGCTGCGCCGCGCCCTGGCACTCTTTGCCGATGGCAAGATCTGGCGCGGGATGCAGCGGCGCGGCATGGCGACGGATGTCTCCTGGGGTCCGTCCGCCGCGCGCTACGCGGCGCTGCTGAAGGGGCTGGCGGCGCAGCATGGATGAGGGGGCGCCGTCACCGCTCGGCGTTCATGGCGTCGCGGGCGGTGCGGCGGTAGCCATCCCGGCACCGGGGGCCGAGGCAGTCGATTTCTGCCTCTTCGAGGGCGAACGCGAGACGCGCTTCCGCCTGCCTGGCCGTACCGGGGACATCTTCCATGGCTTCCTCCCCGGCCTGACGCATGGCGCGCGCTATGGCCTGCGCGCGCACGGCCCGCGCGCGCTGCGCTTCAATCCGGACAAGCTGCTGCTCGACCCCTGGGCGCGCGCCATCGACCGGCCCTTCGCCACGCATCCCGCGCTGTTCGACAGCGATCCCGGGGACAGTGCGCCCGTCATGCCCAAGGCCGTGCTGACGGCGCCACTGCCGCCGGCCCCGCCACCGCTTCCGCATCACGGCGCGCGCGTGGTGTACGAACTGCACGTTCGCGGCTTCAGCATGCGCAACCCGGCGATCCCGGAAGCGATCCGCGGCACCTTCGCCGCGCTCGGGCATCCGGCCTCCGTCGACTATCTACGCCGTCTCGGCGTCACGCATGTCGAGGTCATGCCGGCCGCCGCCTGGGCGGATGAACGCCACCTCGCGCCGCTCGGGCTGACCAACTACTGGGGCTACAACACGGTCGGCTGGCTTGCGCCGGACCCGCGCCTCGCCCCGGGCGGGATGGCGGAAGTGCGCGCCGCCGTCGCCGCCCTGGCCGAGGCCGGCATCGGGACCATCCTCGACGTGGTGCTGAACCACAGTGGCGAGGGCGATGAGGACGGCCCGACGCTCTCCCTCCGCGGTCTCGGTGATGCGGCGTGGTATCGCGTCGTCGATGGCCGTTATGCGAATGAGACGGGCTGCGGCAACAGCCTGGCGCTCGACCGTCCCTTTCCGCTGCGCCTTGCCATGGATGCGATGCGGCATTGGGTCGAGCAAGCGGGGCTCGCGGGGCTGAGGCTCGATCTCGCGACGACGCTGGGCCGCCGAGGCGAGGGCTTCGACCCGGATGCGCCACTGCTCCAGGCGATGCGGCAGGATCCGGTGCTCTCGCGCTGCTGGATCATTGCCGAGCCCTGGGATGTCGGCCCGGGCGGCTATCGCCTCGGCGGCTTCGCACCGGGCTGGGGCGAGTGGAACGACCGCTTCCGGGACGGCGTGCGGCGCTTCTGGCGCGGCGATGCGGGAACGCTGGGCGAGCTCGCCACGCGGCTCGCCGGCTCACGCGATGTCTTCGGCGCGCGCCCGGCGACGGATTCGCTGAACTTCGTCACTGCCCATGACGGCTTCACCCTCGCTGATCTCGTCAGCCACGCCCACAAGCACAACGCCGCGAATGGCGAGGAAAACCGAGACGGGACGGACGCCAACCATTCCTGGAACCAGGGTGTCGAAGGCCCCTCGGACGCGCTGCGCGACCGCCGCGCGGCGGATGTGCGCGCCCTGCTCGCCACGCTGCTGGCGGCGCGCGGCACGCCGATGCTCTCGATGGGCGATGAGGCCGGGCGGAGCCAGCAGGGCAACAACAATGCCTGGTGCCAGGACAACGCGCTGTCCTGGTTCGATTGGCCGGGCGCCGATGTCGGCCTCGGGGAGTTCGCCGCGCGGCTGATCGCTGCGCGCCGCGCGCATCCGGCGCTGCATGCCGCGGCGCCGCTGCTCGGCTCGGCGGATGCGTCGGGGGTGCCGGATGTGAGCTGGCTTCGCCTGGACGGCGCGCCGATGGCCGACACCGACTGGACGCATCCCGAAGCGCGCGGCGTCGCGATGCTGCTGCATGCGGCAGGGGACCGCGTGCTGGTCGCAGTTCACGGCGGCGACCAGCCCGCGCCGCTGAATCTGCCGCCGCCGCGGCCCCACCATGCGTGGCACATCCTGGCCGATAGCGGAGACCCGGCGCGCCAGGGGTCACCGGGCGACATCGTGTCGCTCGCGCCGCGTTCCGTGCTGTGGTGCGCGGAACAGGCCCTCAAGGCCCGCCCGGCCGCCGCGGCCGATCCCGCGCTGCTGGCCGAATTGTCGCAGGCCGCCGGCATCGACACCGCCTGGCACGACATCGATGGCCGCCGCCATGCCGTCCCGGCGGACACGCTGCGCGCCGTCCTGGCCGCGCTCGACCTGCCGGCCGCGACCGCGGCCCAGGCGCGCGACAGCCTCGCCCGGCGCCGTGCCGTGGCGCGCCGGGACGCGCCGCCCGCCGGACTGTGCCACCCGCCGCCGGCGGGGCGCCGCTGGGGCATCATGGCGCAGACCTTCTCGCTGCGCCGCGCGGCCGACCAGGGCATCGGCGACTACGCAGCACTGGCGGAACTCGCCGCTCGTGCACCGGGGGCGGCACTGATCGGCCTCAGCCCGCCTCATGCGCTGATGCCGGCGGAACGCGACCGCGCCAGCCCGTACCAGCCGTCCGACCGGCGCTTCCTCGAACCCGTGCTGCTGGACGTGGCGCAGCTCGCGCCCATGGGCGAGGCGGTGCGCCGCGCGCTGGCGACGGCCGAGCCCGCTTTCGCCGCCCTGCGGGCCGGGCGGCTGGTGGACTACCCCGCCGTCTGGGCCGCGAAACGGCCGGTGCTGGAAGCTGCCTGCCACGCCGCGCCGGAGGCCGAGCTCGCCGCCTTCCGCCGCGCGGGCGGCGCGGCGCTGGAGGATTTCGCCACCTTCGCCGCGATCTCGGAACGCTTCGGCCCGCGCCATGCCTGGCCTGCCGGCTTCGCCTCCCCCACCGATGCCGGCCTGGCCGCCTTCCGCACCGGCGCTGAGGAGGACATCCGCTTCCACGTCGCCCTGCAATGGCTGTGCGACCGCCAACTGGCCGCGGCCGCGGCGGCGGGACCCGGCCTGTATCGCGACCTCGCGGTCGGTGCCGCGCCCGATGGTGCCGAGGTGTGGTCGCAGCCCGGCGCCTTCCTGCCCGGCTTCTCCATCGGCGCGCCACCCGATCCCTTCGCGGCCGCCGGCCAGGTCTGGGGACTGCCCGTGCCCAACCCTCATCGCGCCGAGGCCGAGGATCACGCGGGCTTCGCCGCGCTGCTGGCCGCGAATATGCGGCACGCCCGGGCGCTGCGGCTCGACCACGCCATGGGGCTCGAACGGCTTTTCGTGGTGCCGGCCGGCGCCGCGGCAAGCGATGGCTGTTACCTGCGCTACGATGGCCCCGGCATGCTGGCGGCCCTCGCGCATGCCAGCCGGTCGGCCGGGTGCAGCGTGGTGGGTGAGGCACTCGGCACGGTGCCGGAGGGCTTCCCGGAACGCCTCGCCGACGCCGGCGTGCTTGCCTATCGCGTGCTGTGGTTCGAACGGGACGGCGCCGGGTTCCGTCCTCCGCAGCAATGGCCGGCGCTGGCGGCCTGCTGCGTCTCGACCCACGACCTGCCCCCGCTCGCCGGCTGGTGGCAGGACACCGATATCGAGGAGGCACAGGCGCTCGGGCTGCTTGATGCCGCGGAAGCCGGGCGCGCGCGCCGCCAGCGGGCCGACGACCGCATCGCGCTGGCCGCCGCCTGCGGCGTACCCAGCGACAGCTTCGGGCCCGACACCGCCGCGGCGGTCTACGGCCATGTCTCGCAGGCACCCAGCGCCTTGCTGCTGTTGCAGGCGGAAGACCTCCTCGGCGAGACCGTCGGCGTCAACCTGCCCGGAACCGATCGCGAGAGGCCGAACTGGCGGTTGCGGCATCCAGTGACCGTCGAGGCCCTGTTCGCGACGGCCTACGCCACGGCCATCCTTCCAAGACTCGGGCGATCCGAGGGTCGCCACGACGGCTGATACCCGCCGAGTGAAGTGCTGACTCTCTGGTGATTGGCGGTAGCTGCCG
>JAYSDS010000100.1:0-23793 GCA_041914265.1 Roseomonas sp.
CCCGCCGGGTTCCCATCGGCGTTGCTTCGCAACGTCGATGGGGTCCCCTGGCCATGGTATGGCCTGGACCGCTGGCAGTTGGTGCCGGGCAACAGCGGCGTGCCGGGTCGGCGCAGCGCGCTTCGGGCGCAAAAGCGGGTTTCGGCCCTCGTCCTGGCTGTGATGCACGGCGCCAGATCGAGGTTTGCAAAGGCCTTTCGGCCTTTGCCGGGGCGGGGTTCGGGGAGGGGCAGAGCCCCTCCCTGATCCACCCGCCGAGACTTGGGACGGCGCCCCGCCCCAGCGACCGCGCCGCCTACCCTCTCTGCAACCCCGGCCGACCCGCCTCCACCACCAGCCGCGCCGCCGTCTCGCGCGGCGCGCCTTCGCGCGTCACGTATTCCAGCGCGACGTATTCCGTCGTCAGGCTCTGCGCCGTCGCCTCGCTCACGCAATAGCCCCGGCGGCCATTGAACAGCGCGATGTCGGGATTGCGGCGCAGCGTTTCCTCGCCGCCCGAGGTCATCGTCGCGCCGTCCCCGCCGCTGGTCGCGGAGGTCGCGGTGAACTCGGTCGCGACCGGCGGGCTGTCGGCCTGTTCGGGGCGCCGCCGGATGGTCGCGGCCAACGCGACATGCACATCCCCCGACAGCACGACCGGATTGGGTGTGCGCCGTTCGGCCAGCGTGTCGAGCAGCCGCTGCCGCGCCGCCGGGTAGCCATCCCACTTGTCCATCGCGATGGCGTCGTTGCGCAGCATGCGCCGCATCAGCGGCACCTGCTGGGCGAGGATGTTCCAGCGCGCCGGGCTGTCGGTCAGCCCTTCGGCCAGCCAGCGTTCCTGGGCGGGCCCGAGCATCTGCGCATCGGGGCGGAACACCTCCTCGCAGGCGGGTTTCGTGCCGTCGTTGCAGGGCTGGTCGTCGCGGAACTGGCGCGTATCCAGCACGTTCACCCGCATCAGCCGTCCGAAGTCGAGCCGGCGATGGGCGGTGATGTCCGACCCACGCGGGATCACCGCGGCGCGGACCGGCATGTGCTCGTACCAGGCCTGGAAGGCGGCGGCGCGGCGCAGGGCGAATTCCTCGGGCGGGATGGCGACGGGGTGGCGCTGGCTGCGGCCATCCTCCTCGCTGACCAGCCCGGCCCAGTTGTTCTCGACCTCATGGTCGTCGAAGCTCGGGACGAAGGGGTGCGCGGCATGGGCCGCCTGGAGGTCCGGGTCGGTGCGGTACTGGGCGTAGCGCAGGCGGTATTCGGCGAGCGTCATCGCTTCCCCGCCCAGATGCGACCGCGTCACCGGGCCCCATCCGCCGGCGCCGCGCGGGCGGCCGGAATACTCGTAGATGTAGTCGCCATAATGGAAGACGAAGTCGAGCTCAGGCTCCGCCGCGATGTGCTTCCAGGCGGTGAAGTGGCCGTGTTCGTAGTGCTGGCAGCCGGCAAAGACGAAGCGCAGCTTCGCCGGGGTTGTGCCGGGGGCGGGCGCGGTGCGGGCTCGACCGACAGCGCTCGCCTCGCCGTCCACCCGGAAGCGGTAGAAATACGGGCGGCCTGGCGCCAGGCCTGCCACCTCCACATGGACCGAATGGGCGCGCTCCGGCCATGCGGCCGTCATGCCGCGCACGACGACGCGACTGAAGCCCGGATCCTCGGCCACCTCCCAGGCGACGGGCACCGAGGCCGGCGGCATGCCCCAGTCGCTCGCGAAGGGCTCCGGGGTGAGGCGGGTCCAGATGACGAACCCGTCCGGGCTCGGATCGCCGCTCGCCACGCCCAGGGTGAAGAGGTAGGTCCCGCCCGGCGCCTGGGCCAGGGCGCGCCGCGACGCCGGGGACAGGGCGGCCAGGGCGGCGAGCCCCATCGCGCCCCGCAACAGGCCGCGGCGGGACAGGTCGAGGATATGGCGTGTCGTACTGTCCATGCGGGCCGGCCCTGGCTGGTGGCGGCGGAACATGCCGCGTTACGGATGCGCGCGGGATGAATCCTGCGTCATTCCCGCTCCGACGGACGGTTCCCCCGAACCCCGGCTTGCGTCCAGACTGCGGCAGAAGACCAACGTCACGGGAGACACCAGGAATGACCCTCGCCCGCCGCGCCGCCCTGGCGCTGCCTGCCCTTGCACTCACGCCGCGCGCCGCCCGCGCCGCTTTCCCCGACCGGCCGGTGCGCATCGTCGTCCCCTTCGCGGCCGGGACCTCCTCGGACCTCCAGGCGCGCATCATGGGGGAGAGGATGGCTGCCGTGCTCGGCCAGCCGGTGGTGGTCGACAACCGGGCCGGCGGAGGCGGCACGGTGGGGGCCGATGCGGTGGCGAAGTCGGCGCCCGACGGGCACACGCTGCTGCTGGGGTCGAACGGGCCGCTGACCAATGCGCCCGTGCTCCAGGCGCGGCTGCCCTATGACCCCGCGAAGGACTTCGCTGCGGTGGCGATGATGACGCGCAGCCCGCTGACCCTGTCCGTGCGCGCCGACAGCCCCTGGCGGTCCGTTGCCGACCTTCTTGCCGCCGCCCGCTCCCGGCCGGGGGAGATCGCGATCGGCTCCTCGGGCCAGGGGAGTGCGACGCATTTCGTGATCGAGCAGGTGATGGCCGCCGCGAATGTACGTTTCACCCATGTGCCCTATCGCGGTTCCTCCGCCTCGGTGCCGGATGTGGTGGCGGGGAACATTCCGCTGGTGATGGGGGAGATCTCGACGGTGCTGCCGCTGTGGCGGGACGGGCGGATCCGCATCCTGGCGATGACCTCGGCCGGACGCATGCCGATCGCGCCGGATGTGCCGACGCTGAAGGAGGCGGGGCTGGACCTGACCGGTGGGTCCTGGGCCGGGTTGGTGGGCGCGGCCGGGACGCCGCCGGCGGCGGTGCTGGCCCTGGCGGCGGCGGTGCGGGCGGGCCTCGCCGATCCCGGCTATCGCGCGCGGCAGGCGGAACTCGGCGCGGAGATCGTGGCGGAGAGCGAGCAGACGCCCGAGGGCTTCGCCACCTGGCTCGATCGCGAAAGGGCCGCGATCAGGGCGACCGCCGAGCGCGCCGGCATCCGCCCCGAGTGATCCCGGGACTGGCCGAGGCGTGCTACAGCCCTGGCCATCACGGCGGGACGGCGGCAGGCGCATGGACGAGATGGAGAAGGCGGCCGCCGGCCTGCTGTATGACGCGAACTACGATCCGGCGCTGATCGCGCGGCGCCGGCAGTGCAGCACGAGGCTGTTCGACTTCAACCACACCTCGCCAGCCGAACCCGAGAAGCGGCGGGCGATCCTGCGGGAGGTCTTCGGCCGCATCGGCAAGGACTTCGTGATCGAGGCCCCGTTCCACTGCGACTACGGCTTCAACATCGCGATCGGCGACCATTTCTACGCCAATGTGAACCTGGTGGTGTTGGATTGCGCCCCGGTGACGATCGGCAACCACGTCTTTATCGCGCCGCATGTGGGCCTTTGCACGGCGGGGCATCCGCTGGATGCCGAACGGCGGAACCGCGGGCTGGAATACGCCTTTCCCATCGTCATCGAGGACGATGTCTGGATCGGCGGAGGTGTCTCGGTGATGCCGGGGGTGACGATCGGGCGGGGCAGTGTGATCGGCGCGGGTGCGGTCGTGACGCGTGACGTGCCGCCGATGAGCCTGGTGGTGGGCAACCCCGGCCGGGTGTTGCGGCAGATCACCGAGGCCGACCGGCAGCGCTTCCGGGAAGGGTGACGGGAAGGGCGCCGCCCTCCGCGTCGGATATCGGGGCGGCCGGTGTCAGGCCCAGAAGGCGGCGATGCGCGGCCATTCGACCTTCGCCCGATCATACCCCGCGCGCAGTGCCGGGGCGATCTGGCCGGGATCGAGCAGGTTCACGCCGGGCGGCGTGCCGGCGATGATCAGCATGCCCCGCGTGCCGGTGGCTTCCAGCCAGCGCATCTCGTCATGGATGTTGTGCGGGATGCCGCTCAGCAGGCTGCCCTCGTAGCCATTGGTCAGGGTGATGACGAGCGCGCGTTTCGACCCCGCCACCAGATCGGTATGGGCCCAGGTGCGGGCGATGCCGCCATCCATGCAGTAGCGCTGGCCCAGCAGCGTGGGCCCGATGACCCCGGGCAGGGAGGAGGAGGCGCCCGCCGCATGGGCGAGCGGTATGCCGTTGCGGCGCGCGACCGCCTGCCCGACGACGAGGCGTTCGCCCGTGTAACAGTCGTTGGCGGTGGTGAACATGCGGGCGGGCGGCCAATCGGACCGGCTGTCGTCGGTCAGCAGCCAGGCGAGCCGCTCGACCGCGCTGCCGTTGAGCCGGTTGTCCGCGGCGAGGGCGGCATGGCCGATGGCGCGGATGGAAGCGGGGCTGCCGTCGCGGACGGAGAAGTTGATCTCCTGCGCCCGCCGCTGGCTGGCGTTGGGGCTGGCGACCGGGGCCATGGCGGCGAACAGTCGCGGGAAATGGCCAAAGAAGTCGAATTCGACGCGCATCCGCGCGAAATGACCGGAGGTCAGGCTGGACCCCATATAGGCGCCGGCGGAGGTGCCGACGATCATCTCGGGTAGAGCCGGATCGAAGCCGGCCTCGATCAGCCCGTGGAAGAAGCCGCAATACCAGGCGACATAATATTCGCCGCCACCGCCCAGCACGAGCGTGCGGTCGAGCCCGCGCGCGAGGTCCGACACCGCCGGCTGTTCCGGCGCGGGGCGGGCGAGGCCGTCGCCGTCGAACAACCGCCCCGAAATGCGCATCGCCATCGCCTCGGGGCTTTCCGGCTGAGCGGCGGAGGGCTGCGCGGCGGCCGGCGCAATGCCGCCGGCGAGGGCGGCCAGGGCTGCCATACGCGCCATCTGCCGGCGCGAGGGGTGGTTCACCATGGCATGCCTCCGTTCCACGACCGCATGGCGCCACGGTATCGGAACGGGCCGCCCGCGGACAGGGGCGGCGCGAATTGTGCTGCGCTTCATCAACCCGATCGGCGTCGCCGGGCAGGGCGGGGTTGGTGGGGACGGCGGGCATGCCGGCGGCGGAACGGCGCGTCGCGGACAATCTGCGCGACATGCTGTACTGACCCACGCCGGGGCTTGCCTTGCAGGTCCCGTTCCGCCATATCCGCCCCGCCGGTCGGGGTTCGCTCCGCCCGGCAAATCCGCACGCGGCGCGCCCAACCTTCACCGAGGCTGGGTCCGGTCCCCGGGAGACATCCGGGGGGATTGCGCCGCGGAGGCTCAACCGGACTATCGGAAAGGAGGCTCGCCCTCATGGCGATGCGTGAAGTCACCCTGCGTGCCCTGCTCGAGGCAGGCGTGCATTTCGGCCACCATACGCGGCGCTGGAACCCGCGCATGGCGCCGTACATCTTCGGCGTCCGCAACCAGGTCCACATCCTCGACCTGCAGCAGACCGTCCCGCTCATGGAGCGCGCGCTGCGCGCCGTGCGCGACACCGTCGCCGCCGGCGGCCGCGTTCTGTTCGTCGGCACCAAGAAGGCGGCGGCCGACTACGTGGCGGAAGCCGCGACCCGTTGCGGCCAGTACTACGTCAACCATCGCTGGCTCGGCGGCATGCTGACCAACTGGAAGACGATCACGGGCTCGATCAAGCGCCTGAAGCAGATGGATGAGCGTCTTGGCACGGACACCAGCGGTCTGACCAAGAAGGAAGTCCTGATGCTGACGCGCGACAAGGAGAAGCTCGAGCGCGCGCTGGGCGGCATCAAGGAGATGGGCGGCCTGCCCGACATCATCTTCGTGATCGACACGGTGAAGGAGAAGCTGGCGATCGAGGAGGCCAACAAGCTCGGCATCCCCGTCATCGCCGTGGTCGACTCCAACGCCGACCCCGAGGGCGTGACCTTCCCGATCCCGGGCAATGACGACGCGATCCGCGCCATCACGCTGTATTGCGACATGGTCGCTTCGGCGGTGCTGGACGGCATCTCGGCCGAGCTGCAGGCGTCGGGCGTCGACATCGGCGGCGCCGAGGACCTCGGCTCCGAGGAGCTGCCGGAGGCCCCGATCGAGGCCGAGGCCGCCCCCGAGGCGCAGCCCCAGGCCTGAGCCTGACACGCCGGGGCCTTCAGGCCCCGGTTCCTTTTCTTCCCACCTGGCAACCACGGAGTAGTCCGATGGCCGAGATCACTGCGGCGATGGTCCGCGACCTGCGCGAGAAGACCGGCGCGGGCATGATGGACTGCAAGAAGGCGCTGGTTGAATCGAACGGCGACATGGAGGCCGCGATCGACTGGCTGCGCAAGAAGGGCCTGTCCGCCGCCGCCAAGAAGTCCGGCCGCGTCGCCGCCGAGGGCCTGGTCGCCGTCGCTTCCGCCCCCAACGTGGCCGCGATGGTCGAGGTGAACGCCGAGACCGACTTCGTCGCCCGCAACGAGCACTTCCAGGCTTTCTGTGCCGCGGTGGCCGAGCTGGCGCTGACCGTCGGCGACGACATCGAGGCGCTGAAGGCCGCGCGCTACCCGGGCTCGCTGGACCTGGTCGAGGGCGGCACCGCCTTCCGCAGCGTCGGCGATGAGCTGACGCACCTGATCGCCACGATCGGCGAGAACATGACGATCCGCCGCGTGAAGCGCTTCAGCGTGAAGCAGGGTGCGGTCGCGACCTATGTCCACTCCGCCGTGAAGCCGGGGATGGGCAAGATCGGCGTGCTGGTCGCCGTGGAGGGTGCCTCCGAGACCGACGCGCTCGAGACGCTGGGCCGCCAGATCGGCATGCATGTCGCCGCGACGCGGCCCGAGGCGCTGGACATCACCGTGGTCGACCCGGCCGCGCTGGACCGCGAGAAGGCCGTGCTGACCGAGCAGGCCCAGGCGTCCGGCAAGCCGGCCGCTGTCATCGAGAAGATGGTCGAGGGCCGCATCCGCAAGTACTACGAGGAAGTGGTGCTGCTCGAGCAGGTCTGGGTGCATGACGGCGAGACCCGCGTGAAGGAAGTCGTGAAGAAGGCGGGCGTGGCGCTCGCGGGCTTCGCGCGCTTCCAGCTCGGCGAAGGCATCGAGAAGCAGGCCTCGGATTTCGCGGCCGAGGTCGCTGCCGCGGCGGGTCAGGCCTGACGCCCGCCGGGGCGGGCCGCCGCGTCCGCCCCAACGCCTTATTGTCGCCTAAGGGGCGCGGCCATTATGGTGCCGCGCCCGTCACCTGAATCGGAATCGAAACGCCTGCGCATGAGCGACAAGCCATCCTACAAGCGCGTCCTGCTCAAGGTGTCGGGCGAAGCCCTGATGGGCGAGCGCGACTACGGCCTCGACACCGCCGTCTGCCGCCGCATCGCCGAGGATGTGCGGGGCGTCATCGAGCTTGGCGTCGAGGTCTGCCTCGTCATCGGGGGCGGCAACATCTTCCGTGGCGTGGCCGGCGCCGCCGCCGGCATGGACCGGGCCCAGGCCGATTCGATCGGCATGCTCGCGACCGTGATGAACGCGCTCGCTATGCAGGCCGCGCTCGAGAAGGTCGGCGTGCCGACGCGGGTGCAGTCGGCGATCAACATGTCCTCGGTCTGCGAACCCTTCATCCGCCGCCGCGCCGTGCGGCACATGGAGAAGGGGAGGGTGGTGATCTTCGCCGCCGGCACGGGCAACCCCTTCTTCACGACCGACACCGCCGCGGCGCTGCGCGCGGCCGAGATGGGCTGCGACGCGCTGCTCAAGGGCACGCAGGTGGACGGCGTCTACTCGGCCGACCCCCGCAAGAACCCGAATGCCGAGCGCTATGTGACGCTCACCTATCTCGACATGCTGGCGCGCGACCTCGCCGTGATGGATGCCGCCGCCATCAGCCTGGCGCGCGAGAACAAGCTGCCGATCATCGTCTTCAACATCCATGAGCCCGGCGCCTTCACCGCGGTGATGCAAGGCGAGGGCCGCTTCACCACGGTTCACGAGAACCAGCTCTAAGGGAGAGGGCCCATGCCTGCCGATTTCCAGGCCCTGAAGCAGGACCTGACGCGCCGGATGGACGGCGCGATGGAGACGCTGAAGAAGGAGTTCGCCGGCCTGCGCACGGGCCGCGCGAGCCCCGCCCTGCTCGAGCCCATCCGCGTCGATGCCTATGGCTCCATGACGCCGCTGAACCAGGTCGCGAACATCTCGGTCGCCGGTCCTGGCCTGCTGTCCGTGCAGGTCTGGGACAAGGCGCTGACCAAGCATGTCGAAAGCGCGATCCGCGAGGCGAATCTCGGCCTGAACCCCCAGGGCGAGGGCCAGGTCATCCGCGTGCCCCTGCCGCCGCTGACGCAGGAACGTCGCAACGAACTGGCCAAGGCCGCCGCCCGCTATGCCGAGCAGACCCGCGTTTCCGTCCGTGGCGTGCGCCGCGACGGCATGGAGCAGGTCAAGGGCTGGGTGAAGAAGCACGACTTCAGCGAGGACGAGGCCAAGCAGTCCGAGACCGAGATCCAGAAGCTGACCGATCAGTATGTGAAGCAGGTCGATGTGGCGCTGGCCGAAAAGGAGAAGGATATCCGCACGGTGTGAGAGCCTGTCTTGAAAGCCCGACACCGGCCCGCATCCCGATGCGGCCGCCCATCCAGGATCCTGTCGCTGGGTGGTCGCATCGGGGTGCGGGCCGGTGCCGGGATGCGAAAGTCGCCTCAAGCCGACTTTCGAGACAGAACTCTGAGTCGCCGTCGGATGCAGGCAGGGGGGCGGAGGGCGTTTTGCAGGTGAGCCTGGTCGAGACCCGTCGCCTTGGGGCTGGGCGGGCGTGAGCGCCGCTTCCGATCCTGTCCGTGCGGCAGCCGCACCGGCCGAGTTGCCGGTCCATGTCGCGATCATCATGGATGGCAACCGCCGCTGGGCGCAGGCACGCGGCCTGCCGGCGGCCCTTGGCCACAAGGCCGGCGCCGATGCGGTGCGCCGGACCATCGAGGCCGCGGCGAACCAGGGTGTCGCCTGGCTGACCCTCTTCGCCTTCTCGTCGGAGAATTGGCGCCGGCCGCTCGAGGAAGTCTCCGCCCTGACCGGCCTGCTGCGCCTGTATCTCCGCTCCGAGGTCGCGAGCCTGGTCAAGGAAGGCGTGCGGCTGCGCGTCATCGGGGATTTCGAGCGCTTCGGGCCGGAGATGGCGCGCTCCATCCGCGCCGCGGAGGAAGCGACGGCCGGCGGGACCCGGCTGAACCTGAATGTCGCGCTGTCCTATGGCGCGCGGGATGAGATCCTGTCCGCCGCGCGCGCGGCCGCCCGGGCCATCGCCGAAGGCCGCCTGGCGCCGGAGGCGCTGGACGAGGCCACCTTCGGCGGCTTCCTCCAGACCGCCGGCGTGCCGGATCCGGACCTGATCATCCGCACCTCGGGCGAGCAACGCCTGTCCAACTTCCTGCTCTGGCAGGCGGCCTATGCCGAATTCGTCTTCCAGGACGTGCTGTGGCCCGATTACGGGGCCGAGCACCTGGCCGAGGCGGTAGCGGCCTTCGCGCGCCGCGAGCGTCGCTATGGGGCCCGACCCTGACCCAGATCGCACTCATGGGGGCCGTGGAGCCCAAGCGCTGGCGGGACCTGCGCAAGCGTTTCCTCTCGGCGCTGGTGCTGGGGCCGGCGGCGCTGCTGTGCATCTGGCTCGGCTCCGAGCCCTGGACGATGCTGGTCGCCATCGCCGTCGCGCTGCTGTCCTGGGAATGGGTGCATCTTTGCGGATACCGCACGCGCGCCTTGCCGGGGATGGCGGTGCCGGTCTTCGTCTTCGCGGCGGGCATCCTGGCGGTCACGGAACACACCCGCGCGGCGCTGGCGCTGCTGCTGGTTCTATGGGGGCTCGCCTGGTGGCTGGCGGAACTGCCGCAGCCCCGGAAGGGCCAGCCGGCCGGGTGGCTGGCGGCGGGCATTCTCTATATCGGCCTCGCCGGCATCGCGTTGATCGAGCTGCGGCACGACAACGAGGCCGGGCGCGTCAACGTGCTGTTCCTGTTCCTCGTGGTCTGGGCGTCGGATATTGGGGCCTACATGGCCGGGCGGCTGTTCGGCGGCCCGAAGCTCGCGCCGGGGGTCTCGCCCAACAAGACATGGTCGGGCGCGGCGGGTGGGCTGGCCTCCGCGATGCTCGTCGGGGTCGCCACGGCGGCGCTGCTGGCGCCCGGCGGGGCGTCCCGCGCGGCGGCTGTCGCGGCTGCGCTCGGGATCATGGCGCAGGCTGGCGACCTGTTGGAATCCTGGATCAAGCGGCATTTCGACGTGAAGGACAGCTCGGCGCTGATCCCGGGGCATGGCGGATTGCTGGACCGGCTGGACGGGGTGCTGGCCGCCGCGCCGATCGCGGCGCTGTTGGCCTTTGCGCTGGGGCAGGGGCAGCCGTTGTGGCGGTGACGGACGGGCCGTGGAGGGGCTTTGCCGCTCCGCGGACCGCATCCCAGGGACGTCACACGCAGCGTCCATGGGGGTGGCATCGGCCGGGTGGTCCGGGTGCTGCCACTGTGGAGTTGGAGGGGCGTTGCCCCTCCAAGCCACCCCAGCAAAGGCCGAAGGGCCTTTGCAAACCTCGACCTGGCGCCCTGCGCCATGGGCGGAATGGCGCCGAAACCCGCATTGGTGCACGAAGCGTGCCTGGCGGGGCGCGCATGCCCTTTGTGCCCCGTGCCAGAAGATTGCGGTCCAGGATGCCCAGCATCCTGGCGGGGTGGTTCGGAGGGGCAGAGCCCCTCCGATTTCCACCGCGGCGGATCCATTCACGTCATCAGCGGACCTCTCTGGAGCCACCGTCTTCCGCCGGGCGGGGAACACCTTCGGGCAACACGGGTCTTGGGCGGGATCCGCATGGCCGTTGCGCCCGACGCCAAAGGATGGCTTTCCAAAGGCCATTGTCATTTGGCGGGATGTCCTGGAGGGGCGGCGCCCGTCCAATCGCATCCCGCCCGGAACTGCGCCATGCCCCGTAGCGTCACCATCCTCGGCAGCACCGGCTCGGTCGGCCGCAGCACGGTCGCCCTGCTCGACGAAGCCCCGCCCGGCGCCTTCCGCGTCGAGGCCCTGGTCGCCAACCGCGACGTGATGGGTCTGGCCACCCAGGCGCGGCGCCTCGGCGCGCGGCTGGCCGTCGTCGCCGACCCGGCCTGCCATGCCGCCTTGCGCGATGCCCTGGCCGGGACCGGCATCGAGACTGCCGCCGGGGCGGATGCCGTGGTCGACGCCGCGGCCCGCCCGGTCGACTGGACCATGGCCGCGATTGTCGGCGCGGCCGGCCTGCCGGCGACGCTGGCCGCGCTTGCCCGGGGCGGCGTGCTGGCGCTCGCCAACAAGGAGAGCCTGGTCTGCGCCGGGGAGATCGTGCTCGCCACCGCGCACGCGGCCGGCGCGACGCTGCTGCCTGTCGATTCCGAGCACAACGCCATCTTCCAGGCGCTGGAGGCGCGTGGCGGCGGCGCCGACCCCTATGCCTCGGTCGAGAAGATCGTGCTGACCGCCTCGGGCGGACCGTGCCGCACCATGACCCTCGCGGAAATGGCCGTGGTCACGCCGGAAACCGCGGTGCGCCACCCGGTCTGGTCCATGGGGGCCAAGATCAGCGTCGATTCCGCCACCATGATGAACAAGGGGCTGGAGCTGATCGAGGCCGTCCGCCTCTTCCCCGTGCCCGAAGCCAGGGTGGAGGTGCTGGTTCATCCGCAATCCACCGTCCATGGGCTGGTGCAGTACAGCGACGGTTCGCTGGTCGCGCAGCTCGGCACGCCGGACATGCGCACCCCGATCGCCCATGCGCTGGCCTGGCCGGCGCGGATGCCGGCCTCGGTGCCGCGGCTCGACCTGGTCGCGCTGGGGCGGCTCGACTTCTTCGCGCCCGACCCCGCGCGGTTCCCGTCGTTGCGGCTGGCGCGGGAGGCCTTGCGCGCCGGGGGTGGGGCAACCACCATACTGAACGCTGCGAACGAGACGGCCGTGGGGCTGTTCCTGGACCGTCGCCTCGGCTTTCTCGACATCGCCGCGGTGGTCGAGGAGACGTTGGGACGGCTGGGTGCGCCGGCGGTGGCGGATCTTCCCGCCATCCTGGCGCTCGACGGCGCGGCACGGAACGAGGCGGCGCGCATCGCCGCGAAACGCGCGGCTGCCTGACCGGCGCCGCGAAACGGATCGAAGGATACGATGGAATTCCTCCCCGAGCCCTTTCGCACCATCATCTCCTTCGCGGTGGTGCTCGGTGTCCTGATCTTCGTGCACGAGCTCGGGCACTACCTCGCCGCGCGCTGGCGCGGGGTGCATGTGGAGCGGTTTTCCATCGGCTTCGGCCGGGCCATCGCGCAATGGACGGACAGGCGCGGCTGCGAATGGCGGATCGGCTGGATCCCCCTCGGCGGCTACGTGAAGATGCATGGGATGGAGTATGCCGGCGAGGCCGAGCCCGATCCCGCCACCTATCGCCCCGGGGAGGCCTTCCACGAGAAGAGCGTGGGTGACCGCGCCATCGTCGTCTTCGCCGGTCCCTTCTTCAACTTCGTGCTGGCGGCGCTGCTCTTCGCGGCGATCTTCGCGACCGCCGGCCGCCCGGTGCAGAACCCGGTCGAGCGGCCCGAGGACCAGATGGTGGTCGGGCGCGTGCTGCCGCAATCGCCGGCCGCCGAGGCGGGGCTGCGCGCCGGCGACCACATCCTGGCGCTGGACGGCACGCCCATCACGCAGTTCGCCGAGCTGCAGCGTTATATCGAGACGCGGCCCGGCCAGCCCGTCTCGCTGCTGGTCCGCCGCGGCGACCAGGAACTGACCATCACCCCGACCCCGACGGTCCGGGGCGAGGATGGCCGCGGGCGCATCGGCGTCCAGGGCGGCGGGACGGTCCAGCGCGAGCGCCTCGACCCGGTCAGCGCGCTCGCCGCCGGCACCTGGCACATGGTGGCGGTCAGCGGGCAGACCCTGCAGGGGGTCTGGCAGATGATCTCCGGCCAGCGCGGGGCCGAGGAGATCGGCGGCCCGCTGCGCATCGCCCAGATGTCGGGCGAGGTGGCGGATATGGGCATCCTGCCGCTCATCACCTTCATCGCGCTGCTGTCGATCAACCTCGCCCTGATCAACCTGTTTCCCATCCCGATCCTGGATGGCGGGCATCTGGTGCTCTACGCGGCCGAGGCGCTGCGTGGCCGGCCGCTGCCGCTGCGGGCCCAGGAATATGCCTTCCGCGGGGGATTCGCGCTGCTGGTCACCCTGATGCTGCTGGCAACCTGGAATGACCTCACTCAACTTGGGGTAGTGCGCTGGGTGGCTTCTCTCGTCGGGTGAGATCGGCACGGGGCCCTGCGGGGCCCCGTGAAGCGATTGTCATGCGGCCCCGGCACTTCGGCTGCCTTCTTCATGCCGCGAAGCGGCGCCAAGGGGTGACGCGGGACGGGCACCTCGGTTAGTGTCCGGCCCCTCTGTCAGCCCCCAGATCAGGTGCCGATTCGTTGACCAGGCTGCGCACCCTCTTCCTCGTCCTCGCCGCGCTGATCGTGGCGTTCCCCCTGTCGGCGCAGGCGCCCGGGCGCGTCTCGGCGATCGAGGTGCAGGGCAACCAGCGCATCGAGGCGGATACCATCCGCTCCTATATGCTGGTTCAGCCGGGCGGCACCTCCGACCCCGACACGCTGGACCGCAGCCTGCGCGCGCTGTTCGCCACGGGCCTGTTCCGCGACGTGACCATCCGCCAGGAAGGTTCGCGCGTCATCGTGAACGTGGTGGAGAACCCCATCGTCAACCGCGTGGGGTTCGAGGGCAATCGCCGCATCACTAGCGACGTGTTGAGAGAGGTGGTGCAGCTTCGCGCGCGCGGCGTCTTCACGCCCGCCGCGGCCCAGCAGGACCGGCTGCGCATCCTCGAGACCTATGCCCGCCGTGGCCGCTTCGGCGCGACGGTCGAGCCCAAGATCATCGAACTCGACCAGAACCGCGTCGACGTGGTCTTCGAGATCAATGAGGGCGAGGTCGCCCTCGTCGCCCGCATCAACTTCGTCGGCAATGACAGCTATTCCGACAGCCGCTTGAAGGAGGTCATCGCGACCCGCGAGCAGGCCTGGTACCGGATCCTGTCCTCCTCCGACACCTACGATCCCGACCGCCTCGCCTATGACCGCGAATTGCTGCGCCGCTACTATCTGCGCCAGGGCTATGCCGATGTGCAGATCACCGGCGCGACGGCGGAACTCGCCCCGGACCGCAGCGGCTTCTTCCTGACCTATACGATCGACGAAGGGCCGCGCTACCGCATCGGCGACATCCAGGTAACCAGCACGCTGCGCGGCCTCGACCCGGCCACGGTCCGCAACGACATCCCGATCTCGGTCGGCGACTGGTATGACGGCGACGCCGTGGACCGTGCCGACACGCAGCTCACCGACATGCTGGCGGCGCGCGGCTTCTCCTTCGCCAATGTCGAACCCCGCGTGGTGCGCAACCGCGAGGCGCGCACGGTCGACCTGACCTTCGAGATCACCGAAGGCCCGCGCGCCTATGTCGAGCGCATCGAGATCAACGGCAACACCCGCACCCAGGACCGCGTCATCCGCCGCGAGTTCCGCCTGGCCGAAGGCGATCCGCTGGTCACCCAGCAGGTGCGCCGCTCGCGTGAGCGCATCCGGGCGCTGGGCTTCTTCTCGGATGTGCAGGTGAACTCGACGCCGGGCAGCGCGCCGGACCGCGTCATCCTGAACACCCAGGTGACCGAGCGTGCGACCGGCGAATTCACCCTCGGCGGCGGCTATTCGACGGATGCCGGCTTCCTCGCCGATATCGGCCTGCGCGAGCGCAACCTGCTCGGCACCGGCATCGATGCGCGCACCAACCTGACCCTCGCGCAGAAGCGCAGCCAGGTGGACATCTCGGTGACCGACCCGCAGTTCCTCGAACGGAACCTGGTGGCCGGCGCCGACATCTTCCTGGTGCAGCGCAACCTGCAATCGACCTCGGGCTACAATGAGCGGCGCGCCGGCTTCACGCTGCGCGCGGGCTACGAGATCAACGAGCATCTGCGCCAGAGCTGGTCCTATACCCTGGTCGATCGCGACCTCTACGACGTCTCGACCGACGCTTCGCGCTTCATCCAGGAGCAGTCGGGCTCGACCCTGCTGAGCCAGGTCTCGACCACGGTCACCTATGACCGTCGCGACAGCCGGATCGAACCGCGCAGCGGCTACGTCGCACGCGCCGGCACCGACCTCGCGGGCCTCGGCGGCGATGTCTACTATGTCCGCCTGCGTGGCGACGGGCAGTACTACATCCCGTTCGAGCGGCTGCTGGGCGACCCGGACTACGTCCTCGTCTTCGCGGTCGGTGGCGGGTGGATGCTGCCCTACAATGGCGGCGACACCCGTATCGTCGACCGCTTCTTCCTGGGCGGCGAGAATCTGCGCGGCTTCGCCCTGGGCGGCGCCGGCCCGCGCGACGTCTCGACCAACGACGCGCTGGGCGGCCAGGTGATCTGGACCTCCTCGGCCGAATTCCGGTTCCCGCTGCCGCTGCCGACCGAGCTCGGCTTCGTCGGTCGCGCCTTCGTGGATGTCGGCGGCAACTATGGCCTGCCGGACAGCGTCAACGATTCCGGCTGCCCCACCTCCTATCCGAACTGCGTCCGGGATGACGCCTCGCCGCGCGTCGGCGTGGGCGTCGGCGTTTCGTGGCGCAGCCCGATCGGCCTGATCAACATCGACATCGCCCAGGCGGTCGTGAAGAAGTCCTACGACGAGACGCAGGTCTTCCGCCTCGGCTTTGGTACCCGTTTCTGATCCAGGATGATGCCTGACATGGTTCGTACCCTTCCGGCCGCGCTTGCGGCGATGCTCCTTGCCCTGCCTGCCGCCGCGCAGCAGAACCAGCAGTGGTTCGTGCCCGGACAGGGGCAGCAGCAGCAGGGGCAGCAGGGGCAGCGTCCCGCCCAGCAGCAAGGTCAGCGCCCGGCCCAGGCACCGGCCCAGCGTCCCGCGCCGACGCCGCCCCCGCTGGCCCCGGGACAGCCGCCGCCGGCGGCGGTGATCGGGATCGTGGACGTTCCGGAGATCCAGCGCGTCTCCACCGCCTTCACCCAGGTGCGCGAGGCTATCGAGCAGCGCCGGGGCCGGCTGAACGAGGACCTGCAGCGTGAGCAGGCCCGTTGGCGTGACGAGCAGCAGCGGCTGGCGAATGACCGCGCCACACTGAACCCCGAGCAGCTCCGCGCGCGCGAACGCGACCTGCAGGATCGCATCACCGACAGCCAGCGCACGCTGCGCGACCGTGCCGCCTCCATCGAGCAGCTTGCCCAGGGCGCGCTGCGCGAGATCGAGCAGGCGCTCGGCATCGTCATCCGTCAGGTGGCGTCGGGTCGTGGCGTGAACATTGTGCTGCCGCGCCCGCTGGTGATCTTCAATGAGCCGCCCTTCGACCTGACGGAGGAAGTGGCCGCGCAGCTCAACCGCATGATCCCGAACGTGAACCTGCCGGCCGAGGGGGGCGAGGCGCCGGCTGCGCAGCAGCAGCGCCCGGCCCAGGGCCAGCAGCGCCCGGCGCAGGGGCAGCAGCAGCAGCGGCGGAACTGAGGTTCATGGGCGCGGATCCGCGCTTCTTCCCGCCGCGCGGTCCGTTCGCCCTCTCGGCGATCGCCGAGGTCGCGGGGGCGACGCTGGCTGGGGGCGGCGATCGGCTCTTCACCGATGTCGCGCCGCTCGACCAGGCGGGAGCGGGGGAGGTCGCCTTCCTCGAAGGCCGCCGCATGGTCGAGCAGCTCCGGCAGACGCGGGCGGGTGCCGTGCTGGTCGCCGCCGCCGCCGCGAAGGATGTGCCGGAAGGCTGCATCGCGCTGGTGGCGGAACAGCCGCAGCTTGCCTATGCGAAGGTCGCGGCGCTGTTTCATCCGCACCAGGCAGCGGTGCCCGGCATCCACCCCAGCGCCGTCGTCGCCCCGGATGCCCGGATCGGGGAGGGGACCGAGATCGGCCCCTGCGCCGTCATCGGCGCGGGGGCGGACATCGGCGCGGGCTGCATCATCGGGCCGCATGCGACCGTGGGCGCGGGCTGTGTGCTCGGGCCGGGATCGGTGCTGCGCGCCCATGCCTCGATGGAATACTGCATCGCCGGGGCGGGCGTGGTGCTCGCGCAGGGCGCGCGCGTCGGCAATGAGGGCTACGGCTTCGTCACCACGGCGACCGGCGAACACGTCACGGTGCCGCAGATCGGCCGGGTCATCCTGGGCGACCGGGTCGAGATCGGGGCCAATTCCTGCGTCGATCGCGGGGCGGGCGGCGATACGGTGCTGGGTCCGGGTACCCGCCTCGACAACCTGGTGCAGATCGGACACAACGTGAAGACGGGGCGCGGCTGCGTCATCGTCGCGCAGGTGGGCATCGCAGGTTCGACTGAACTCGGGGATTTCGTCGTCGTGGCCGCGCAGGCTGGTCTTGTCGGGCATATCAAGGTTGGTTCGAAGGCCCGCGTCGGGGCGCAGGCCGGCGTGATGAACGACGTGCCCGCCGGCACCGACGTGGTCGGCAGCCCGGCCTGGCCGGCACGCGAGACGATGCGTGCCTTCGCGCGCCTGCGGCAACTCGCCGCGACGAAGAAGGACGGAACACCGGGCGGATCGCCATGAGCACTGAAGAGACCAAGACCGGCGAGGTCACCACCCTCGAGATCGCGGAGATCATGCAGGCGATCCCGCACCGCTATCCGTTCCTGCTGGTGGACCGCGTGGTCGATCTGGCGTTGAACGATAGCTGCACCGGCATCAAGAACGTCACGATCAACGAGAATTTCTTCCAGGGCCACTTCCCGACCATGCCGGTGATGCCCGGCGTGCTGATCATCGAGAGCATGGCCCAGACGGCGGCGGTGCTGGTGGTGCGCACGCTGGGGCCCGATTGGGCCGGCAAGCTCGTGCTGTTCATGAGCGTGGACAACGCGAAGTTCCGCAAGCCGGTGGTGCCGGGCGATCAGATGCGGGTCCATGTGAAGAAGGACCGCCAACGAGGGAACATCTGGAAGTTCAACGGCGAGGCGAAGGTGGACGGGAAGGTCGTCGCTGAGGCGACCTACGCCGCCATGATCCTGGACAAGTAAAGCATGGCCGAAATTCATCCCACCGCCACGGTCGCGGATGGCGCCGTGATCGGTTTGGGCTGCCGCATCGGACCCGGCTGCGTCATCGGGCCCGATGTGGTGCTCGAGGACAATGTCGAGCTGATCGCGCATGTCGTCGTCGAAGGCCGCACGCGGCTCGGCGCGGGGGTGAGGGTGTTCCCCTTCGCCACGATCGGCATGGCGCCGCAGGACCTGAAGTACAAGAACGAGCCAACCGGCTGCACGGTCGGCGCCGGGACGCTGGTGCGCGAAGGTGTCACGATCCACCGCGCGAGCGTCGGCGGGTCCGGCACCACCGTCGTCGGCGCGAACTGCATGCTGATGGCCACCGCCCATGTCGCGCATGACTGCGTGGTGGCGGATGGCGTCATCCTCGCCAACAACGTGATGCTGGGCGGGCATGTGCATGTCGATGCCGGCGCCTTCATCGGCGGCGGGGCGGCGGTGCACCAGACGGTGCGGATCGGGCGGCTGGCCATGGTCTCGGGCCTTGCCGGCGTGACCAACGACATCCCGCCCTTCGGCTACGTCTTCGGGCTGCCGGCGCGGCTGGTCGGGTTCAACAAGATCGGCCTGTTGCGGCGGGGGGCATCGCGTGACCAGCTCCGCACGCTGCGCGACGTGAACAACCTGCTGTTCAAGGAAGCAGGGGAGTTCTCGGCGAAGCTCGCGGATGCCGACGCACGCTTCGGCAAGGATCCGCTGGTGGCCGAGATCATCGCCTTCGTGCGCAACCCGGCGCGGCGGCGGCAGCTCGTCCGGCCCGGGCGCATGGCGGCGCCGGAACTGGGCGGGGTCGAAGAGGAGAACGGGGAGGGGGCGTGACGGCGCTTCGGAACCGAGAGGGGCCTTGCCCCTCTCGGGCTCTCCCCACCAAAGGCCGAAGGGCCTTTGGAAACCCCGATTTGGTTCGGGGCGCTGCTGTTGAAGCCAAGGGCCGTTGCCCGGGCAGGAACAGCCATCTTCAGCCGTCCCGCCCGTGCTCCCCGGCTCCGGGTCATGGTTTCCAAAGGCCCTTCGGCCTTTGGTGGGGAGAGGTCCGGAGAGGGGCAAGGCCTCTCTCCGTTCCACCACCGCTCATGCAGGACGACGCTTCCCCATGACGCTTCCCCCTCTCGGCATCATCGCCGGCGGCGGCGGCCTGCCGGTCCGTGTGGCCGAGGCCGTCGCGGCCTCCGGCCGACCGGTCGTCGTCGCCGTGCTGGATGGTCATGGCGACGCGGCAGCGTATGGCGCCTATCCGTCGCGCGCCTTCCGCTGGGGTCTCGCGGCGACGATGCTGGCCTGGCTGAAGGACCATGGCGTGCGGCAGGTGGTGCTGGCCGGTACGGTGGCGCGGCCGTCCATCCTGTCGCTGCGGCCGGATACGGCGGGGCTGAAGCTGCTGGCGCGCATCGGCAAGGCCGCCTTCACCGGCGATGATTCGATCCTGCGCGCGGTGATGAAGGTGCTGGCCGAGGATGGCTTCGAGGTGATCGGCGCGCAGGAGGTGCTGGCCGGGCTGCTGCCGCCCGCCGCGCTGCTGGCGGGGCCGGCGCCGGATGACGTCGCGCGCGCGGACATCGCGCGTGGCATCGCGGTGTGCCACGCGCTGGGTGCGGTGGATGTCGGGCAGGGCTGCGTCGTGCAGCAGGGCCTGGTGCTGGCGGTGGAGGCCATCGAAGGCACCGACGCCATGCTCGCGCGCGCCGGGGGGCTGCGGCGGGACGGCCCAGGGGGCGTGCTGGTGAAATGCGTAAAGCCAGGCCAGTCGCGCCTGGCGGACCTGCCGACCGTCGGGCCGCGCACGGTGGACAACGCGCTCGCGGCCGGCCTGCGCGGCTTGGCCTTCGAGGCGAACGGCACCATCCTTCTGGAGCGTGAGACCACGATCGGCCGGGCGGATGCGGGGGGGCTGTTCCTGCTCGCCTTCGATCCGGCAGACTTCAGCGAAGGAACGACAGCATGAGCACCGGCCGCTTCCTGCACACCATGATCCGCGTCGGCGACCTCGACCGCAGCGTGAAGTTCTACACCGAGCTGCTGGGCATGACGGAGCTGCGCCGCCGCGACGTGCCCGATGGCAAGTACACGCTGGCCTTTCTCGGCTATGGCGAGGGCAACAAGGAAGGTCAGGGCGAGATCGAGCTGACCTACAATTACGGCGTCGAGAAGTATGAGCTGGGCAACGCCTTCGGCCATCTCGCGGTCGGCGTGCCGGATGTGGCGGCGGCCTGCGAGCTGGTCCGCAACGGCGGCGGCAAGGTGACGCGCGAGGCGGGGCCGGTGAAGTTCGGCACCACCATCATCGCCTTCGTGGAAGACCCGGACGGCTACAAGATCGAGCTGATCCAGCGCTGACCGCGCGCGCCGGGCGGTGTACGGCACCGCCCGGCAGCATCGTCAGCCGCGCGTCCAACTCACCTGCAACGCCTCGCGGAAGGCGAAGCGTTCCAGATGGCCGCCCAGGACCTGTTCCGCACGGGTCAGGCGTTCCTCATCCTCCGCCGAGACACGCAGGATCAGCGCGTCTTCGCCCACGGCTTCCAGTTCGCCGAGGCCGAAGGGGAATTCGACGCGACCCTTCCGTTCATCGAACACCGCCGGCACCTTGTGGCCGAAATGCTTGCAGAGCTGCGTCAGGTAGCGGCGCGGCATCGTCGTCGCCACGCGGGCTTCGGAGTGCAGCATCAGGTGCGCTCCACCGCCTGGGCGGCGGCGTCCAGGGCGGCCGCCACGGCATTGGCCTGCTCCTCCGTGAGCGGCCCGCGCGTTATGCGCAGCCGCATGGCGAGCTTGAGATTCTCCATCGCCCGCACGATCTGGGGTGCAGGCCCGTCACCCTGGCGGCGGGCGGCCTCACCCATCCGGGTGAGCAGCGCCTCCAGCGCCGGCCGGTTGGCCTCCAGGAAGGCCCGGCCCTGATCGGTGATGGTGTGCAGCTTCCTGGTGCCTTCCTCGGCGGTGACGGTGACGTAGCCGAGTTCCTCGAGCAGCGTCAGCGTCGGGTAGATGACGCCGGGGGAGGGGCTGTAGGTGCCGGCGACCTGGTCCTCGATGGCCTTGATGACCTCGTAGCCATGGCGCGGCTTCTCTTCGATCAGGTGCAGGATGACCAGGCGCAGGTCGCCATGGGCGAAGAAGCGGCTGAGCCCGCCGCGGCCCCCGCCGTGATGCCGGCCGTGCAGGCGCTCAGGCCCGCCCTCGCGCCGGGCGAAGCGGCAGTCCGGGCCGCGCCGGCCGTGATGGTGATGTCCGTGGATATGTGGGTGATGCATGGGGTTCCTCGTCATTTTCGATGTATCGAACAATTAGATATATCGAAATACAGTCGAATGCAAGGCCCGATTGCCTGGTCGCGGGCGATTGCCGGCCGGCCGGCCGGAATGCGAGGGTCGGCCATGACCGATTCCGCCTGGCTCCCGGCCTGATCGAGCCCGCATGGACCCCTTTTCCCTGCTCAGAGGTGTCCTCGACACCACCGAGGACGCCGCCCGCGCGCTGATCGGGCGCGAACGCCTGCGCCTCGCCGTCACCGGCCTGTCGCGGGCGGGCAAGACGGTGTTCCTCACCTCGCTGATCGCCAATCTGCTGGCGGCTGGGCGGGGCGCGCGGACGCTGCCGGCGCTCGATGCCGCGGTCGGCGGGCGCATCCGCCGCGTCGCCCTGGTGCCGGCGGGCACCGAGACGGTGCCGCGCTTCGACCCTGATGCGCATCTCGGCGCACTCGCCGCCGACCCGCCGCATTGGCCCGAGCGCACGGAGGATTTCTCCACCCTCGCCATCGCCATCGATGTGGAGCGGCGGACCTCGCTTGGCGGCCTACTGCCGGAACGACGCGTCACGCTGGAACTGCTGGACTATCCCGGCGAGTGGCTGCTCGACCTGCCGATGCTGCGGCAGGACTACGCAAGCTGGTCCGCCGAGACGCTCACGCGCATGCGGCGCGGCGCGCGGGCCGAGGCCGGGCGCGACTTCCTCGCCTTCATCGACGCGCTGCCCGCCGATGCGGCCGCGCAGGACGCGCTGGCGAAGCGCGGTTTCACCCTCTATCGCGACGCGCTGCGCGAATGCCGCGACGCCCATGGGCTGCGCTTTCTCCAGCCCGGGCGCTTCCTCAATCCCGGCCCGCGCGGCGAAGCGCCGCTGCTGTGGTTCTTCCCCCTGCCGGCCAGCGCGCAGGGCGGGCTCGCGGATCTCTGCGCCCGGCGCTACGCGGCCTATCTCGACGACCAGCGCACAGCCTTCCTCGACCCGTATTTCACGCGCTTCCACCGCCAGGTGGTGCTGGCGGATGTGCTCGGCGCGCTGCATGCGGGCCAGGAAGCCTTCGAGGATACGGCCGAGGCGCTGGCCGCCGTCGCCGCGGTCGTCTCCGGCGGCAACTGGTTGGAGCGGCTGCTGGGTGCGGCACCCACCCGCGTCGCCTTCGCCGCAACCAAGGCCGATCACGTCCCCGCCCGCGCGCGGGATGCGCTGGCGGTCCTGCTGGAACACCTCGCCCTCGGTGCGCGGGGCAAGGCCGAGGCCTCTGGCGCTGCGATCTCCTTCCACGCCCTCGCGGCCATCCGCTGCACCGAGGATGCGGTGGCGACGCTCGAAGGCCGCAACCTCGCCGCCGTGCGCGGCATCCTTTTGAATGAGGGCCGAGGCGCCACCATCTATCCGGGTGAGGTGCCGATGAAACCGCCTGAACCCGCCTTCTGGCATGCCGGATTCTTCCGCATGCCCGAGTTCCGACCGCCCCGTCTCGACCCCGATGGCGCGAGCGGGGTGCCGCATCTCGGCATGGACACGCTGCTCGCCTGGCTGCTGGGGGATGCGCTGTGAGCGGTGGCCCGCAACCCCGCATCATCCTGGAGGAAGCCGCCGCGCCCGATCAGCGGCTCGATTTCGGCTGGGACAAAGCCGTCGCGATCGCCCCGCCACCGGCGCGCGGCTGGTCCTCGCTCTCCCTCGCCGGGGTGGGCATCGCGGTGCTGGTGCTCGGCTTTTCGGTGCTCGAAGCCGGGAACTTCGTCGCCGCGCAGTTCGCCCGCGGCGATGTGCTCGGCTGGGCCAGCCTCGCCGTCGCCCTGGCCGGCTTTAGTCTGGTCTTCGCCGGGATCGGGCGGGAGGTACGGGGCTACCTCGCCCTCGGCACCGTCGATCGCGCCCGTTCGGCCCATGCGCAGGGCGACGCTGCCGTGCTGCGCCGCGCGCTGCGCGACTGGCAGGCCCGCCTGCCCCCCGAACGGCCACGCGCCGAGGGGCTGGACGACATGCCGATCGACGCCGCCTGCGCCCTGGTGGAGGCGCGGACCCTGGCGCCCATCGCCCGCGATGCGGAAGCGCTGGGCCGCGCGGCGGCGATGCAGGCCTTCGCGATGACGGCGATCAGCCCCTCGCCGGGGCTGGATGCACTGGTCTTCGGCTGGCGCGGCGTGCGGCTGGTGCGGCAGGTCGCAGCACTTCATGGCTTCCGCCCGGGGATCGCCGGCACCATCGCGCTGCTGCGCCGCGTGGCGCTGGATGCCGCGACGGTGGCCGCGACGGATGTTGCCGTGGAGGCCGTGCTGCGGGGGATGCTGAGCAGTCGCATCGCCGAGCATGTCGCGGGCGAGACCGCGGCGGGCGCGGTGGCGGCACGGCGGATGATCCTGCTGGCACGGGCGGCGGACGAGGCGTGCCGGGTGCTGCCGCGCCAGGGGTGACGGTGCGCCAGGAGGGGGGGGGGGGGGGGGCCGCCCCCCCCCCCCCCCCCCCCCCCCCCCCCACCCCCCCCGCCCCCCCCCCCCCCCCCCCCCCCCCCCCCCCCACCCCCCCGCCCCCCCCCCCCCACCCCCCCCCCGCCCACCACCCAACAACCTGCGGGGAGACACT
>JAYSDS010000101.1:0-23622 GCA_041914265.1 Roseomonas sp.
GGCCAATGGCGCGCCCCGGGCCGGGGCGGCAGCCGCCGTATCGCCGTCAGGCCATTGGCCGAGGGAAGCGGGATCGGCCGCCAGGTGCCGTGCCGCGAGCCACCACAGCGCGGCCGCCATCGCCGCGCCCACCACCGCCGCCGCGACCGGGAATCCAAACCCCGCGATCAGCAGCACCCAGAGCGGCGAGAGCACCACCCCGCCGACACTCGCGCCGTTATAGGCCGCACTCAGCGCCGCGGGCCGGCGCCGCACGAACCAGGGCGCGACGATGGCGTTGATCGCCGCCGCCCCCGTCATGGCCCAGCCCGCGCCGCTGATCACGGTCGCCACGAACAACTGCCAGGGCGTCATCGCGAGCGCCCAGCCAAGCACGCCCAGGGCAGAGAGCACGCCACCGAGCCGCGTCACCCCCGCCACGCCGAAGCGGCGATGCACGCGCGGCAGGTTGCCCACCACCAGCGCGCCGAGCAGGAAGTGGCAGGTCACCGCCGCGGAGACGAGCGGAATGGGCCAGCCCCGCGCCTCATGCACCGCAAAGAGAAAGACGGGCGGCCCGTAGAACCCGACCCCCCAGCCAAAGGCAGCGACAACGAAGGCGGCGCGCACCACGCGCCATCCGGCGAAGGGCATGGTCGCGGCAGGCGGCGCAGGCAGGTCCATCAGGGCGTTCCCATCGTCGGACCTTGAACCTGGCCCGTTCGCGGCCGGGCATGCTGCGGTGCCGGCCGAAGCGTCTCCGCCTGGACGGTCCGCCGCTACCGCAGCACTCTCCGCCACGCTACGCCGGGGGATGTCGGGGTCAATGCAGCAGCGCGCATCGGGCAATCTTCGCGGCGGGGCGCTCATGGCCGCGGCCGCGGTGCTCTTCGCGGGCGAGGCGCTGGCCATCCGCCTGATGACCGCGCGCGGCATCCCCATCGAGGTGCAGGTCTTCTTCCGCGCCGCGGGGCAGTTGCTGTGGGTCGCGCCGATCATCGCGCGGTCGGGGCTCGACGTCTTCGGCACGCAGCGCGCGGGGCTGCACCTGCTGCGCGGCGGGGCGAGCCTGCTGACCTGGGGCTTCTACTTCGCCTCCTTCGCCTGGCTCGACCTCGCCACCGCGACGGTGCTGTCCTTCACCAACGTGATGTTCACCACGCTGCTCGCCGGGCCGGTGCTGGGCGAACGGGTCGATGGCTGGCGCTGGGCGGGCACCATCGCGGGGTTCATCGGCGTGGCGGTGATGCTGCGGCCGGGGACGGCGGTGTCGATGGTGGGCGTCGCGCTCGCCCTGGCCTCGGCGCTGACCTGGTGCGGGATCACGCTCTCCTCCCGCGCGCTGGCGCTCACCGAGCGGAACACCACCATCATGGCCTGGGTCGGGCTGGTGACGACGACGGGCGCCGCGCCCTTCGCCGCGGCGGGCTGGGCGCCACTGGGGATGGTGGATGTGCTGATCCTGCTCGCCGTGGCCGGCTTCGCGCCCGGGATCATCTGGCTGATCACCAGCGCCTTCCGATACGGCGAGGCCTCGGCGCTGGCGCCGTTCCAGTATCTGCGGCTGATCTTCGTCGCGGGGTTCGGCTGGGTGTTCTTCCATGAAGCGCCCGATTCATGGACCTGGGCGGGGGCGGCGGTGATCCTGGCCGGGGCCGTGGTCGTGACCATGGCGGAGATGCGGCGCAGGTGAGAGCGGTGGGCGGCGGAGAGGGGCGCCGCCCCTCTCCGGACCTTACCCCGCCAGGTGCCTGGAGCACCTGAACCGCAATCTTCCGGTGCGACGCGCAACGGACGGAACGCCCCCCGAAGCACGTTCCGGGCACAAGGCGGGTTTCGGCACCCTTTCGCCCGCTGCGCACGGCGCCAAGTCGAGGTTTGCAAAGGCCTTTCGGCCTTTGCCGGGGCGGGGTTCGGGGAGGGGCAGAGCCCCTCCCCGATTCAACCGCCGACGCTCATCTCCGTGCCATTGGGCCAAACCCTACCGACTCACCCGGATCATCACGAAGCCCCTACGGCCAGGCGAATCCCGCCGCCGGATCCGTCGCGAATGGATCCGGCCCATCCGCCATGGCCCGCGCCAGCCACGCCTCGGATGCGGCCGCCAGCCGCCCCAGCATCCGCCGCCAATGGGCGAGCAGCGCCGCGTCCGGCGCCGCCTGGCGCATCGCCGCATCCATCCAGGCGCCGAAGGCCGCCGGCAGTGCCGCGAGCAGTCGCGCCACGAGCAACCCATCCCGTACCGAGACGCCCTCCGGCGGCGTCAGGTCGCCGGCCGCGCTCAGCCCGACCCGCAGCGCCGAAACGCCGGGCGCGGCCAGGGCCAGGTCGATCGCGCCACCGTCCTCGCGCAGCGCGATGGCGAGCACCGGCAACGGCGTCGGCCCCAGCCGCGCGGCCTCCAGCCGCATGTCGAGCAGCCGGGCCGGACCGTCCGAGAGGAAGGCCAGCCGCGCCCGCCCCGTCGCGACCGGCAGGTGCCGGTCGAGGAAGCGCCGTCCCGCGATCAGCGCCAGCGCCTCGCGCGAGGTCGCCGGGCCGGCTGCCGCCGCTTCCAGGACAAGCGTCGACAGGCGGAAGCCGATCGCCCGCATGCCCTGATCCGGTGCCGGCAAGTGGTGCAGCCGGGCACAGTGGAACCAGAACTCGCCTTGGGGCCCACCGGCCGCGGCGTCGGCATCCCAGGCGAAATCCAGCACGGCCCCGCCGCCGAGGCGGCGCACCGTCGTCGCCAGCCGATGGCCGTTGAGGAAGACGCTGATCTCGGGCAGCGCCTCGGGCTCGACGAGGAGGCAATGCGCCTCGCCCCGGCCGGCGCCTTCGGGCAGCGCGGCGCGCAGGATGGACAGGTGGCCGGGGCCGCTCCAGCGGAAGCCCCCGGCCTCGCGCAGTTCAGGGGGGTACCAGCCGCTGCCCTCGATGCCGAAGAGCATGTCGTGCACGACGCGGCGCCGCCAGGGCTGTGCTGCCATCCGTTCCTAATCCAGGGTCCAGGCGCTGCGCTCGGCGAGGCGCACGACCTCGATGCCGAAGCGCGTGCCGGCGGTCTCGGCCATCTCGGGCAGGGGATAGCCCGCGTCGGGATCGGCGACCAGCGCGCTCAACAGATCCGCCGTGGCGTCGGCGACGCTGCCCATGGCCAGCGCGCGCAGCGCGGCGCGACGCGGCTGCACATGCCCCATCAGGGAGCGGAGCCCCGCGAGCCAAGCCGGCCGCCGCCAAGCCTGCTTGTGCCACAGATGCTTCACGCCCCGGCACTGCACGACATCGACCGCGATGCCCTGCAGCAGCGCATCGAGCAGGATCCAGTAGTCCCACCACGGCACGCCGAAGGCGAAGCCCCGCAGGTCGAGCCGCGCCGCGACGGCGCGCGGCATCAGCACCAGGTCGTAGCCGTAGCGGTAGAAAGGACCCTCCTCCTGATACGGATGCCCCACATCCATCCGGTTGCAGGCGACGACGCGGTCGCCGGCCCGCGCCACCAGCGCGGCGCGCCGTGTGGCATCCAGGTCGAGCCGGATATCGGCGTTGACCAGCCCGACGATCGGCGCGCCGGTTGCCAGGGCCTGGGCGAGGGCATCAGCGATCCAGGCGCCGGGACGGCCAAAGGCCTCGGCGACGCCGGGCTGGGCGGCGGCGGCGCTCACCCCATCCGGCAGGGTGCCGAGGGCCGCCCGTTCCTCCCCGGGATTCACGCTCAGAACCTGCCAGCCGGGGGCGGGCCAGGAAGCGATGCAGGCGGATCGCCAGGCCGGCCCACCATCGGAGCCGCCCGCCCCAGGCCGCGTCATGGCGGGGGGAATCGACGTGGCGAGGACGACTTCCGCGACCGCGCCGCCGTCCTGCCGAAGCGATGCGGGCGCGGCCGAACCCGCAAGGGGCACCCCGGATGCAAGCTCGGTCATGCCGGCTTGCGCCCGGTGAAAAGCACGGCGGCAAGCATGCCCCCGGCCGCGAAGGTCGCGCCGAGGCCCTGCAGCAGGGAGATCGGTTCCCCCAGCAGGAAGGCAGCGAGCAGCAGGGCGGTCACGGGCACCATGATCGACAGGGTGGCCGCGCGTGTCGGCCCGAGCAACTCCACCGCGCGCGCATAGAGGAACATCGCAAGCGCGCCGAGGGCGATGCCCTGCGCGACGAACTGCACGATGAGCGAGCCGGTCGGAATCTGTGCCATCTCGGCCGCGCGCCAGGGCAGCCAGACGGGCAGGACGACGATCGCGGATATGATGGTCACGGCTGCCGTCGCTGGAATCGCCGGCACCTGCCAACGGCGCAGCAGCAGGGTGAAGACGGACCAGGTGGTGCCCGCCAGGACCAGCAGGATGTCGCCGCGCCAGGCGCCGGGATGGTTCCCCATGACGCCATCCCAGCCGATCATCAACACCCCCGCCCCCATCACCCCGAGCGCGATGGCGCGGCCGCGGGACGGCCATTCGCCAATCATCGGAATGGCCAGCAGGGCGCCGGCCACCGGCATCACCATGGGCGCGATCGTCCCGCCATGGGAGGCCGGCGCGAAGAGCAGCGCGCAGACGAACAGCAGCAGGTTCGGCGCCCCGCCGAAGAAGGAAAGCGCCACCAGCCGCTTCCAGCCGATGCGCGCCAGCGCATCGCGCGCCGCCCAGGCCCAGGGGGCGAGCAGCAGCGCCGCCGGCGCATAGCGGAACGCCGCGAGGTCGAGGGGGTGGAAGCCCTGCCCGGCGAGGGCCGGTCGCGCCACCACCGCATGCCCGCCCCAGATGATGGAACAGGCGATGCCGAGCGCCAGTCCCAGCAGGATTTTCGGATTCATCGCCCGGCAGACTGCCCTGCCGCGGTGCGCAGGGATATGGCGCCGCGGCGCGGATCAGTCATGCCGCGCCGGCTGCAAGCCCTGGATCAGGGGGCGAGGACGCGATTCAGCTCGGTGCTGAAACGCCCATAGGGCAGGCCATAGGCGTGTATCGAGATCGCCGTCTCAGTGCCGAGATTGGCCAGCCGGTGGATCGCATCCGGGTGGGCCGGCCCATGGGTGATGTCGCCCGGCCGGCGCAGGGCGATGCCGGTGAGTTCGGGCGCCGCGCCCTCGGCCGCCGGGGGTGCGTAGAAGGTTTCCGTCAGCACGCCACGATGCACGCCGACGGCGCACCAGGCGTTGTGGGCATGGACGGGGGACATCTGTCCCGGCCGCCAGACCAGCGCCGCGACGGCCCAGCCATCCACCGGGTCCTCGTGCAGCAGGTGGCGGATATAGGTCTCGGCCCGGCAGGGACAGGGGCGGCCGACCAGCAGCATGGGATCGACGGCATAGTGACCGAGCACCTCGGCCACCGCGGCCGAGGGATCCCCCTGCCCCCCGTGCAGCGCGGCCGAAATGCCATCGGCCATGGCATCGAGGACACTGCGGGCGGCAATGACGTTCATCGGTGGGATCCTGCGGCCAGCCCCCGGCGGGAGGGCGGAGAATGTGTCTGTTGCCGCAGGGTAATCTCATAGAGAAAATTTCTTCAAGAGATTTGTCAGAAGAAAATTACATCCCCTTGCCCGGCGAACCGGAGCAGAGCTGTCCCGAAACGCAAAACGCCGGGACCCGAAGGCCCCGGCGTTGCCAGGCGACGTCCTCAGCCGAGGATCAGCGGCTGTAGAATTCGACGACCAGGTTCGGTTCCATCTGAACCGGATAGGGCACGTCCGACAGCTTCGGCGCGCGGAGGAACTTGCCGCGCATCGCGCGGTGATCGACCTCGACGTATTCGGGGATCTCGCGCTCGGCGGACTGAGCGGCGTCGAGCACCGCGACGAGCTGCTTCGACTTCTCCTTCACCTCGACCTGGTCGCCGTCCTTGACGAGGTAGGAGGGGATGTTCACGCGCTTGCCGTTCACGGTCACATGGCCGTGGTTGACGAACTGGCGGGCGGCGAACGGCGTGACCGCGAACTTCATGCGGTAGACCACGGCGTCGAGGCGACGCTCCAGGATCTCGATCAGGTTCTCCGAGGTGTCGCCCTTCCGGCGCACAGCTTCCTCGTAGTACTTGCGAAACTGCTTCTCGCCGATGTTGCCGTAGTAGCCCTTCAGCTTCTGCTTCGCCATGAGCTGCACGCCGAAGTCGGTCGGCTTCTGCTTGCGGCGCTGGCCGTGCTGGCCGGGGCCGTACTCACGCTTGGCGATGGGCGACTTGGCGCGGCCCCAGAGGTTCACACCGAGGCGGCGATTGATCTTGTACTTGGATTCAGCGCGCTTGGTCATGCGCAACATGCCGCCGCGTCGCCGCGACGGCCCTTCTTCATCATGCCCCGAAGGGCTGTTGTCCCGGTAGGCCCCCGCCCCGGACGGGCAGCGGCGGGCGCGGACCCCGAAGGTCCGTCCACGTTCCCGGAAGGAGGCGGCGACATAAGTGGCGCGGCGGGGCTTGTCAAACCCGGGATGCCTGGCCTAGTCGCGCGGCATGGTCACGCGTTCGGACATCCTGGTGCTCGGCCTGACGGCGGGCGTAGTCGGCTCCCTGGTCGGCGGGCTGATGCTCTATGCCGGGCTTGCCCTGGTGCTCAATGGCAATCACGCCGGCTGGGCGATCGCCCTGCCCGCCGCACCGGTGGGCGGTGGCTTCGGCCTGCTGCTCGCCCGGAAGCTCGCGAAACAAGTATAGAGCGCCGGGCGATGGGACGGCCCAGCCCTCCTCAAGCCCCTCGCCGCCGCCCGGCCGGCCAAGCGCCGTCCAGATAACCCGCCACCGCGCGGTGGTAGTCCCCGAGCACCGGACGCGAACCGCCGCCGCCCACCAGCCGGTTCATCGCCCGCCAGCGCCGCAGCACCACCGCCGCGGCATGGCCGTACCCGCCGAAGCCCGCGCCATTCGTGGCGATCTGCGCGAGCGCCTCGGCGTATTCCGCATCGAAGCGCCCACCCGCGGTATCCGTCGCCTGGCCGGGGCGGAGCTGGTAGCGATAGACCAGCGCATCCGCCACTGGCGCTTCGCCGCCCACCGCCGCCAGCGCGGCGAGATCGAACAGCACGTCGTCGATCAGACGGAAGGACCGGAAGGGCGCCACGGCCTCCCGCCGCGCCATGACATGCAAGGAGGCGAAGGCCGAGGCCCAGCCGGCGAAGCCGAAGCGCGTCACGCCAACATCGGGGATACGCCGCACCGGCACGCCCGACGGGTCGCGCACCAGGGTCGGCACGATCACGGCGCCGGCCTCCCGCACCTGGGCCAAGGCGCGCGCGATGGCATCGGGCGGGCCTTCCAGCGCGTCGTCGCCATCGAGCATCAGCACATGGGCCCCGGTCGCGATGGCGAGTGCCCTGTTGCGCGCCGCATGCGCCCCGGACCCCACCGGCCCGACCGGGGCGAAGCGCAGCCGCGCGTCGGCGGGCAGCACCTCGGCATAATCGGTGCCGTCATCGGAGGCGACCACCACCTCCACGGCCGCCCCCTCGGCGCGATCGAACACCGAGGCCACGGCGACGGGCACTTCCATCCGCAGGCGATGGGCGGCGATCAGCAGGGACAGGTCGGGGCGCGTCATGACCTGGCTTCTGTGCCAGCACGTCATCGGTCTGGCCAGGGCAGCCACGGAGCGTCATCCACAGAGTCATCCACAACCGAAAGCAATTGACTGTGACTCAGGAACCTAAATAGAACACACCTGACGTTGCCCATTTGTTCCGACCGAGTCGCATGACTTGGCAGTGGATTGAGGAGGAGCGCGATGCTCACGCGCAAGCAGCACGAGCTGCTGATGTTCATCGACAGGCACCTGCGCGAGACAGGGTTCTCCCCCTCCTTCGAGGAAATGAAGGCGGCACTGAACCTCAAGTCCAAGTCGGGCATCCACAGGCTGATCACGGCGCTCGAGGAACGCGGCTTCCTCCGCCGCCGCGCCCACCGCGCCCGCGCCCTCGAGGTCATCCGCCTGCCCGAGAATCTTTCCCCCAAGGCCCCCCGCGCGCCGAAGGCGCCCGAGGCGCCGCTCGGCCCCAATGTCATCCGCGGACCGTTCGGCGGCCATGCGCCACGCCCCGCCGCCGAGCCGCAGGAAAGCGTCCCGGTCACGCTGCCTCTCTACGGCCGCATCGCCGCGGGCCTGCCGATCGAGGCGCTGCGCGACAATGGCGCGAGCATCGACGTCCCGGCCGCCATGCTCGGCAATGGGGAACACTACGCGCTCGAAGTCGCTGGCGATTCCATGATCGATGCCGGCATTCTGGACGGCGACACGGTCATCATCAGCCGCGCGGACACCGCCGAAAACGGGTCCATCGTCGTCGCCCTGGTGGATGAGAACGAGGTGACGCTGAAGCGCATCCGCCGGCGCGGCAATTCGGTCGCGCTCGAACCGGCCAATCCGCGGCATGAGACGCGGATCTTCGGGCCCGACCGCGTGCGGGTGCAGGGCAGGCTGGTGGGGTTGCTGCGGCGGTACTGAGCCGCCTTTACAAGAAATATACTGCATCCCCCGGTAGCATTACTTTTTCTTCATCATCCGTTTGGGCGCTGGCAAACCCCGTTCCTTCCGACAGATAGTCGTTGCTACATCGGAAAGGACGTCATCGTGGCAACGATTGTCGGAACCGGGAATAACGACACAATACAGCCTAGCTTTGTCAGCCCTGGCGTGACCGGCGGTACGCCAGGCATCGACAATGACTACCTGCAAGGCGGTTCCGGAAACGATTGGCTGCAGGGCGGCGTTGGCGACGATACACTCGACGGCGGCACCGGCCACGATGTGTTCTTCGTCGATTCGGGAAACGATATTTTTATTGGCGGCGCCGATACTTACGATCAGATTTTCTTCTTTAATGCCGGAGCAACGACCGGCGCGATCGCGGATCTGTCCACCGGCCTCGTCCTGAATGACGGGATGGGCGGCACCGATTCCTTTTCCGGTGTCGAGGTCCTCACCGGGTGGCAGTTCGCCGATTCCCTGGTCGGCAGCGCCGGGATGGATTTCCTCTCCGGCGCGGGCGGAAACGACACGCTCCAGGGCGGCGATGGCAATGACTTCCTCGATGGCGGAATCGGCAGTGATTCACTGATCGGGGGCAACGGCGACGATCAGGTCTCCTTCAGCTACGGTTTCCCGGATTCCGTCGGCGTCACCGTCAATCTCCAAACGGGTATCGCGACAAGCACGGTCGGTACGAGCACGCTCTCCTCGATCGAGAAGGTGATGGGCACCGCGAGCGCCGACTCCATTGTCGGCAATGGCGGCAGCAACACACTCAGTGGTGGCGGTGGCGACGACGTCCTGCGCGGCGGCGCCGGCAACGACTCCCTGATCGGCGGCGTGGGCTTCGACGTCGCCTCCTATGCCGGCGATGCCGCGCCCATCAGCGCGACGGTGACCTACAACGGCTATGCCGGCCACAGCGCGACGGTGAGTTCCGCCGAAGGCATCGACACGCTGCGCGAGATCGAGGCGATCAACGGCACCAGTGGCGGCGACTTCATCCAGGTCCTCTCGGTCGATGGGGTGGCGAGCTTCCAGGCCCGCGGCCTGGGCGGCAACGACACCATCGTCGGCATGGCCGATCGCAACTTCTCGATCTTCGCCGATTACCGCGTGGCCGGCGTGACGAGCGGCGTCGTCGTGGACCTCGCCGCGGGCATCGCCTCGAATGACGGCTTCGGCGGGCAGGACAGCCTGGTCAACATCGCCGTCGTGCGCGGCACGGATCTCGGCGACAGCATCTTCGGTACCGCCGGCAACGAACGCTTCCGCGGCCGCGGCGGCAATGACTGGCTCGATGGGCGCGGCGGCACCGGCGACCAGCTCGACTACACCCAATCATCCGCGGCGGTCAGCGTGAACCTCGCCACCAACCGCGCACAGGATGGCGAGGGCGGCATCGATACCGTCCTCGGTTTCGAGGACGTCCGCGCCACCAACTTCAACGACACCATCATCGGCACCGCGGATGCCGAGTTCTTCGCCCCCTTCGGCGGCAATGACAGCGTCGTCGGGGGCGGCGGCCAGGATCGCGTCGGCTACGGCTTCGGCCAAGGCAATCTCAGTGCGCCAACCCAGGGCGTGACCGTCAACCTCGTCACCGGCATCGCGCAGGATGGCTGGGGCGGCACCGACACGCTGTCGGGCATCGAGCGCGTCAACGGCACCAACTTCGCGGATTCGATCCTCGGCGGGGCGGAGAGCAACCGCTTCCGCGGCGACGCCGGCAATGACACGCTGGACGGCGGCCTTGGCGGTGACTACGCCGAGTACACCTCCGCCACCGCCGGCGTGACGGTCAACCTCACCACCGGCATCGCGCAGGACGGCCTTGGCGGCACCGACAGGCTCATCTCCATCGAGAACGTCATCGGCGGCAACTTCGCCGATCATCTGACCGGTGTCGCCCAGCGCGGCCGCACCACCTCCCTGCTGCGTGGCGGATCCGGCAACGACACGCTGGTCGGCATCAACGGCGAATATGTCCTCGTCGACTACGCCGATCAGACGACGGGGCTTTCGATCAATCTGGGCACCGGCACGGCGAATGACGGGCGCGGCGGCACCGATACGCTTATCAACATCCGCGGCGTCAACCTGTTCGGCGACTTCGCCGACACCGTCCTCGGCACCGCGGCGAATGAGTGGTTCAATCCCTCGGGAGGGGCCGACAGCGTCAATGCGGCGGGCGGCTTCGACATCATCGCCTATGGCGGCAGCGACAGCGGCGGGGTCTCGGTCAACCTCGCCACCGGCCGGGCGCGCGACACCAGCGGAGCCATCGACACGATCCTCGGCTTCGAAGGCGTCGCCACCGCCTTCGGCGCCGACACCATCATCGGCAACGGGCTGGGCAACCTGATCTCGCCCGGCGCGGGCGCGGACAACGCCAATGGCGGCGCCGGCGAGGACACGATCTCCTACAGCCACAGCTTCGCGCCCAATGGCGTGCAGTATACGGTGAACGAGGCTGGCGACCGCGCCCCCGTACTCGGCATCACGCTCGACCTGGTGACCCAGCGCGCCACCGATTTCGGCGGCGCGATCGACACCATCATCGGCTTCGAGCACGCGATCGGCAGCACCGCCAGCGACGTCCTGAACGGCAGCGGCATCGCGAACTACCTGGCGGGCGCGGAGGGCAACGACACCCTCGCCGGCCGCGCCGGCGCCGACACGCTCGACGGCGGCGACGGCAACGACCGCATGCTCGGCGGGCTCGACGACGATACCTACATCGTCAACAGCGCGCTCGACGTGGTGGTCGAGGCGCTGAACCAGGGCACCGACACAGTCCGCACCACGTTGGCCGCCTATACCCTCGGCGCGAATGTCGAGAACCTGGTCGCCACCAACGCCGTGGCCCACAGCTTCATCGGCAATGCGCTGAACAATGCCATGACGGGCGGCGCCGGCGCGGACACGATCAATGGTGGCGCCGGCAGCGACACCATCGATGGCGGCCTCGGCAATGATCGCATGCTCGGCAGCATCGGCGACGACACCTACATCGTCGGTGCCGCTCTCGACGTGGTGGTCGAGGCCCTGAACCAGGGCATCGACACGGTCCGCACCACGCTGGCCGCCTATACCCTCGGCGCCAATGTCGAGAACCTGGTCGCGACAAATGCGGTGGCCCACAGCTTCATCGGCAACGGGCTGAACAACGCCATCACCGGCAACGCCGGCGCGGACACGATCAATGGCGGCGCGGGCAACGACACGATCGACGGCGGCGCCGGCGTCGACCGGATGCTCGGCGGCCTCGGCAACGACCTCATTATCGTCACCCCCGGCGACGTGGTGATCGAGGGGCTGAACCAGGGCAGCGACACGGTCCAGGCGAGCGCCGGCGCCGTCGTGCTGGCCGCCAATGTCGAGGCGCTGGTGCTGACGGGCAGCGCGACCAACGGCACCGGCAACGGCCTGGCCAACACCATCATCGGCCATGACGGGGTCAATGTCCTCAACGGCGGGGCCGGGAACGACACGATCATCGGCGGCGGCGGCGCCGACATCCTGCTCGGCGGCATCGGGCAGGATCATCTCACCGGCGGCAGCGGCAGCGACCGCTTCCGCTTCAGCGCCATCACGGACAGCACGGTCGCCACGCCGGACGTGATCACCGACTTCACCTTTGCCGCGCCGGAACTCGATCGGATCGAGCTGAACCTGATCGATGCGAACACCGCCCTCGCGGGCAATCAGGCCTTCGTCTATCGCGGCGCGGCCTTCACCGCCGCGGCGGGTGACCTGCGGGTGCAGACGCTGGCGACCAACCTGCATCTCGCCGCGGGCGATGTGAATGGGGATGGCACGGCCGATTTCGCCATCCTCATCCAGTCCTCCTCGGCGCCATCAGCGGGCTGGTTCGTGCTGTAGGGCGGACGGGCCGGACGGGGCACCCTTCCGGCCCACCGGCCCCTGGCCTAGGCTACACGCCGCCAGGGGAAGGAAATCCGGCATGCAGGCACCTCGTCCGGTCGATCGGATCGAGATCACGATCCTCGTCGACAACCTGACGGACACGCTGTCCTCGACGCCTGCCTTCGTCACCCGGGAATGGCCGCGCCTGCAACGGATGGGGATGACGCGCAGCTCGGGCGGTGCGATCTGCTGCGCGAATCACGGCCTGTCGCTCGTGATCGCGGTGGAATCCGACGGCGAGCGCCGCACGATCCTCTTCGACGGCGGTCCGGTGGACTACGCGGTGGAACGCAACGGCCCGCGCCTTGGCATCGACTTCGCGGCGATCGAGGCGATGGTCCTTTCCCATGGCCATTGGGACCATGCTGGCGGCCTGCCCAAGGCGATCGAGATGGTCCGCACGGCCAATGGCGGCCAGGCCGTGCCGCTCTACCTGCATCCCGGCATGTTCCGCGAACGCGGCGGCCGTGCCCCCGATGGCGGCGTGCTGCCGATGGACCGCGTCCCGGAACCCGCCGCCTGGGCCGCGATGGGCGCCGAACCCATCGTCACCGCCCAGCCTGCCGTCGTCGCCGGCCATGTCCTCGTCAGCGGCGAGATCCCGCGCGTCACCGACTACGAGGTCGGCCTGCCCGGCCAGGTCTCGCGCGCCACCGGGGACGCGCCCTGGCAGACCGACGAATGGCTCGCCGATGAGCGCTTCATCGCCGTGCATCTGCGTGGCAAGGGGCTGATCGTCTTCTCCGCCTGCTCCCATTGCGGCATCGTCAACGTGCTGCATGAGGCACGGCGGCTGATGCCCGGCATCCCGGTCCTCGCGGCGATGGGCGGCTTCCACCTCTCCGGCGTGAATGAGCGCATCATCCCCCAGACCGTCGCCGATCTCGGCGGCTTCGGGGCACGCTGGCTGTTCCCCTCCCACTGCACCGGCTGGCGGGCGCTGAACGCGCTCGAACGCGCCTTCGGCGAGCAGGTCGTCGTGCCCGGCGCGGTCGGGAAGACCTATCTGCTCGAGGCGTGATCCTCCTCCTCCAATCCGTCCCGCTGCTGCTGCTGCCGGGGCTGCTCGTCTCGGGGCGGGCGGGACCGCTGCCGGCGGTGCTCCTCGCGCTCGCCGCCGCCTTGCCGGCGGCCTTCGTTTCCCTGCCGGCGGGCACTGGCTTCCTGCCCTTCCTCGGGGAGGAATTGCTGCGCGGCGGCTTCCTCGCCCTCCAGCCGGCGGGTGTGGTGCTGGGCGGGCTGCTCTTCCACGCCGCGGTCGAGGACCGCGATTCGGCCGTCGCCGCGCAACCCGCCACGCCGCGCGCGATCTTCACCGCTACACTGCTGATGGGCGTCTTCATGGAGGCCGTGACGGGCTTCGCGGTCGGCGCGGTCTTCGCGCTCGCCGCGCTGCGCGGCATGGGGCTGCGCGGCGCGCCGGCGGGGGCGCTTGCGCTGCTCTCGCTCTGCCTCATCCCCTGGGGCGGGCTCGGGCCAGGCACTGCGTTGGGGGCGGCGCTGACCGGCATACCGGCGCAGCGCATCGCGGCCGAGACGGCGCTGATGTCCGCGGCCTGGCTGCTGACGCTCGGGCCCGTCTGCTGGCGGCTCTGCGCCGCGGCGGGCGTCGCGGTGCCGGGGCGCGAACGCGCCGCGCAGATGGTCCTGCTGGCCGCGATGGCCGCGATCCTGCTGGCCGGGCACTGGGCCATGCCCTTCGAGATCCTGGGCATCCTCGCCGCCGGCGTGCCGCTGCTGGTCGCGCTGTGGCTATCGGACCCGCCGCGCGACGCGGCGGCCTGGCGGCGCGCGGCGCGCTCGCTCGGGCCCTATGCGCTGCTGACCGTCGCGCTGCTCGGCGCGCGGTCGGTGCCGCATCCGCCCGCGGTCCAGCCCTATGCCTCCCTGCCCGCCTTTCCGGTCACGCATGTCGCCGTGGTGCTGCTGGTGGTCGCGGGCGGGCTGCTGCTGCTCCGCCCCGATGGCGGCCCGCGTGCGGCGGGTGCGCTGAAGCGCGCGGCGCGGCCGGCGTTGGTCCTGCTGCTCTACGTGCTCTTCGCGCGCGTCATGGCGGGAAGCGGGGCGACGGCCGCGCTCGCCCAGGCCGCGGCTGGGGCGATGGGCTCGGCCGCGCCCTTCGCCGTGCCGCTGCTCGGACTCGGCGCGGGCATCGTCACCGGCAGCAATGTCGGGTCCAACGCGGCGATGATGCCGGTGCAGCAGGCCCTGGGACTCGCCGCGGGGATGCCGCCGCTGCTGGCGCCCTCGGTGCACAATTTCGCGGGTGCCGCCGGGGCCGGGATGTCCTTCGCCGTGACCGCTCTGATATGCGGCCTGCTCGCGGATGGCACGCGGCCGGCGCAGATCTGGCGCATGCTGCTGCCGGTGGCCGCGGGAGTGCTTGTCATTGGCTGGGCGGCGATCCTTCTGCTGCGCTGACGGATCGGTATCGCATCGTCCAACGGCTATATGGACGTAGTATTGCTTCGTTGAAACTTGCCGAATGCTGCATGGCGACTAGCGTCCGGCCCGTGTGACAGCCGCCTCAAACGCCGCGCGGCGCCGGGAGTGACGTATGGACAGCCTTATCGCGGCAGCGCCGCGCTTTCTTGAGATCTTGTGGCTCAACATCGTGTTGTCGGGCGACAATGCGGTGGTCATCGGCATGGCGGCCGCGGGGCTGCCGCTCGCGCTGCGCAGCAAGGCGGTGCTGTTCGGCATCATCGCCGCGGCAGTGCTTCGCGTCATCTTCTCGATCTTCGCGACCTACCTGCTCGGCCTGTGGTGGATCGCCTTCATTGGTGGCCTGGCGCTGCTCTACATCGCCTGGTCCTTCCTCAAGGAACTCCTCCATCACGGCGAGGAGGACGGCGGCGAGGAAGGCGAGGTGAAGGAGAAGTCGCTCGGCGCGGCGCTGTGGCAGATCGTCGTCGCCGACGTGTCGATGAGCCTCGACAACGTGCTTGCCGTCGCGGCGGTCGCCCGCAACGACATTGTGATGCTGGTGCTGGGGCTGACCATCTCCATCGTCCTGATGGGCCTGCTCGGCGGCTTCCTGGCCAGGCTGCTCGATCGTTTCAAGATCATCGCCTATGTCGGCGTCGCGCTGATCGCCTGGATCGGCCTGGAGCTGATGTGGGAAGGCACGATCAACGCCAACGCGGCGCTGCATCTCGGCCTGCCCATCCCGGCCCCGCACGACGTGCCGCATTGATCACCGGGCCGGCCCTGGCCTAGTAGGTCCCCATCCGGGCGGCGCAGGAAGCCGCCCGCATGGGAGAGACCCAAGGATGACGATCACCCGCCGCGCGGCCTTGGCTGCGCTGTGCCTTGCCGCTGCCGGGGTCAGCCCGGCACTGGCCCAGACCACCATCACCATCCAGCACCCGCTGCCCACGAACAGCCACTACGGCGCCGGCGCCCAGGCGCTGAAGGACAGCTTCGAGCGCGCCACGAACGGCCGCTACCGGGTGAACATCCAGCGCAACGACAATGAGCGCGAGATCGTCGAGAGCGTCCAGATCGGGACGGTCGAATGCTATCTCGGTTCCACCGGCCCGGTCGGCAACTTCGTGCCCGCGGTGCGCGTGGTGGACGTTCCGTTCCTGTTCCGTGACTACGCCCATGCGCGCGGCGCGCTCGATTCCGAGATCGGCCAATCCATCCTGCAGCAGTTCAACGCGCGCGGGCTGGTCGGCGTGATCTGGATGGAGAACGGATTCCGGCACCTCACCAATTCCCGGCGGGAGGTCAACGCCCCCGCCGATGTGCGCGGCCTGAAGGTGCGCACCATGGAAAACCAGGTGCATATGCGCGCCTTCCAGACGCTCGGCGCGCTGCCGACCCCGATGGCGTTCTCCGAACTCGTGCCGGCGTTGCAGCAGGGCACGGTGGACGGGCAGGAGAACCCGATCCCCGTCATCGTGGCCAACAACCTGAACCAGGTTCAGCGCTATCTGACGCTGACCGGGCACGTCTATTCGCCCGGGCTGCTGATCTGCAATCCGGCGATGATGCAGCAGATGTCGGCGGCCGACCGCGCCGCCTTCATGGAAGCCGCCCGCGCCGGCCAGCAGGCCAACCGCGACAAGGTGAGCGCCGACGAGGCCTCGGGCGTCGAGGAACTGCGCCGGCGTGGCATGCAGGTGGTCACCAGCGTCGACACCCAAGCCTTCCAGGGCGCGCTTGCCGCCGCCTTCGCGCAGTATGAGCGCGAGTTGGACGCGGCGACGCTGCGGCGGATCCGCGACTGGCGGCCGAACTGAAGGCCCGTGGAGGGGGACAAGCCCCTCCACGCAGGCCCTGCTTCACCGAAGGCGTAAGGGCCTTCGGAGATCCTGGCGCTCCAGGGGGCATCGCCCCCTGATGGCGGGCCTGGAGGGCCGACACCCTCCGGCCGCCATTGCCAGCCGCGCCAAGGCGCGGCTAAGTGCCGGCAACAACAAATCCATGGAGGATTCACAGGAATGTCCCTGACACGACGCCTTGCGTTCGCGGCTGCCCTGGCGGCGCCCTTCGTGGCTGTGCCCGCGCTGGCGCAGAACCAGATGACCGTCCAGCACGCCCTGCCCGCCAACAGCCATACCGGCGTGGGCGCGACGACCTTCGCCTCGGCCTTCGAGCGCCTGACCAATGGCCGCTACAAGGTCGTCGCCCAGCGCAACGACAATGAGCGCGAGATGGTCGAGAGCGTGCAGATCGGCACCATCGACTGCACCTTCACCTCCACCGGCCCGGTCGGGAACTTCGTGCCGGAAGTGCGCATCTTCGACGTGCCCTTCCTGTTCCGCGACGCCACCCATGCCCGTGGCGTGCTGGATTCCGAGATCGGGCAACAGGTGCTCGCGCGCTTCCAGCCGCGCGGCCTGGTCGGCGTGATCTGGATCGAGAACGGCTTCCGCAACATGACCAATTCGCGCCGGGAGATTAACACCCCGGCCGATCTGCGCGGCCTCAAGATCCGCACCATGGAGAACCAGGTGCATATGCGGGCCTTCCAGACTCTGGGCGCGCTGCCCACCCCGATGGCCTTCTCCGAACTCATCCCGGCGCTCCAGCAGGGCACGGTGGATGGGCAGGAGAACCCGATCTCGGTGATCGTGGCGAACAACATCAACCAGGTGCAGCGCTACTTCTCGATGACGCGGCACGTCTATTCGCCGCAGGTCATGATCTGCAATCCGCAGACGGTCGGCCGGCTCAACCAGGCGGATCGCGCCGCCTTCTACGAGGCCGCGCGCGAGGCCCAGGCCGCGAACCGCACGCGCGTCAGCGCCGATGACGAGGCCGGCGTCGCCGAGCTCCGCCGCCGCGGCATGACCGTGGTGACCGAGGTGGACACGGCGGCCTTCCAGGCCGCCCTCGCCCCCGCCTTCGCGGAATGGGAGCGCACGCTGGATGCCGCGACACTGCGGCGCATCCGTGACTGGCAGCCTAACTGAGCCAGGCAGGGGCGTAGGACGGGGCGCGGCCGCCCGCCGCGCCCCTTCGCTTGACCGGGGGGGAGTTTCGATGAACGCGATGAATGTGATACCCTTGCAGGTGACGGCGGTGGCGACACTCGCCGCCGTCGCCCTCGCGCTGTGGGCCGGGTCGGGGGGCGGCGTGCGCGCGGCGATCCGTGGGGTGGTCCTCGCCATCGACCGCGCCAGCACGGGCATCGCCGCGGTCCTGGCGAGCATCGCGCTGACGGTCGCGGTGGCGGCCGGGCTGTGGCAGGTCATCGCCCGCTTCGCGACCGAGACCCCTTCCGTCTGGTCCGAGGCGCTGGTGCGCACGGCGCTGATATGGATGGCCTTCCTTGGCGTTGCCGTGGCGCTGCGTGCCGGCGCCCTGGTGTCGATCGACGTGGCGCACCGCTACAGCGGCGATACCCTTCGCAGGGCGCTGGAGGCCGCGGCGCTCGCCGCCTCGCTCACCATCCTCGGCATCATGTTCTGGTTCGGCTGGATGATGGCCGAGCGGGTGCAGTTCCAGGAAATGGCCGGGCTCGAGGTCTCGATGAGCTGGGGCTATGCCGCCATTCCGGTCGGCGCCGTCTTCGGCATGATCGGGGCCGTGGCGCATTTCCTCGCCCGTCGCTCGGAATAACTGGACCTGGCCGTATGACCCGCCCCCACTACCGGCGCGCCGCCGGCGCGCCCCGCCGGAGCATCACGCGATGAGCGGCGCCATGCTCACGGTGATGCTGGTGCTCTTCGCCATCAGCATCCCGGTCGCGATCGCCATCGGCATCGCCGCGGTGGTCGGCATCGCCGGCTTCACCTCCTTCCCGCTGATCGTCGCGGCCCAGCAGCTCTTCGTCGCGCTCGACAAGTTCCCGCTTGCCGCCATTCCCTTCTTCATCCTGGCGGGCAACCTGATGGATGTCGGGGGCATCTCCCGGCGGCTGGTGGAATTCGCACGCTCCATCGTGGGCGGCGTCCAGGGCGGCTTGCCGGCGACCTGCGTCGTGACCTGCATGATCTTCGCCGCGATCAGCGGCTCCTCGGTCGCGACCACCTTCGCGATCGGCGCCATCATGATCCCGGCGCTCGTCAAGGCGGGCTACCCGGTCGCCTTCGCCGCGGCCCTGCAGGCCACGGCGGCGGAACTCGGGGTGATCATCCCGCCCTCGATCCCGATGATCCTGTACGGCGTGACCACGCAGACCTCGATCCCCGAGCTGTTCATCGCCGGCTTCGGGCCCGGCTTCCTGATCGGCGGCGCGCTGATCGTCACCGTCCTCATCTGGTGCCGCCTCAAGGGCTGGGGGAAGCAGGACGGGGTCGGGCGGCTGCCGTTCCTGGCCGCCACGCGCCAGGCCTTCTTCGCGCTCATCATGCCGCTCATCGTGCTGGGCGGCATCTATGGCGGCATCACCACGCCGACCGAGGCCTCGGTCGTCGCCGTGGTCTATGCCCTCATCGTCGGCATGGCCCTGCATCGCGAAATGGGTGTGCGCGACCTCTACCCCATCTTCCGCAAATCGGTGATCAGCAGCGCGGTCATCATGATGATCATCGCCTGCGCGGCGCTGTTCTCCTGGCTGCTGAACCGGCAGAACGTGCCCGATGCGGCGGTGGCCTGGCTCGCCACCGCCTTCGACAGCGCCGGCGCCTACCTGCTCGCGGTCAACCTCTTCCTTTTCGTCGTCGGCATGTTCGTCGAGACCTCGGCCTCGATCATCGTGCTCGCGCCCATCCTGCAGGAGGCGGCGCAGCGGCTCGGGGTGGACGGGGTGCATTTCGGCACGGTGATGGTGGTGAACCTCGCGCTCGGCATGATCACGCCACCCTTTGGCGTGAACCTCTTCGCCGCGGCGCAGGTGGCGGGCTGCGGCATCGACCGGATGATGAAGCCGCTTGCCGTCTTCATCGCCGTGGTCTTCGCTTGCCTGATGGTGATCACCTACGTCCCCGCCATCACGCTGGTGCTGCCGCAACTGGTGTTCCGGTGAGCATCGGCACGCCGGAAGCGCTGAAGCATCTGCGCCGGGATCCGGTCCTGAAGGCGGTGATCCGCCAGGTCGGCTCCTGCACGCTGAAGCCGGCCCGGCGCCAGCCCTATGAGGCGCTGGTGCGGGCCATCGCGCACCAGCAGGTGCATGGGCGGGCGGCGGAGGCGATCCTCGGCCGCTTCCTCGCCTGCTGCTGCGAAGCGCCGGGCTTCCCGGCGCCCGAGGCCGTGCTCGCCCTGACGCCCGAGCAGATGCGCGCCTGCGGCCTGTCGGGTAACAAGGTGCTCGCCATCCGCGACATCGCCGAGAAGGCCGCGGCCGGCATCGTGCCGACGCGCGCCGCCGCCCGGAAGCTGACCGACGCGGAGCTGATCGAGCGCCTGGTCGCCCTGCGTGGCGTCGGGCGCTGGACAGTGGAGATGCTGCTGATCTTCACACTCGGCCGGGCGGATATCCTGCCGGTCGACGATTTCGGCGTGCGGGAAGGCTATCGCCTCGCCGCCGGGCTCGACGCGCAGCCCAAGCCGAAGGAACTGGCCGCGGCCGGGGAGGCCTGGGCACCCTTCCGCACCACCGCCGCCTGGTATTTCTGGCGCGCCGCGGACCTCGCCAAGGAAGGCCGCTTCCGGCAGCCCAAGGCGCTGTGAGCCCCGCGGCGGCGCCCTGGCGCCGCCATCTTCCGGTGCAGACTGCACGGTCATGATCGGACGTCGTGGCGTCATCGCCGGCCTGGGCGGCATGCTGGCCGCCGGAACGGGGCTCGCCGCCTATGGCGGCATGGTCGAGCCTTTCCTGCGTCTGCATGTGCAGCAGCACCGCATCCACCCCCTGCGCTGGCCCCCCGGCCTCACCCTGCGCGTCGCCGTGCTGTCGGACCTGCATGCCGGCGCGCCGCTGATGGATGAAGGCCGCATCGAACGGATCGTGGCGCGCACCAATGCGCTGGCCCCCGACCTCGTCCTGCTGCCGGGCGATTTCGGGCCGTCCTTCCGCTTCGTCACCCGGGTGATACCGCATGCCGATGTCGCGCGCCGCCTGGCTGGGCTCCGCGCACCCCACGGCGTCTATGCCGCGACGGGCAACCATGATTGGTGGGAGGATCGCGAGGCGATGCGGCGCGGCCGCGGCGCCGCCACCGCCATCGGCCGCGCGCTCGACGGCGCCGGCATCCCCACCCTGCGCAACCAGGTGCTGCGCGCCGGGCCCGTGCTGGTGGGCGGGCTCGACTCGCAATGGGCGCTCGGCCCCTATCGCGGGGCCGAGGACCTCCCCGCCCTGTTCGATCGGGTCAGCGGCGATGCGCCCCTGCTGCTCATGGCGCACGAGCCCGACATCTTCGCCCGGCTGCCCGCGCGCGCGACCGTGACCTTTTCCGGCCACACCCATGGCGGACAGGTCCGGCTGGCCGGCTGGTCGCCGGTCACGCCGTCGCGCTACGGCAATCGCTATGCCTGGGGGCATGTGCGGGAGGATGGGCGCGACCTCATCGTCTCCGGCGGGTTGGGCATCAGCACCGTGCCGGTACGCCTCGGCGTGCCGCCGGAGATCACCCTGGTCGAGATCAGCGCGTAGCCTCGCGCAGGGGCACCAGGATCTCGGTCAGCCATTCCGCCGGCGGCAGGGTGCGGCAATCGTTGAGGTATTCCTCCATCACCGGCGCATCCGCCGGCTCCTCCCCGCTGCCGGGCAGCCAGGCGCGGTACATCCAGTCATAGGCCCGCTCGAGCTCGGCATAGGGCCCCTTGAAGACGAGGGATGCGACGCGCGCGAAGCCCGGTACCTCGAGGATCCGTACCTCGCCATCGCCGGCTGTCCCGGGCCCGACGGTCACGCCGGCATCGGCGCGGAGCTGCGCGGCGGGCACGCTGCGCGGATCATCGTGATAGAGCGCCACCGCGCGCAGGCCGGGCCCCATCAGCCCGCGCCCGGCGGCCCAGGCCTGCAACCGGCCGAAGGCGTCGCCGATGCGGTCATAGGGGCCGGCATGGCGGATCGCCGCCAGGCGCAGCGGGGCCGTCCCGCGGATCGTCACCTCGAACATCATGCCCTCCTCATCCGTGTCGCTGCGCATCGGAAAGCCGAGGCCGCCCCGCGCGCGATAGGCCCCGGGCGGCACGCCATAGGCGGCGCGGAAGGCGCGAGTGAAGGCGGCCTGGCTGCCATAGCCCGCCTGCTTCGCCACCGCCGCCACCGCCTCCCCGCCCTTCAACAGCGCGATCGCGGCACCCTGAAGCCGCGCCCGGGCGGCCGTCTCCGCCGGGGTCTCGCCCGCGATGGCGCGGTAGACCCGGTGGAAATGGAAGGGCGAGAAGGCCGCCTCGGCGGCAAGCGTCCCAAGGTCCGGCGGATCCTGCGGGCGCGCTGTGATCAGCCTCATGGCCCGTGCGATGCGCGCCGCATAGTCTCGGCCTGTCCTGTCGCGCACTGCCATCCCGCTTCCTTCCGATACCATCGCGCTATGCCACGCAGCGGCTTGATCGTGGTTGCGCATTCTGGCGTCACGCGCCGTGAAGCGTTTCAGGGCCGGGCGGCGCGCCCGGAGTCATGGTCCGTCACACCCATCTTCCGAGAACGGAGGATACCATGTCCCGTCGTTCCAGCCTTGCCGCCGCCCTGCTGATGTCTGCCCTCCCCTTCTTCGGCGCCGCGGCCAACCCCCTGGCGGGAACCTGGCGCACCAATGGCAGCGACCAGGCGGTGGAGATCACCTTTTCCGCCGATGGCGCCTTCGCGCGGCGCGACATCGACGCGGCCGGCGCGGCCATGACCGTGTCGGGGCATTGGGCGGTCCTGGGCACCGGCCCCTGGCTGCGGCTGAGCATCGACGACTGGGCGCCGCGTCGCGCCTGCGGCTGGCTGGGCTGCACCGAGATCCGCATGCTGCCCGGCGAGACCTATCGCTATCGCGTGACCGAGGATGGCGCGCTGGTGCTGGAAGACGCCGGCGGCTCCATCGCCCTGCGCCGAGCGGGGTAAGGCCATGGTCGGAAACGCGACACGCGAGGCGGCTGCATCCCGGACGCTGGCCGCCGACGCCGAGCAATGCCGCGCCGGCTTCGGTGCCCTGCTGGCACGCGCGGACCTGCCGCGGGCCGCGGCGGCCGAGATCGCGCAACGCTATGCGGAACCGCACCGCGCCTATCACGGCACGGCGCATGTCGGCCTGCTGTGGCTGCGCCACCTCATGCATGGCGGCGACGCGGGCGATCGCGACCTCGCCCTCGCCATCCTGTTCCACGACGCGGTCTACGATCCGCTCGCGCGCGACAACGAGGCGCGTTCCGCCGAGCTGCTCGGCAGCCTCCTGCGCGGGGATACGAGCTGGGCGCAAGGGGCGATCCTCGCCACGACGGATCACTTGGCCTATGCGGGCGAGGACTACCGGGTGACCTGGCTGCTCGACCTGGATCTCACGCCGCTGGCGGAGACGCCCGAGGTCTTCGCACGCAACACGGCGCTGCTGCGGCGGGAATACGAGGCCGTCAGCGAGGCCGCATGGCGCAGTGGGCGCCGCACGGTGCTGGCACGCTTCGCGGCGGCGGAGCCACTGTTCCGCACGCGGCTCGGCATGGTCTATGAGGCCGCGGCACACGCGAATCTCGCGGGGGAACTGACGGCACTGTCGGACGCGGCGTGATCGGAGAGGGGCGACGCCGCTTTCCAAACCGCACCCCAGCAGGGTGCCAAGCCAACCAGACTCATCCAGCGCCGACCCCTGCTGCAAGGCCGACTTGAGATTTCCAACGGCCTTCCTGGTTGCGCTGGTGACGATCGAAGGAGGGCTCTGCCCTCCTCCGAGCCTCCTCCCGCCAGGATGCTGGGCATCCTGGACCGCAGGCACTTGGTGTTGGGCGCCGCAG
>JAYSDS010000102.1:0-15049 GCA_041914265.1 Roseomonas sp.
TACTGCGGCGGCCGAGGTCCCGGCCGCCGCGCCGCCGCCGCCCGCCCCGGCACCCCCAACCATCGCTGCCGCGCCGCCGCGCGCCCCGGAACCGCCGCCCCTGCCCGCCGCCAGCGCCCCGCGCGCCACCGCGCGGCCGATTCCCGCACCCGACGCGGCGCTGCTGGAACAGGGACGGCACGGCATGCTGCCCCGCGCGGGGGAGGATGGCCGAACCTCGATCCGCGCCTATGGCCGGGAGTTCGATCGTCGCGACACGCGCCCGCGCATCGGCATCATCGTCGCTGACATCGGCCTGAACGCGACCCAGACCGAAGAAGCCATCCGGCGGCTGCCGCCGGCCGTGGCCCTCGCGCTGTCCCCTTATGCCGCGCGGCCCGCCCAGGCGGCGGAGCGGGCGCGGGAGCGGGGAATGGAGACGCTGATCTCCCTGCCCCTCGAACCCGCTGGCTATCCGCTGAACAACCCCGGCGACCAGGCGCTGCTGACCGGCCGTCCCATGGCGGAGAACATGGATCGGCTTGACTGGGTGCTGGCGCGCTCGCAGGGCTATGTCGGGGCGATCGGGGCACTCGGCGCCATGCGTGGGGAGCGCTTCGCCACCCTCACCGAAGCCATGGGCACGGTGCAGGACGCGCTGCGGGTGCGGGGCCTGCTCTATATCGACCCGCGCCCGGGGGCCACCGCGCCGGCGCGTGCCTGGGGGCGGAGCGTCGATGTGGTGCTCGACGAACCGGCCGGCACGCGGGGCGAGATCGACCGGCGGCTCGCCGAACTCGAGGCCATTGCGCGGGATCGCGGCGCGGCCCTGGGTCTTGCGGGGGCGGTGACGCCCGTGCTGGTGGAACGCGTTGCCGCCTGGGCGCAGGGGCTGGAGGGGCGGGGGCTGGTGCTGGCGCCGGTTTCGGCGATGATCCGCCGACCGGAGGGCCTGACCTCCGAATCCTCGGCCAACCCGATCCGCCCTGCGAGCGCTCCATGACCACCCTGCCCTATCGCGACAATGTCGGCGCCGTCCTGTTCAACGCGGCCGGGCTGGTGCTGGTCGCCCGCCGCGCGGACCTGCCCAACGCCGAGGGTGCGCCGGGCGGCTGGCAATTGCCCCAGGGCGGCATGGATGCGGGCGAGGACCCCGCCATCGCCGTGTTCCGCGAGTTGGAGGAGGAGATCGGCACCGCGCGGGCCGAAATCCTGGCCGAACATCCGGACTGGATGACCTATGACCTGCCGCCCGAGCTGTTCGGCAAGGCGCTGGGCGGGAAGTATCGCGGGCAGCGGCAAAAATGGTTCGCGATGCGCTTCACCGGCACCGATTCCGACATCCGGCTGGATCTCGACCCGCACCCGGAATTCGATGCCTGGCGATGGACGAAACTGTCGGACCTGCCGGCACTCGCCGTGGCGTTCAAATACGACATCTATGTGCGACTCGCCCGGGACTTCGCCCGGTTCGCGGCGGCAGCGGCCTGACCCGGACGGGCAGGAGCGCCCGCGGCGACCGCGAGCGAGATCGTCTTGTGCCGCGGTGGCGTGGGTAAGGCCCATCCTTCGCTCATCCTGCATGGTGCCCCGCCAGGCCTTCGGCGCGCCGTCCGATGCCCATGCGGCACCGGCCGTCGCTGCCGCAGGCCCCCGGCCCATCCCGGCCTGAGCGACGGCGGGGCCGGTGGCCACCTTGCCCCATCGCGCTGTCCCGCGCAGTCTGCGCCGTCCTTGATTTGGGAGAGACGCGGTGAACGGCGCTGAGAGTTTGGTCCACACGTTGCTGGGCTGTGGTGTGGAAGTCTGTTTCGCGAACCCGGGCACCAGCGAGATGCATTTCGTCGCCGCCCTGGATCGCATCCCCGGCATGAAATGCGTGCTGGGCCTTCAGGAAAACGTCGTGACCGGCATGGCCGACGGCTATTGGCGCATGGCCGAGAAGCCCGCCGCCACCCTGCTGCATTGCGGGCCGGGCCTCGCGAATGGCCTCGCCAACCTGCACAATGCGCGTCGTGCGCGCTCCGGCATCGTGAACTGCGTCGGCGACCAGGCGACCTATCACCGGATCTTCGATGCGCCGCTGACGGCCGACACGGAAGGCTTCGCGCGCGGCGTCTCGCAATGGGTGCGGACCTCGACCAAGGCGGCGGATGTCGGGGCCGATGCCGCGGCCGCGGTCCAGGCGGCGATGAACTCGCCCGGCCAGGTCGCGACCATGATCCTGCCCTCCGACACCTGCTGGGACGAAGGTGGCGTCGTCGCCGCGCCGCTGCCGCCGATCGCCACGCCGCAGGCCGACCCGCATGCCGTCCGCAACGTCGCGCGCATCCTGCGCGAGAAGAAGAACGTGCTGATCCTGCTCGGCGGCAAGGCGCTGCGCGAAGGGGCGCAGGCGCTGGCCTGGCGCGCCTCCCAGGCGACCGGCGCGAAGCTGCTGGCCGAAGGGTCCAATGCGCGGGTCGAGCGCGGCCAGGGTCGCCTGCCGCTCGAGCGCGTGCCCTATCCGGTGGACATGGCGGTGAAGACCCTGGAATGGGTCGAGCATCTGGTGCTGGTCAACGCCAAGCCGCCGGTTGGCTTCTTCGGCTATCCGGGCAAGCCCTCCACGCTCTATCCGCCGACGGCCGAGATCCATGTGCTCGCGCGCTTCGAGCAGGATGCCGAGGCAGCGCTGCGCGCCCTGTGCGAGGAGCTGGGCGCGCCGACCGTGGCGATGCCGGATGTCGGCGCGCGGCCGGAACGCGCGCGCGGCGCACCCTCGCCCGAAGGCCTCGCCCAGACCGTCGCGGCGCTGATGCCCGAGGACGCGATCATCGCCGATGAGAGCGTTTCCTTCGGCCGCGGCTTCTTCCCCAAGACCTTCGCGGCACCGCGTCATGACTGGCTGCAGATCACCGGCGGCGCGATCGGCTGTGGCCTGCCGCTTGCGACCGGCGCGGCGGTCGGCGGCGGCGGGCGGCGGGTGATCAACCTGCAGGCCGATGGCTCCGCGATGTACACCGTGCAGTCGCTGTGGACCCAGGCGCGCGAGAAGCTGCCGGTGACGACCGTGATCCTTGCCAACCGGAAGTACCAGATCCTGCTCGGCGAGTATCAGAATGTCGGCGCCAATCCGGGGCGCACGGCCATGGACATGCTGGACCTCGGCAATCCGGACATCGGCTGGGTGAAGATGGCCGAGGCGATGGGTGTCGAGGCGGCGCAGGCGACGACGCTCGACCAGGTCGGCGACCTGATGGCGCAGTCCTTCAGCCGGTCCGGGCCGTTCCTGATCGAACTGGTGATCTGAGGCACATCGGAGAGGGGCGCCGTCCCTCTCCTCCCCGGGGCGGCGGGCCCCCCACGTCTTAAACAGCCCCGTGGCTTTGGGCCAGTGCCCCGGGGGGTGGGGTGGGGGCGCGATTTGGGTCCCCAACGCGCGCGTCGCCATCTCTTCCGCCTCTCCCGCCCCGCACCAAGTGGAGGTTTCCAAAGGCCCTTCGGCCTTTGGTAGGGGAGGTCTGGAGGGGGCAAAGCCCTCTCCAGTTCACCATTCGACAGGGGAAGAACGATCCATGGACATGCAGTTGCAGGACAAGCGCGTGCTGGTCACGGGCGGATCGAAGGGCATCGGCCTCGCCTGCGCCGAGGCCTTCGCCGCCGAGGGCTGCGATCTGGTGCTGGTCTCGCGCGATGCCGCCGCACTCGCCACCGCGGCCGACAAAGTCCGCGCCGTCCGTCAGATCCGCGTCGAGACGCACGCCGCCGACCTCTCTCGTGACGAGGAGCGCGAAGGCCTGCACGCCGCCTTCCCCGATGTCGACATCCTGGTGAACAACGCCGGCGCCATCCCGTCCGGCCGGCTGCAGGATATCCCGATGGCGCGGTGGAAGCAGGCCTGGGATCTGAAGGTGCTGGGCTACATCCACCTGTGCCAGCTCTACCTGCCAAGCATGGAAGCCCGGAAGGCCGGCGCCATCGTCAATATCATCGGCATGGCCGGACGTGCGCCGCGCGCGGGATACATCGCGGGCGGGGCCGGCAACGCGGCCCTGATCGCCTTCACCTCGGCGATCGGCGCGGCGGCGCAGGAGCACGGCGTCAAGGTTGTCGGCATCAACCCGGCGGTGACCAAGACCGACCGCATGCTGACCCAGGCCCGGACCAACGCGAAGCTCAAGTTCGGCGACGAGGAACGCTGGGCGGACACGCTGACGAACCTGCCCTTCGGCCGCCCCATCGAGGCATCGGAGATCGCCGAGCTGGCGGTGTTCCTGGCCTCCCCGCGCGGGCATTACGTCAATGGCACCGTGATAGACGTCGATGGCGGCGGCATGTTCCGCGCCTGAGGGCCCGGCCGCCACCCCTGCCCCGTCTGCCAGGTGCGGCCGCCGGCGCGCGGCTTGATCCTCGTCAATTCGCTACGGCCCTGGCGAGCGCAATCTGCTCCAGTCCCAGCGGTTCCGCCGCCAGGCGGCCGCTCGGGCGCGGAGCGAACGCCATGACAAAGACCGCGAAGATCCGGCTCGTCCGGTCAGCCAAGGAGCCGGGGGCCGTACCACCCCCCAAGGCCACGGCGCCTCATGACCGATCCCTGGACGCGCAGTTCGAGGCCGGCAAGGCCCTGCGCGAGACCGTCCCCCGTTCGATGCACGGCACCTGGAAGCGTGCCGCCGACCGGCCGGACCCGGTCGCGCTGCTGCAGGCCTCCGACGGGGAGCGCATGCCGGAGCTGGTGCCCATCCGCTACGGACGGATGCTGCAATCGCCCTTCGCCTTCTATCGCGGCGCCGCCGCGGTGATGGCGAGCGACCTGGCGGGCACGCCGAAGACCGGCATCCATGTGCAGGCCTGCGGCGACTGCCACCTGATGAATTTCGGTGGCTTCGCCACCCCTGAACGCAACGTGCTGTTCGACATCAACGATTTCGACGAGACCCTGCCCGCGCCCTGGGAATGGGATGTGAAGCGGCTCGTCGCCTCGCTCGTGCTGGCCTCCCGCGCCAATGGCCTGCCTGACAAGCTGGGGCGGGAGGCAGCCGTCGGCACCGCGCGCAGCTACCGCAAGCGGCTGCGGGACTTCGCGCAGATGGCCCCGCTCGATGCCTGGTACGCGCGGATCACCGCCGAGGACGTTGCCCAGGTCGTGCCGCCCGCCGTCCAGACCAGGCTCCGCGCGCGGGTCGAAAAGGCGATGAGCGGCAGCAGTTCCGAATTCGATTTCCCGCGCCTGGCGGGCGTGGTGGGCGGTCGCACGACGATCCGCGACGCGCCGCCGTTGATCTTCCACCCCGACTTCGCGCGGGAAGCGGATTTCGAGAAGACACTGGACGAGGTCTTCGCGAGCTACCGCGACACCCTGTCGGATGAACGGCGCGTGCTGCTCGACCGGTATCGCGTCGTGGATGCGGCGATCAAGGTGGTCGGCGTGGGCAGCGTCGGCCGGCGTTGCTGGATCGCGCTGCTGATGTCAGCCGCCAACGATCCACTCTTCCTGCAGTTCAAGGAGGCGGTTCCCTCCGTGCTCGAAGCCTATGCGGGTGCCAGCCGCTACCGGCATCACGGCCAACGGGTGGTGATGGGGCAACGGCTGACCCAGCCGGCCTCGGACCTCTTCCTCGGCTGGTTCACCGGCCCGGAGGGGCGGCAGTTCTATACGCGCCAGCTCCGCGACGCGAAGATCAAGCCGCTGGTTGAGACCTTCGATGACGAGCTGATGCTGCTCTACGGCAAGATCTGTGGCTGGGCACTCGCCCGTGCCCACGCCAAGGGGGCGGATGTCGCGGAGATCGCCGGCTATCTGGGATCGAGCGACCAGTTCGACGAGGCGATGGGAGACTTCGCGATGGCCTATGCCGACCAGGCGGAACGCGACCACGCCGCGCTCAAGGCCGCGGTGCGCAAGGGCAGCGTGACGGCGACGACGGAGGCATGAACCGCGCCCTTTGCTGCAGGCCCCGGCGCGCGGCACCACCGCGCGCCGATCTCACTGCTTCCAGGGGCTGGTGCGCCAGATCTGGCCGTAGATCGCCGCCTGGTCCTCGACGAAGCGCGTCATGGTCGGGCGGTCCATGTGGCGCACGATCAGGAAGTCGCGTTCGGCGAGGGCGCGGAATTCGGGATCCTGCGCGGTGCGGCGGATCGCCTCCTCCCAGCGCGCGACGATCGGCGCGGGCGTCGTCGCCGGCAGGGCGAGGCCCCGCGCGGAGCCGGCGGCGACATCGACCCCCTGCTCGATCCCGGTGGGCAGGTCGGGCGCCTTGTCCCAGCGCTCGCGCTCCATGACCGCGACGACGCGCAGCGTGCCCTGCTGATGCGCGCGCACCGTCAGGCTGACGGTCGAAATCGAGCCGGCGACATGCCCGCCTTGGACGAGTTGCATCGCCTGCCCCGCGCCCTGGGTCGGCACCCAGGTGAACTTCACCCCCGCGGCGCGTTCGATCGCCATCATGGCAAGATGCGGCGCGCCGCCCACGCCCGCCCCGGCGATGGTGATGGTCTCCGGCGCGGCGCGCGCGGCCTCCACCAGGTCGCGCAGCGACCGGTAGGGCGTGTCATTGCCGACGAAGACGGTGTAGGGCTCGTCGGTCAGCAGCCCGGCATAGGCGAAGCTGTCCACGCGGTAGCGCGGCGTGTTGTCGTAGAGCGCCGTCACGAGCGCGGGGAAGGAGACGAGCGCCACATGCCGGCCATCGGGCGCGGCGGCGGCGACCTCGTTCAGCATCAGCATCCCGCCGGCGCCGGGCTTGTTCACCACGATGATCTGCGTGCCGCCGCCGAGATGCTTCTCGAGGAAGGGTGCCGCCATGCGCGCCGCGAGGTCGATGTTCCCGCCCGGCGCGAAGCCGACATAGATCTGCACGGGGCGGTCCTGGGCGCGGGCGGCGAACGCGGGCAGCGCCAGCGCGCCACCGAGCATGATGCGACGCGTGGTCATCATCCATCTCTCCCGGCAGTATCACCTGCAAGGCTGCAACGCCCCGAAACCTTGTGCAAGTGCGAAGGTTGCGCGATCGCCAGCTTCCGCTAGGCTTTCCCGCGACCAGAGCGGAGAAGCCCCGGATGCTGCGCTTCAGCAATTTCCTCTTCCCCGAAAGCCGCGACCCCGATCGCGACGCCGAGGTGATCGCCGACTGTATCGCCGAGGCGAAGCTGTGCGACGAGCTCGGCGTGGAGGTGCTCTGGCTCGCCGAGCATCACTTCGACGGCAATTGCGCCTATGTGGATCCGGTGACCTTCGCGGCGGCGGTGCTCGCCGCGACGACGCGGATCAAGGTCGGCTTCGCGGTGGCGCAGGTGTCGCTGCACCACCCGATGCGGCTGGCCGAGCAGATGGCGCTGCTCGACAATCTCGGCCGCGGGCGCGTGATCGTCGGGCTCGGCCGCGGCACGGCGTACAACGTGTACGAATACCAGGGCTACGGTATTCCCTGGCAGGATGCCGGATCGCTGTACGAGGAGGCCGAGGGCATCATGCTCAAGGCCTGGACCAGTCCCGAGGGCTTCACGCATCAGGGCAAGCACTGGACGCTGCAGGTACCGCGGCTGCGCCCGACCTCCTTCACCAAGCCGCACCCTTACGTCATCCGCGCCGCGTCGTCGGAGGAAGGCGCGCTGCACCTGGCGAAGCGCGGCCTGCCCTTCCTGATGAACGTGCAGTCGAACGAGACGACGGCGAAGCGCATGGCCGCCTACAAGGCGACGATGGAGGAGGCCGGCTTCGACGCCGCGCATGTCGCGCGCTGCATGGATGAATCCTGGGTCTGGCGGAACGTGGTGGTGGCCCCGACCGACGAGGAAGCACGCCGCATCGGCATCCCCGCCTTCGAGGCGATGCAGGAGCACCGGCGCCGCCTTCGCGAGAAGATCTACGCCGAGCAGGGCATCATCATGAAGAAGGAGGAGGTGCCGCCCGCGCGCACCGATCCCGGCCATGCGCTGATCGCCGGTTCCCCCGACACGGTCGCGGCGCAGATGGCCGCCATCGAGGCCACCGGCGTCGGCGGCGTGATCTGCTCCTTCCGCCTCGGCCCCATGCCGGCGACGGCGGCGGCGGACTCCATCCGGCTGTTCATGGAGAAGGTGGCGCCACGCTTCGCCGCCGGCAGCGTGGCCAAGGCAGCGGAATAGCCGCCGGCGCCTGGAGCGTGACCGGTTCACATTCGTTCGCCAGCCACGCTCCAGCCTATTGTCTGATCGCGTGTTTCAGACTTCCGGTGCATTCGCACCTGCGGCCATCACGCTCTACCCCGGGTCGGTCCTGACCCGCGCGAGGGGCAGCAGGATGTCGCAAACCAGGCCCTCATCCGGCCAGCGCCGATCGACGCTGCCGCCGAGCTGACCCGTCACCGTGGCCTCGATCACGCGCGAACCGACGCCGCGCCGGGTCGGAAGGCCCGGCAAGGGGCCGCCCCTCTCCTGCCAGCGCATGCGCAGCAGGCCGTCGGCCTCATCGACGCGCCAGGTCGCCGCGACCCGGCCCTCCGGCACCGAGAGCGCACCGTGCTTGACCGCGTTCGTCGCCAGCTCGTGGAAGACCATGCCAAGCGCCTGCACGGCATCGGCGCGGACGCGGAAGGCGGGCGATCCGTCCAGCATGAAGCGGGCGTCACCCAGTTGCTCGCTGGTCCTGACGGAACCGAACGGCGACAGCTCGTCGGTCAGCATGGCGGCGAGCGGCGCGCCGGTCCATCGCTCGGCCGCCAACAGCGCCTGGGCGCGGGCAAGGGCGGCGATGCGTCCTTCGACCTGTTGCGCGAAGTCCTTCGCGTCCTTGGCGCGCGTCAGGCGCAGGATGGCTTGGACGATGGCGAGCGCGTTGCGCGCCCGGTGATTGACCTCCTGGGTCAGCAATTCGCGGCGCTCCTCCGCCGCGCGGCGCTCGGTGATGTCCTGGATCGTACCCGCCAGGCGGAGGACGCGGCCCGTCTCGGGGTCGGTACGCACTGGGGCGCCGTGACTCTCCAGCCAGCGCCAGTTCCCGTCGCCGCGCAGGAAGCGGTATTCCTCCTGATACAAGGGCTGGCGCCCCGTCACGGTCCGGTCCCAGGATTTCAGGACCCGGGAGCGATCGGCGAGGTGGATGCGCTTCACCCAATGGTCGAAGGGCGCAACGGCCGCATCCTGTGACCAGCCGACGATGTCGAGTGCGCGGGGCGAGCGCGTGCTCATATGGCTGGCGAGATCCGTCTCCCAGGTGCCGAGCTGCCCCGCCTCGACCGCCAGGCGCAGGCGCTCCTGGCCCTCCTCCAGCGAGGCGGTGCGCTCGGCGATGCGCTGCTCCAGCCCATCCATCGCGGCCTCGAGCGCATCCTGCTGACGGCGCACGACGAGCACGAGCCCGAACAGCGCGAGGATCGCGGGCAGCCCGACCGCCAGCAGCGGGATGAGCGCCTGGCGCCAGCTCGCAACGATGTCGCCGCGCCGACGTCCCGAGGCGACGACGAGTTCCGGCGCCCCTTCGACGGACTGGAAGGCGACGACCACGGGATGGTCGTCGCGCCGCGTCGTGTCGACGATGAGGCCGCTCGGTTGGTCCGTCGCCAGCGCCCGCATCAGCGACCCGCCGCTGGCCATCACGGGCATGGGCCCCGGCGCGGCCGGATACCGTGCCAGGATCGGTCCGTCGCGGCGGATCAGTACCGCCGTGTCGTTCGGCTTCTCGGCGTGGCGGCCGAGGCCGTCGGCGATCCGTGCGGCATCGAGCAGCAACACCACGGCACCGCCGGCGGATCGGCGGCGCAGGCCAAAGGCGACGGTCAGGCTGTCATCGCCGCGATAGGTCTCCCCGATGGCGAGGCTTCCCGGCTCGGTCTGGGCCAGCGCCTCCCGGATGCCGCCGCCCAGCGGTTCCGGGGCGCCGTCCGGCTGCGCCTCGATGCGCAGGATCTCCCGCCCCGCATCGTCCAGGACCACCACCGCGTGGAGCAGCGCCTGTTCGCCGACCAGCGGACCGAAGCGCTGTGTCAGCGCCGCCTTGTCCTCGGCGCCCGCCCGGTACCGCAGCGTGGCGGTCGCATCCGCGATGCGGTTCGCGATCCGGACAAGGCTTTCGAGGCTACGCTTGACGTAGTCGGCGTTGATCTCCACGGAGCGGATGAGATCGCTCCGCGTCTCCGACCAGGCCAGGCGCCACGTGCCCCAGGCGCCGGCGGCGAGGATGGCGGCAGGCAGCAGCATGACCGCAGCGATCAGCGTCCATAGCCGCCAGGCGCTCCGCTTCCGCCGGCCTGTCACGGCAATCGCGCCATCCGGCCTGACGGCGGCATGGGAGGCGAGGTCGTCCATGGGTATCCATGCGAGATCGTGAGCGGCGCCTGAGCCCTTCGATCAGCACCGGCCCCGACTATCCGGGGCGCTCCGGTGCCGCGCAAGGCGAATTGCTGGCCGGCGCCGGTCAGGTTTGCGCGCGGCATCAGTCGATGGCGACGACCAGCTTGCCGAAATTGGTGCCCTTGAGCAGGCCGATGAAGGCTTCGGGTGCGTTGCGCAGCCCTTGGACCACATCCTCCCGCCAGCGCAGCCGGCCTTCGCGGATCCAGCCCTCCATCTCGGTGCGGAAGGCGCCATAGCGCGACCAGCCGGTGTCGGAGACGATGAAGCCCTGGATGCGCAACCGCTTGCGCACCACGGGCCCGAGATTGGGGCCTGCCGGCGCGCCGGCGGCATCGGCGCCTGGCGCCTCGTTGTACTGGGCGATCATGCCGCACATCACCATGCGGCCGAAGTCGCGGAAGCGCGGGAAGACCGCCGCCTGGGTCTTGCCGCCGACATTCTCCCAATAGACGTCGATGCCCTCGGGCGCGGCGGCGTCGAGTTGCGCATCGAGGTCGCCGTGATGGTCGAGGCAGGCGTCGAAGCCGAGCTCCTTCACCACGAAATCGCACTTCTTCTGCCCGCCGGCCACGCCGACGACCTTGCAGCCGCGGATCTTCGCGATCTGGCCGACCACCTGGCCCACGGCGCCCGAGGCGGCGGAGACGACGACCGTCTCGCCCGCCTTGGGCTGGCCGATGTCCTCGAGGCCCGTCCAGGCGGTCAGCCCCGGCATGCCGAGCACCCCGAGGCTGGTGGACAGCGGCGGATCGGCCTCGGGCACCTTGAACAGGCGCTCCGGCGCGACGACGGAGAAACGCTGCCAGCCATAGCCGCCGAGCACGATGTCACCCGGCTTGAAGCCCGGATGGCGGGAGGCGACGACCTCGCCCGCCGTCTGGCCTTCCATCACCGCGCCGAGCTCGACCGGCTTGGCGTAGGATTTCACATCCGCCATGCGCCCGCGCATGTAGGGATCGAGCGAGAGGAAGCGCGCCCGCACCAGCACCTGGCCCTCGCCGGGCTCGGGGATGGGGGTTTCGACGATGTCGAAATCCGCGGAGACGGGGGCGCCGACCGGGCGGCGCTTCAGCAGGATCTGCAGGTTGGTCTCGGGCATGGCGTCCTCCATTCGGGGGGAGGATGCCATCCCCGGGCCGTCAGGGCGAGCCGGGCCAGGGCGGCAGCGTCGTGGTCGTGCCGTTGTTGCGCGTTGTCCAGCCCGACATGTCGATCACGAACATGCGTTCGGGCTCGACCAGGCGATGGGCCGCGCGGCCCGGTTCCAGCCACCATTCGACATAGCCAGGACGCGGGAAGGCCTGCCAGCGCGACAAGCCGCGCTGGACATCCACCATGGCGGTCGCCGGCGCCCAGACGATCTCCATCCCGCGATGCTGCAGGCGGCGATAGGTGTGCAGGTGGCCACAGGCGATGATGCGCACGCCGCCCTCCGCACAGGCGTCGAGGAAAGGCCCGCGCGCCGGATGCGGGATGACGGCCGTGGTCGGCGCCGGGTCGTCCGGGTCCTTGTCGAAGGGCGGCATGTGCATGAAGACCATCACGGGACGCGCGCCGCGCGTCGCGAGCGCCCCGTCGAGGAAGTCGCGCTGCGCGGCTTCCTCCTCCAGGCCACTGCCCATCAGCGCGGTGTCGAGGCCGACCAGCCGCCAACCGCCCGCATCGTGCCGCCACCATTGCGGCCCGACATGACGCCGCCACGCGGCCATGCGTGCCGCGTTCACCGGCTGGTCGAGGCGCGAGAAGGCCGGCGCCTCCCCGATGTCGTGGTTGCCCGGGATGGCGCGCCAGGGCAGGCCGAGCGAGGCCAGCGCCGCCGCGCCATGGGCGAGATCCGCCTCGGCGGCCGGCCCGTTGAAGGACAGGTCGCCGCCATGCACCAGCAGGTCCGGCGGCGCCTCCGCCATGGCCTGCCGGAAGGCATCCCAGTTCACGCCGAAATAGGCATGAGTGGCGGAGAGATGCGTGTCGCTGACCTGCACCAGGCGGATCGGGGTCATCGGTTCAGCCGAAAGCGAGGTTATCGGGGCGGAGATCCATGAAGTAGAAGGTCGTCGGCCGCCAGCGAACGGTTCGGCGCACCGCGTAGAACTCCGCCGGCTGATAGAGCACCGTGCCCGGCGCCGCGTCCTCCCAGGCATTCAGCAGACGCTCGAACAGCGCCTTGCGCTTCGCGGGATCGGTCTCGCCCTCGAGCGCGCGGCCGGCGGCGTTGAACTCGGCCGTCGAGGCGAAGGCGCCCGACTTCTGGAACCAGGAATCCGGCCCCCAGGAAATCCACAGCGCCCCCAACGGATCCGGCAGGCGCGTGGAGTTGGAGTTGTTGCCGATCTGCTGGCCCTCGGCACGCATCTGCGTGAAGTTCTCCACCACCTGGAGCTTCGCGTTGATGCCGACTTCCTTCCACATCTCGACCATCACCTGCGCGGCGCGCAGCGCGTTGGTGTAGTAGTTCGGCATGGTGCGGTAGGTGATCTCCTGCCCGGCATAGCCGGCCTCGCGCAACAGGCGCCGCGCCGCCGCGGGGTCGTGGCGCAGGGATCGGCCCTGCAGGAACATCTGGCCGAATTCGGGGTAGTTGTGGCTCGGCGGCACCACCGCCTTGCCTTCCCACAGCGCCTCCACCAGCAATTGCCGGTCGATGGCGAGGCCGAGCGCCTGGCGGATGCGCTTGTCGGCCATCTGCGGGCCGCGTTCGTCGAAGGTCAGGACATGGACGTTGGCGAGCACGACATCGCGCACATCGATGCCCGGCGCCCCGCGCAACGTCGCGACCTGATCCGGCGTGACATTGGTGATCATGTCCACATCGCCGGATTGCAGCGCCGCGACGCGCGCCGCGAGTTCCGGCACCTGGCGGAACTCGACGCCGCGGGCAGTCGGGCGGCCCATGAAGTAGTCGTCATGCGCCTCGAGTGCGACGAGCTGGTCGCGCTGCAGCCGGCGCAGCTTGTAAGGCCCGGTGCCGACAGGGTTGAGCGCGAAGCCCTCGAAGCCGCGCTCCTCATAGGCGCGCTTGTTGACGATCCAGGACGCCCAGGAGGCCAGGCGCTGTTCGAGCAGCACATCCGGCACGCGGGTACGGAAGCGGACGGTGCGCGGATCGAGCGCCTCGACCGAGGCGAGCGTCGCGAAATAGGACCGCGCCTCGGGCATCAGCGGACGGTCGCCGAACATGCGCGGGGAGGTGAAGGTGTAAACCACGTCCTCGGCGGTCAGCAGGTCGCCATTGTGGAAGCGCACGCCTTCGCGCAGGCGAACCACCAGCTCCTGCGGGCCGGAACGTTCCCAGGCTTCGGCGAGATGCGGCCTCAGCTCGGACCCGCCGCCATCCGGTGCGCCAAGGAAGTCACGCCGGATCAGCGTGTCGAACATGGAGTAGGTGGTGCGGGTGCCGACATTCGACAGCTCCTTCGCCGGTTCCAGCGTCGGCGGCACCTCGGGCACCGCGATGCGGAGCAGCGGGCGCTGGGCAGGCTGGGCCGCCGCCTCCTCCGCCAGGGGGATGGCGAGGCTTGCGCCGAGAAGGCCGCGTCGGGTGATGCTCATGGCTGGGCTCCGTGTTCCGGCCCGCCATGCCAGAGGCGGATGATCGCCATGCGACACTCGCGTTGCGATCGCATGACGATGGGGTACTGACAGGAACCGCATCCCGTCGCACGGTGCGGCCAACCGAATCATGATCGAGGAGAAACCGTCCGTGACCCTGCCCCAATACGAGACCCTGCAGCTCGAAGCGCCGGAGCCGCACGTGACGGTCGTGCGGCTGAACCGCCCGCATGTGTCGAATGCGCTGAACACGCAGATGGGGCGAGACCTGCACGCGGTCTGGACGCATCTCACCGCGGAGCCGGGGGAGACGCGCTGCATCGTCTTCGCCGCCGCCGGCGAGAAGGCCTTCTGCGGCGGCGGCGACCTCAAGGAGCGCAACGGCATGACCGATGCCGCCTGGCGCCACCAGCACGAGATCTTCGAACGCGCCTATTGGGCGCAGCTCGACTGCCCGATCCCCATCGTCGCGGCCGTCTCCGGCCATGCCTATGCGGGCGGGCTGGAAATGGTCCTCGCCTCGGACTTCGCCTACGGCGTCGCGGGGGCGCGCTTCGCGCTGACGGAAGTAACCATCGGCATCATGCCCGGCGCGGGCGGGACACAGACCCTGCCGCGTATCGTGGGCGAGCGCCGCGCGAAGGAGATCATCCTGACCGGCCGCCCCTTCACCGCACAGGATGCACGCGACTGGGGCATCCTGAACCGCGTCGTCGAGACGCGCGAGGAACTGACCGAGGCGGTGATGGAGACCGCGCGCACCATCGCGCGCAACGCGCCGCTCTCCGTGCGCCAGGCGAAGCGGTCGATGCATTTCGGGTTGCAGATGGACATCCGCACCGCACTGCGCTTCGAGGTGGAATGCTACAACCAGCTCGTCGGCACCGAGGACCGGCGCGAGGGCATCGCGTCGTTCAACGAGAAGCGCAAGCCGGTGTTCAAGGGGCGGTGATCAGCGTCGCGGTCGAACCGCCGCATCAGGAGGCGGTCGCGGCCCTGCTGCGACAGTCGGATGCGGTGGCGGCCGCGCTCTATCCCGGCGAATTCCGCCGCGCGATCGACCCGGCCTCGCTCGACCGGCCGGGCATCGCCCTGCTGGTTGCGCGGCATGACGGCCAGGCGGCGGGATGCTGCGCGTTGTTCGATCGCGGCGATCGCAGCGGCGAGCTGAAGCGCATGATCGTCGCCGCGGCGCATCGCCGCC
>JAYSDS010000102.1:15101-23445 GCA_041914265.1 Roseomonas sp.
GGCTGTGCGCCGCGGCATCGGCCTGCTGCTGCTCGAAGTCGGCATCCGCAACGACGCCGCCTTCGCGATGTATCGCCGCGCGGGCTTCGCGCCGCGCGGCGCCTTCGCACCCTATCAACCCTCGCCGATCAGCCGCTTCCTGGAGAAGACGCTCAGCCGAGGCTGATGTTCCCCGCGGTCAGCACGCCGCGCCAATTCTCGGCCTCCAGGCGCAGCCGCGCGACGAAATCCGGCCCGGCGAGCGGCGCCGGGGTGAAGCCGGAGGCCTCGAGCCTGGTGACGAGTTCCGGCTTCGCGAGGGCGCGTGCGACTTCCTGCGCCATCCGTTCGCCAATCGGCGCGGGCAGGCCGCCCGGGGCGATCAGCCCGTACCAATTGTCGAAGGCGACGCCCGGCACGCCCTCGGCGATGCTGGGCGTGTCGGGGCTGGTCGCCCAGCGCTGCCCCGAACTGACGGCGAGCAACCGCAGCCGCCCCTGCTGCGCCAGCGGCCAGGCGGTGGCATCGCTGATCAGCACATCGGCGTTGCGCGCATAGAGGTCGGTCAGCGCCGGCGCGGCGCCACGGTAGTGCACCGGCTCCGTCCGCGTGCCGAGCTTCTGGTTCAGCCATTCGATGCCGAGATGCGTCGAGGTCCCCACGCCTGCCGAGGCGAAGCGCACCGAATCCGGAGTGTCGCGCATCGCCTTCAGCAGCGCGGCGAGGTCGGTATAGGGCGTCGCGGTCCCCGCCACGAGCAGGAAGGGGCTGACCACCAGCCGCGAGATATGAGTGAACGCCCAGGGATCGTAGGCGGTGGCGCGAAGCTGCGGTCCGAGCGTGATGGTCGATCCGCCGCTGATGCCGAAGCTGTAGCCGTCGGGTTGAGCACGCGACAGCGCCTCGATCCCGATGGCGCCGCCGGCGCCGGCGATGTTCTCCACCACGATGGTCTGACCGATGGCGGGCCCGACAGCCTCGGCGATCAGGCGCCCGACCAGATCGAGCCCCCCGCCGGCGGGAAAGGGCACGATGATGCGCGCACTGCGTTCGGGCCAGGCGGCGAGCGCGGGGCGCGCCAGCAGCGGCACGGCGGCGAGCAGCGCCAATCGGCGTCGTGTCAGCATCGGGTCAGACCTTTCGGATGCGTGGCAATGGCAATCCCGCCGCCGCGGCTTCCGTGATGCGGGCCGTGTCGGGACGGGCGAGGTCGAAGCGGTCGCGGATGCGCGAATAGGCGGATTCACCATGCATCCGGCCGACCAGGTCGAGCTTGGGCGTATCGATGTAGCGGCGGCTGGCATCGAGCACGCAGTCGTCATGGACATGCAGCGCCAGGATGCGCCCCAGCACCGCGACACGGCGGCCGAGATGCAGCAGGTCGTGCACCACGCATTCCATCGCGACCGGGCTTTCCGCGATGCGCGGCACGCCGATGCGGGTGGACGGCAGGGGCGTCAGCCCAGCCAGCGCGACCTCGTCCACGCCGGCGGGGACATCGGCGGCGGTGACGTTCATCGCTTCGGCCGTCGCGTCGGAGACGAGACAGACGGTGAATTCGCGCCGCGCCTCGATGTTCAGCAGCGTGTGCTTCAGCGCCCCATCCGGCCGCGGCGCGATGCCGACCGACAGGATCGGCGGATCGTCCGACAGCAAGCCGAAGAAGGAATAGGGCGCGGCGTTCAGCCGCCCCTCGGCATCGGCCGTGACCACCCAGGCGATGGGCCGCGGCACGACGGTCGAGACCATGAGCTTGTAGCGCTCGCGCGCCGGCAGCGCGTCGAAATCGAATTCCATGATGCGCGGCTCAGCTCAGCAGCTCGGGTTCGCTCTCGACGATGCCCTCCCATAGCGACTGGAAGCTCAGCAGTGCCGAGCGTGGCCGGCCGATCTGCTTCTGCGTCAGCCGCGCCGTCTCCTCCGGGATCAGCTTCGGCGTACCGGCTGCCTCGGCGAGGAGCTGTGCCTGCGCGACATTATCCAGGGCGAGAAACCACCAGGCCGCTTCCTCGACGCTGCCGCCGACAGTCAGCAGGCCGTGGTTCTGCAGGATCACCGCCTTCTTCGACCCGAGCGTGCGGGAGATCGCTGCCCCTTCGGATTCCTCCAGCACCACGCCGTTGAATTCGGCGAAGAGCGCATGGTCCTCGAAGAAGACGCAGGCATCCTGGGTGATGGGGTCGAGCAGCCGCCCAAGGGACGACCAGGCCTTGCCATGCATCGAATGCGTATGCGCGGCCGCGACCGCGTCGGGGCGCGCCGCGTGGATCTCGGAATGGATGGCGAAGGCGGCCTTGTTGATGGGCTTGTTGCCCTCGACGACGCGGCCTTCGTGGTCGACCAGCAGCAGGTCGGAGACGCGGATGCGCCCGAAATGCACGCCGAACGGGTTCACCCAGAAATGGTCGGGATATTCGGGGTCGCGCGCCGTGACATGCCCCGCGAGGCCCCAACCGAAGCCGTGATGGGCGAAGATGCGGAAGGTTGCGGCCAAGCGCTGCTTGCGATGCAGCCGTTCCTCGGCAACCGACCGCTGCTGCTGAAGATTGCGCAGCAACGCATCGAAATCCTGGCGCTGCTCGCCGACGAAGCCTTCGGTCATCGACCGTCTCCCGCACATGATGAAAGCGCCGCGGCATTCCGCGGCGACAGCGTGCGATTGACGGGTCCCGAAAAGATCGCGGGCGTGGCCCGCTTGCTTGTTGCCGTGACCTTAAGGGCAGGCGGCGCACCCCGCAAGGTGCGCCGCCTGGCAGTACGTCAGTTGGCGCTCGCGCCCGCCCGCTCGATGATCGGGCGCCACTTCGCCGTCTCGGCGCGAATGAAGCCGGTCAGCTCCTCCGGCGTGCTCGGCGCCGGTTCAAGCCCATGCTTCGTCAGGCCCACGACGACCTCGGGGTCGCGGAGGCTGTCGTTCAACGCGGCGTTGACGCGGTCCACGATCGGACGCGGCAGGCCGCGCGGACCCATCATCGCGTACCAGTTCGCCACCTCGAAGCCAGGCAGGTTCGCCGCCTCGGCGACCGTGGGCAGGTCGGGCAGCAGGGCGCTGCGCCGCGGCGACGGCACGGCGAGCGCACGCAGCCGCCCGGCCTCGATATGCGGCAGCACGGTCGCGGCGGTGGCGATCGAAAAATCCACCTTGCCCGAGAGGATGTCCGTGATGAGCTGCCCGCCGCCGCGATAGGGCACGTGGATGGTCTCGATCCCCGCCATGGAATCGAGCAGCGCGCCGCCCAGATGCCCTGCCCCGCCGACGCCCGAGGAACCATAGGACAGCTCGCCCGGCCGCGCCTTCGCCGCGGCGATCAGCTCCGGCAGGCTGCGCCAGGGCTTCTCCGGCGCGACGACGAGGAAGTTCGTCACCTCGACCGAGCGGCCGATGGTGGTGAGGTCGGTCAGCACGTCGAAGCTCAGCCGCGTCATGATCGGGTTCATCACCAGGGAGGCGATGGTGCCCATCATCAGCGTCGATCCGTCGGGCGCGGCGTTGACAGTGGCCTCGCTGGCCAGGTTGCCGCCGGCGCCTGGCCGGTTCTCGACGACGATGGGCTGGCCGAGCACCGTCTGCAGGCGCCCGGCGATGCTGCGCGTGGTGATGTCGGTACCGCCGCCCGGCGCGAAGCCGACCAGCATGCGGATGGGCCGCGTTGGCTGCCACTGCGCCAGCGCAGGGCTCGCCAATACGGCAAGGGTCGTCACGCCGAACGCGCGTCGCGTCGTTGTCATGGCCTCGTATCCTCCCGGCCCGGTTCGGGGCCTTGAAGCAGAGGTTAACGCCTTTCCGTCCTTCGCGAAAACGGCGTGAGGCAGCTTGCCGTCCGATGCGGCTTCCCGTTACCTCCTCACGCCATGGAGAGCACCCCGCCACCCGAGGAGAACGACGCTGTCGAGCCGCCGCCGCCCGCCCCCGCCGAGGCGAAGCCGGCCGCGCGACGCTGGGGCAGGCTGTGGTCCGCGCTGTCGCGCATCGCCCTCGGGGCCATTCCCTCCCTCATCGGGCTGACCATGCTGGCCCTGGTGGCACGGCAGGCGCTGAACGACCCGATCGAGTTCACCCCGATCGCGGTGCCCGCTTCCTTCGCCAGCCAGGGCCTGACGCCGGAGGTGATGGCCGCCCGCCTGCTCGATGCCATCGACGCCACCGCGACCGAGACGCTGTCCGAGACGCTTCACCGCCCCTCGACGGAGCTGGAGAATTCGACGCCGGACCTCAACCTTCCGGTCGTCGGGCTGTCGCTGCACTCGCTCGCCTCGCTGACGCGCAAGCTGCTCGGCTGGCCCGAGCGGCGGCTGAGCGGCGAGATCATCCAGGCCGGCCAGGATCTGCAACTGCGCCTGCGCCTGTCGGGACATGGCGTCGTCGCCGATGTCTCCGCGCCGGCCTCGGAGGGGCCGGACCGGTTGCTGGCCCTCGCGGCGCCGCAGGTCTGGCGGGTCGTCTCGCCCCGCCTCTACGCTTGGCACATCGCCCAGCTCGGCATCGAGGAAGAGGAAGTCCGCGACCGGCTGACCGCCCTGCGCCGCCGCGCGCGCGACCCCGAGACCGTCGCGACCCTCACCTATCTCATCGCCCGGTCGCTGGTCCGCGGTGGGCGCGCGGATGAAGGGCTCGCCATGATGGACCAGCTCGTCGCGGAACGGCCGACCTATGCGGCGGCGCATTACGGCCGCGCCCAGGCCTTGCATGCGCTCGGCCAGCCGGAGGAAGCGCTGGCGGCGCAGCAGCGGGGCCTCAGCCTCGATCCGGACAGCCCCTGGGCACATATCGTCTCCTCCGCCCTGCTGCGCCAGCTTGGCCGTTACGACGCCGCGCTCGCCGCGGCGCGGCGGGCGCAGGAACTGGACGAGGACGAACGGCCCGGCCTGATCGAGGAATCCCACGTGCTGCGGGAGATGGCGCGGCCGAGCGATGCCGCCGATCGGGCTCGCCGCGTCCTGGCGCTCGATCCGCGCCACGCGCCGGCCCTCTCCGCGCTCGGAGAAGCGTTGCTGCGCCTGAACGAGAACGAAGCGGCGCTTGCCGTGTTCGAGCAGGCGCTGCGGGAGATGCCGCATCTCGCGGTGGCGCAGCTCGGACGCGCCAAGGCCCTGCGAGCCCTGGGCCGCGGCTGAACCGCCGGGCTGCGTACGGCGTGGTCAGGTCGGGTGCTTCCATGGGCAATGGGACCCAGGTTCTGGCGCCATCGCCGCGGCGGCTCGTGGCACAGGCGTTGCACGCCTCCCGGCGCGAGACACGCGCTGGGAGCCTGACCGGATGCCCGAGATACCGCCCGCCGAACCGCTGGTCGCGGGCCTGTTCCATGTCGCGGTGAAGACCAACGACCTCGACGCGACCATCGCCTTCTACACGCGCATCCTGGGGCTGCGGAACGGCTTCCGGCCGGATTTCGGCTATCCGGGTGCCTGGTTCTACGTACCTGTCGCCGGCGGGCCGGCGATCCTGCACATCTATGCCGGCGGACCGGCGCTGGGGGCCGAGGGCCGCGCGCCGGCCGGCACGGCGGCGATCGACCATGTCTCGCTGTCCTGCCGCGGCTATCAGGGCTTCGTCGCGCGGTTCCGCGACGCCGGGCTCGATTGGCGCGAGTTCCTCGTGCCCGGCACGACGCTGTGGCAGCTGTTTGTCTACGACCCGTCCGGCGTGCAGTGCGAACTGACCTTCGAAGGCGCTGGCGAGGCCGGGCCGCCGCCCGACATGTCGCCGGGCCGCGCCTATGTCGCCGGCAGCAGCTTCTTCGACGCCGCCCGCTATCCCAAGCTGAGCTGAAGGAACCCCGCCATGCGCCGTCGTTCGCTCGTCCTTGGCGTCCTTGCCGCACCCGTCGTGATCGGCCAGGCGCGCGCCGCCGACACCGTTCGCGTCGCAGTGTTCGAGGCCGCGTCCACCCTGCCCTATTTCGTCGCCCTGTCGCGCGGCTTCTTCACCGAGGTCGGGATCGAGGTGCAGGGCACGACGCTCGCCACGCATCCGCTGATCGTCCAGGCGCTGGTCGCGAACGACGTCGATGCCTGCACCAACCTGGTGACGCTGGAAGGGGCGAACATTGACGCGCGACGCGCCAACACCGTGTTGTACTTCGCGTTGAACGGGCAGAACGCCGCGAACCGGATGGAACAGTTCGTGGTACGGCCGCACAGCACGGCGACATCCCTGCGCGACCTGCGCGGGGCGCGCATCGCCTCCGCCCCGGGCCCGGCGAACATGGCCGCGGCGCGCGGCGTGCTCGCGGCGGTCGGGCTGCAGGACGGGCGCGACTACACGCTCGTCGAGCAACCCATGGGCGTGCATATCGGCGCCATGCAATCAGGGCAGTTCGACGCGGCCTATACGCTCGAACCCGTCGCGACGATCGGTGCGCGGGCAGGCGCGATGAAGATGCTCGAAGCCGGGGTGATCGCGACCTACCTGCTCGGCCGGACCGAGGCGCAGGCTTACGCTGCCGGCGCGGGCTTCGCGGGGCGCTTCCTCGACCAGAAGCGCGACGTGGCGGAACGCTTCACCCGTGCCTGGTCCAAGGCGATCGACACCATCCGCACCGATCCCACGACGCGCGAGGCGCTGACGCGCTACCTGAACACGCCCGCCGACCTTGCTGCCGTGGTGCCCCTGCCCGCCTTCAAGATGGTGCGGGAGTTCACCGCGCAGGATCGCGCCGACCTACAGAAATTCGTCGATATCGGCATCCAGATGGGCGTGGTACGCGGGCCCTTCGATGTCGGGAGCTTCATGCGGGCGCTGTGATGGGCACGCACCCGCCGGCCATCACGCCACGTGAGGCCGCCATGTCGATCCGGGGCCTGCGCAAGGCCTTCGGCGGACAGCCCGTCTATTCGGGCTTCGACCTGGATGTGAAGCGAGGCGACATCCTCGCCATCTTCGGACCGAACGGCTGCGGCAAGTCCACGCTGATCAACATGGCGGCGGGCCTGCTGCCGGTGGATGGCGGTACGATCCTGTATGACGGGCGGGAGGTGCGCGACGTCCGCGTCGGCTACGTCTTCCAGAACTACCGCGAGGCGTTGTTCCCCTGGCTGCGCGCGGCGGACAACATCCGCTACCCGATGCGGCGCCTCGGCCTGCCGAAGGGCGAGATCGAAGCGCGGCTCAGCCGGCTGAAGACCGAGTTCCGCATCCGCTTCGACCTGGCGCGCTACCCCTACGAATTGTCAGGCGGGCAGCAGCAGCTCGTCTCGGTGATGCGGGCCCTCGCCGTGGAGCCGGAGGTGCTGTTCCTCGACGAACCCTTCTCGGCCCTGGATTTCGAGACGACGCTCGACCTGCGCGCACTGCTGCAGGATGTGCTGAAGCATCTCGGCGTGACGACGTTGCTGGTCTCCCATGACCTCGATGAGAGCATCGCGCTGGCCGACCGGCTGCTGATGCTGACGCGGCGGCCGACCACTGTCGCGGATGACCTCGCCATCCCCCTGCCCTGGCCGCGCGGCGTCGAGACGCTGTCCGACCCGGATTTCGTCGCCATCAAGCGGCGCTGTCTCCAGGTCTTCGAGGCCGCGGTCGCCGGCCGGCCCGTCGCCGCATGAAGGCGGTGCTGATGCCCGTGGCCGGCGCCGCGGGCTTCATCGCGCTGTGGTGGCTGGCGACAGTGCTGCGGCTCGCCGACCCGATCCTGCTGCCGACGCCGGCCGAGACTTGGCGCGACACCATGGCCGCCTTCGCCAATGGCCCGCTGCTGCACGACCTCCAGCGCACCATCACCCGCACCATCCTGTCCTTCCTGGTGGCGACGGCGATCGGCGTGCCGCTCGGCGTCGCGCTGGGCGCCAAGGAACAGGTCTATCGCGCCGTCGAGTTCATCGTGGATTTCTTTCGCTCCACGCCTGCTTCCGCGCTGTTCCCGCTGTTCCTGATCCTGTTCGGCGTGGGCGAGGGTACCAAGATCGCCGTCGCGGCCTTCGGCGCGGCATTGGTGATCCTCTTCAACGCCGCTTACGGCGTGATGAATGCGCGGCGGACGCGCGTGCTCGCGGCGCGAGTGATGGGCGCATCCGAATCACGCATCCTGTGGGATGTGATGATATGGGAGGCACTGCCGCAGATCCTGGTGGGGATGCGGGCAGGCATCTCGCTGGCGCTCGTGATCGTCGTCGTGGCGGAAATGTTCATCGGCAGCACGGATGGGCTCGGCCAACGCGTGATCGTCGCGCAGTCGCTGTTCGAAAGCGGGCTGATGTATGGGGTGATCTTCCTCGCCGGCGCGCTGGGGTACCTGCTGAACCTGCTGTTCCTGGTGGCGGAGAAGCGGTTCGTGCACTGGTCAGGACGGTAGCCCCGCCAGCGTTGACAGGATTGGAGGGGCGTTGCCCCTTGTAAGTCTCGCGAGCGGTGCCTGTTGCCCGGTAG